>JARRNG010000071.1:4377-13057 GCA_037385265.1 Nitrospirota bacterium
GGAGGGTGGAGCGCATCCGCCGCTACATAGAGGCGGGCGACATCTACCAGGCGAACTTCACCACCAAGTACCGCTTCGAGTTCGACGGCTGCTACCTGAGCTTCTACCAGGACCTGAAGCGCAAGCAGGAGGTCCCCTACAGCGCCTTCATAAAGAGCGGCGAGAGCTACGTGCTCTCCGTCTCGCCGGAGCTCTTCCTCAGGAGGACGGGCGGACGGATTTCCACGAGGCCCATGAAGGGTACCATGGCAAGGGGCATGACCCTCGGCGAGGACCGCAGGCGGGCCGCCGCCTTGAGGGAAGACGCGAAGAACCGGGCCGAGAACCTCATGATAGTGGACCTCGAGCGAAACGACCTGGGGAGGATATCCCGGGCGGGAAGCGTGAGGGTGGCGGACCTTTTCACGGTGGAGAAATATCAGACCCTCTTTCAGATGACCTCCACCGTCACGGCCGAGCTCAGGGATGGCGTGGGCTTCGTGGACATATTCCGGAGCCTTTTCCCATCGGGCTCCGTCACCGGCGCGCCGAAGATAAGGGCAATGGAGATAATCCGGGAGCTCGAGGCCTCGTCCCGGGGGGTCTATACGGGGGCCATAGGCTTCGTCGCCCCCGGCGGCGACGCGGTCTTCAACATCCCCATACGCACGGTGGCCGTAGACCGAGGCAGAGGCGAGATGGGCGTAGGAAGCGGCATCGTGTACGACTCCGACCCCGGGGCCGAGTACGAGGAGTGCCGCCTGAAGGCAGAGTTCCTGCTGAGGGAGCACCGGGAGTTCTCCCTGATAGAGACGATGCTCTGGGACGGAGAGTTCAAACGGCTAAAGCTCCACCTGGCCCGGCTGGGTGAGTCGGCCGGGTACTTCGACTTCGACTACGACGAGGCCGGGGTGAGAAATGCCCTTGTGGAAGCGGAGCGAGAGCTCGAAAGCGGAAGGCGTTACAGGGTAAGGCTCCTTCTTTCGCGGGAGGGCGACTGCACGGTGAGCGCCGAGGAGATCACCGAGACTCCCTTCGGGGAGCAGACCGCCGCTGTATCGGACGTGAGGACCTCGAGCGGCGACGTCTTCCTCTACCACAAGACCACCAACCGCGACCTCTACGACTGCGAATACCGGAAGCATAGCGCCCTGGGGTTCTTCGATGTCATCTTCCTAAACGAGCGCGGCGAGGTCACCGAGGGGGCGATATCGAACGTCTTCGTAAAGAAGGGCGGGGTCTTCCGCACCCCGCCGGTGGAATGCGGTCTCCTCCCCGGGGTCTTCCGGAGGAAATTTCTTTCCGGGCACCCCGGGTGCAGGCAGGAGGTCCTCACGCTCGATGACCTCTACGGCGCCGACGAGGTTTATCTTACTAACTCCGTGCGGGGGATGGTCAGGGTGAGGCTGGCCCCCCGGGGGCGGCCCCCCGCTCCATGAGCCAGAGCCAGAAGTCCGCGGCTATGGCTATCACCGAGAGCAGGAATATCACGGCGTAGTTTATGTCCTCCTTGGAGGACTTTAGCGAGTTCAGGAGGTAGAGCACCAGGTCCCTGTCCTCGCCCCTCAGGCACTCCTCGGAGCGCACCTTCTCTATGAGCCTGTTTCGCCTTATGGTGTTCTTCCGCTTCCGCGATATCCTGAAGCGGTAGAAAAAGAAGAAGACGTAGCCCCCGGCGCCCACGTACCAGGCCGGGCGCACCCAGGCCGGCTCCACCCGCTCAAGGACGATTATCACCCTGAAGGCGAAGGCCGAGACGAGCCCCAGGGCGAGCATCCCGTAGATGACGAAGGGCGGCATGATGTGGGGGGGCTTCCCGTTGTGCATGGCCCTGATTATATCACGCCGGGGACGCCCCGTTTTCCCGCCGCGCCGCCTTAGAAAATTAAATCATGAATCTCGTGAGAGGTGGTGACATCGCCCCCCGCGCATGGGCTAAAATAACCCCATGCCCAAGGAGCTGATATTCATAGGCGACTCCCTCGTGGAGTTCTACGACTGGGCCGCCAGGTTCCCGGCCCACAGGGTCCATAACATGGGCCGCGCCGGGGAGACAGTGGAGGGCCTCCTTTCGAGGCTCGGAAGGGAGATCGAAAGTTGGCCCGCCCCGGACTATGTCTTCATCATGAGCGGGGCCAACAACGTGGCCATGGAGGAGACGGGCTTCATCGCCGAGTACAGGGAAATCATTAATAGGATAAAATCGAAATTCCCCGGGGCGAGGCTCTACGTCCACAGCCTCCTGCCAACGCTCCTTCCATGGGTCGCGCCCGAGACGATAAGGCACGTAAACGGCTACATTAGAGAGCTGGCCCGCGAGACGGGGGCGGGCTACCTGGACGTCCACTCGCTTTTTCTTGAGGCCGGCGTGCGCGACTGCCTCGTGGAGGACGGGGTGCATGTGAGCGAGAGGGGCTACGAGGTCTGGTCCGGGGCGGTGGAAGAGGTCATCGAATAACCGGCCCTGAGTTTTCTGCGAAGAACAGACTACCTTCCCCTCGCCCTTGAGACGCTTACGACCGACACCTCGCCCGCCCCGGCCTTAAGGAGCGCCTTCGCGCACTCCCTCACGGTGGCGGTGGTGGTGACCACGTCGTCCAGGAGGAGGACCCTCTGGCCGCCGAGCCCCGCCGCCGTGCCGAAGGCGCCCCGGACATTCCTGAGCCTCGCCTTCGCCGGGAGGCCCACCTGGGGAGGGGTGTCCTTGGCCTTGACGAGAAGCCCCATGCGAACCGGCACGCCCGTCTTCCGGGAGAGGGCCCTGGCGATGAGAAGGGTCTGGTTGAAGCCCCTCTCTCTGAGCCCACGGGGGCTGAGGGGAACGGGAACGATGAAATCCGCCCTGGGCAGCTCCATCGAAGCCACGAGGGCGCCAAGTTCCCTTGCCATCCCCCTGGCGGAGTGGAACTTGAGGAGGTTCACCGCCCGCTTGAGCGCGCCCTCGTGGAGGCCGTAGCTCATCAGGCGGCTGAAGGGCGGGGGCTTCGCGAGGCACCCGCCGCAGGTGGAGGCGTGCTCGGATGCCAGGGGCTCGAAGCACACGGCGCAGGCGGGGCCGTGGTAGCGCTCAATAGAGTGAAAACAGGAGACGCATACCGGCGCGGTGCGCAGGCCGTCGGAGGGCCCCCCGCACTCCGGACACCGCGTGGGGTACACGAGGTTCAGTAGCGCGGCGGCTATCCTGTCGGAAGCGGTTCCCCGCACCCGCCACACCTCGGCCCCAGATGGAGCTTGCCGGAATCCACCCTGTTCCTCAAGCCGCAGGCCGCGCAGGGTATTATGATGACCTCCCCGCCCGGCGCCTCCCCCTCGGGCCCGCCGCCTTCCCCCGCAGACAGCGGAGCGCCGCACTTCCGGCACTTCGTCACCGCGGGGGCCCTTCCGGCCGGGGACCTGTTTCCCGCGCCGCAGTCCGGGCAGCGATGCACCGTCACCCAGGGGCCCCTGTCCTGGTGGCTCTCCTCGCCCTCGAAGGCGCCGAAACCAAGCAGGAAGTCCGCGTAATTTTCGTCCATATGAGTGATCTCGATGCCCATGCCGTTTTTCGCAGAGTGTCCGAGCTCCATGGTCACGGCCCTCCTGACGACGCCCCTCACGCTTGAGAACCTGCCGTCCGGGAGTGTTATCCTGATGTCCAGGGGCGAGCCCTCCCGGAAGCTCTGGCGGGTGCGGATGAAGAGGCCCGTCTCGGAAACGTTGCTTACGAACCCCCTGAAGGTCTCGCCGGCCCCCGCGAACTCCGCCGACAGCCTCTTGGTGAAGCGTTCTGCCCTCTTTCTCCTGGCCATAAGCTGCCCCGTATTCTATTACATGAGGAATGAAACTGACAACAGCTGGGGTTCCGCGTAGGCTTCTCAGAACTGCTCTTTTACGAGTATGAGCTCCTCGCGCCTGGGACCCGTGGATATCAAGCTCACCGCGACGCCGAGCATCTCCTCGATGACCTTCAGGTACTTCCTCGCGTTATCCGGGAGGTCGTCGTAGCTGGTGAGGCCCACGGTGCTTTCCCCCCAGCCTGGGAAGCTCTCGTAGCGGGGCTTGCACCTCTCCAGGACCGCGGCGTCGGCGGGAAAGACGTCCAGGATCTCGCCGTCGCATTCGTAGGAGGTGCAGATCTCTATCTCCTTCTGGCCGTCGAGGATGTCGAGCTTGGTTATGGCGATGCCGGTGAGGCCGTTCACCATGGCCGAGTGGCGGAGGGCCACCATGTCGAGCCAGCCGCAGCGGCGGGGCCTCCCGGTGGTGGCGCCGAACTCCCCGCCCTTTTTCTGGAGCTCCGCCCCGAGGGGGCCGTGTATCTCCGTGGGGAAGGGGCCGCCGCCGACGCGGGTGGTGTAGGCCTTCACCACGCCGACAATCCTGTCGACCCGGGTGGGAGGCACTCCCAGGCCCGTGCATAAGCCCCCGGCGGAGGCGCTGGAGGAGGTAACGTAGGGGTAGGTGCCGTGGTCTATGTCCAGGAGGGTGCCCTGGGCTCCCTCGAAGAGCACGTTCTTCCCCTCCCTCAGGGCCCCGTTAACGGCAACGTCGGTGTCGGCGATGTGGGGGCGAAGCCTCTCGGCGTGGCCCATGTATTCGTCGAATATGGGGTCGGCCCCGAGGGGCTCGACGCCGTATATCTTTTCGAGTATCTCGTTCTTCTGCTCCAGGTTCTTCTCCAGCCTCTCCCTGAAGGTCTTGGGGTGGAGGAGGTCCACCACCCTGAGGCCCGTCCTCTGGGCCTTGTCGGTGTAGGCGGGTCCGATGCCCTTGAGAGTCGTGCCTATGGCCTTTGCGCCCAGCCTCTCCTCGGCCGCCTTCTCCAGGGCCAGGTGGTAGGGCATGATGAGGTGCGCCCGCTTGGAAAGGAGGAGGTTTTCGCCCACATTTATGCCCTCGGCCCTCAGGGCGTCCATCTCATCAAGGAGGCAGCCCGGGTCCACGACGGTGCCGTTTCCGATTACCGAGAGCTTGTCGCCCCTCAGGATGCCAGAGGGCAGGAGGTGGAGTATGAACTGCTTGTTGTTTATGACCACGGTGTGCCCGGCGTTGTGTCCACCCTGGTACCGGGCCACCACCTGCGCCGAGTCCGTCAGGTAGTCAACGAGCTTTCCCTTCCCCTCGTCACCCCACTGTGTTCCCACTATAAGTACCGATGGCATAACTTGCTCGCTTTCCCTTGGATTAGAGGAAGACCTGTCTGACGTAGAGTATGTTCGGGAGCTTCCGTATCTCCTCGGCCTGCTCCTGGGTGACGGGGGCGTCGATGCTCACCACCGAGATGGCCCGCCCGCCGGCCGTCTCGCGGCCGAAGTGCATCCTGGCTATGTTGATGCCGCTGTTGCCGAGGAAGGCCCCTATGTTCCCTATTACGCCTGGCTTGTCGTTGTTGAACATCAGAAGGAGCGTGCCTTCGGGGATTATCTCCACCGGGAAGCCGTCCACCTCCACTATGCGGGGGTTCCTGCGGTGGAAGAGCGTGCCCGAGACGCTCCGCTCCGCCCCGCCGGCCCTTATCCTGATGGACACCAGCGTCTGGTAGTCGCCGGCCTCGGCGGACTTCACCTCCTTGACCTCTATGCCCCTTTCCTTCGCTATGAAGGGGGCGTTCACGAAGTTCACGGTCTCCTCCAGTATCGGGGTCAGGAGCCCCTTCACGGCCGCTATGGTCACGGGCTCGGTGTTAAGGTCGGCGGCCTCGCCCCTGTATTCCACCGACACCTCCGTGATTCCGCCCTCGGAGACCTGGGAGGCGAAGCTCCCGAGCCTCTCGGCAAGGGTGATGTAGGGGCTCAGCGTCGGCATCTGGTCGGGCGGGATGGAGGGGAAGTTCACGGCGTTCCTTATCGTGCCCTGTAGGAGGTAGTCCACTATCTGCTCGGCCACGGCCACGGCCACGTTCTCCTGCGCCTCGCCCGTCGCCGCCCCCAGGTGGGGGGTGCAGATGACGTTGGGGTGCCTGGCCAGGGTGAAGTCCTCCGGCGGCTCCTTCTCGAAGACGTCCAGGGCGGCCCCGGCGACCTTGCCGCTTTCCAGGGCTTCGTAGAGGTCCGCCTCGTTCACTATGCCGCCCCTGGAGCAGTTGATTATCCTCACGCCGTCCTTCATGAGCTTTATGCTCTCCCTGTTGACGATGTTCCTGGTCTCCTGGGTGAGGGGCGTGTGGAAGGTGATGAAGTCAGAGCGCCTGAAGAGCTCCTCCAGCGACACCTTCTCCACCCCTATGGCGCGGGCCTTCTCGTCGCTCAGGAAGGGGTCGTAGGCGATGACGTTCATCTCCAGCCCCCGGGCGCGCTTGGCCACCTCGCTCCCTATGGCGCCTATGCCCACCACGCCGAGGGTCTTGTTGAAGAGCTCCACGCCCGTGAACTTCTTCTTCTCCCACTTGCCCTCCTTCATCGAGGCCGTGGCCTGAGGGATACGGCGGGCCAGCGAGAGCATCAGCGACACCGTGTGCTCCGCCGTGGTTATGGTGTTTCCTCCGGGGGTGTTCATGACCACTATGCCCTTCTTCGAGGCTGCGGCCTTGTCCACGTTGTCCAGGCCGCTTCCGGCCCGGCCGATGACCTTTAGGTTCTCGGCCGCATCGAGGATGTCGGCCGTGAGCTTGGTGGCGCTCCTAATGACTATGCCGTTGTATTCGCCGATTACGCCCTTGAGCTCCTCGGGCGACATGCCCGTCTTTACGTCTACGTGCAGGCCGGCCTTCTTTAGTATCGAGACCCCCTTTTCGGAGAGGTTATCGCTTACGAGCACCTTCATCCTATTGCCTCATGAGAACTTCCTCGGCGGCGCCGACGCCGGAGCCGAGCTTTATCTTGTGGCCCATGGACCGGAGGACCATCTCCAGCCCAGATATGGCCGTTATCACGTCGAAGGTGTCGGCGTAGCCCAGGTGGGCGATCCTGAATATCTTCCCCCTCGCCCGGTCCTGCCCCCCCGCTCCGGTTATGCCGTATCGCTCCCTCATGGCCTTGTATATCTCCTGCCCGTCGAGCCCCTCCGGGGCCTCCACGGCGGTGAGGGCGTTTGAGGGCGAGGACTTGGCGTAGAGGCCCAGGCCCAGGGCCTTGACGGCCTCGCGCGTGGCCCGGGCAAGCCTGGCGTGCCGGGCGAAGATGTTTTCGAGCCCCTCGGCCCTCAGGAGCTTAAGGGCCTCGTTGAGGGCGATGACCAGGGTGACGGAGGATGAAAAGGCCGTCTGGTTCTTCTTCAGGCTTTCGCGCTCCTTCTTGAAATTGAAGTAGAACCGCGGCGAGCCCTTGGTCTCCTTGGACCAGGCCTTTTCGCTCACGCTCACGAAGGCCAGGCCGGGAGGTATCATGAGCCCCTTCTGGGAGCCCGCCACCATGACGTCTATGCCCCATTCGTCGGTCTTTATGTCGTGGGCCACGAGGGCGCTTATGGCGTCCACCACGAGGAGGACGTTTTCGCGCCCCCGGCAGACGTCGGCCACGGCCTTGACGTCGTGGTAGACGCCCGTGGAGGTCTCCGAGGCCTGCACGAAGACCCCGCTTATGGAGGGGTCGGCGTCGAGGCGCCTTCTTATCTCCTCCGGGTCCACCGGATGGCCCCACTCGACCTCTATCTCGTTCACCTCGATGCCATAGCTTCGGCATATCTTCGTCCAGCGCTCGCCGAACTTGCCGCCGTTTACGACGAGGGCCTTCTCGCCGGCGCTGAAGAAGTTGTTCACGGCCCCCACCATGCCGCCCGTGCCGCTTGAGGAGAGGATGAGGACGTCGTTTGCCGTCTGGTAGAGCCACTTGAGGCCCTCCTTGGCCGACTCCAGTATCGGCACGAAGTCGGGGGAGCGGTGGTGAATTATGGGCATGGCCATGCTCAGGAGCACCTCGGGGGGAACCGGCGTGGGCCCCGGAGCCAGCAGATAGCGCTTAAGCATCTTTATCCTCCATTTATGTTCGAAAAGTATGTTCGGAAAATCTCAGTCTTCCAGAAAAAATGACGCAAAAACAACCTTAAAAGTTATCATAGCGCCGACCCCCCCGTCAACCTGCCCATGTTAATAACCCACTAATAAATAAATTAAATGCATAGATGCGGCTGTGGTATAATCTGGCGCGTATGAGGCCCAAAAGGATAGAGAGCCCCCGGAACCCCGCCGTGAAGCGTGCGGTGGAGGCCCGCGAGCGTCGCGGCGGAAGCGATGAGTTCATGGTCGAGGGGCCCCACTTGATTGAGTCCGCCCTCTCGGCCCGAGCCGGGATAAGGCAGGTCTTCGTGGTCGATAACTTCAAGGCCCCCCGCGGCCTCCTCGGCCGGCTTGCCCGCTCGGGGGCGGAGGTCTTCGAGATAACGGAAAGGGTGCTTGAGAAGCTCGCAAGCACCGAGACGCCCCAGGGCGTCCTGGCCGTCGTCTCTCTCGCACCCAGAGAGCTCCGCTCGATAGAGCCCGCTCGCCCGGTGGTCGTCCTCGACGGAGTGAGGGACCCGGGGAACGCCGGGACCGTCATTCGCACGGCAGACGCCGCCGGGGCCTCGGCAGTAATTGTCCTTGAGGGAACATGCGACGCCTTCAGCCAGAAGGCCCTCAGGGCCTCATCGGGGAGCGTCTTCAACATCCCCATCGTCCATGCCGGGCGAAAGGCCCTGCCGGGGGAGCTTCGCGGGATGGGCTACAGGCTGGTCGTAACTTCCCTTGAGGCAGAACTCTCTATCTTCGACGCCGACCTCGGGGGAAAGGTCGCCCTCGTCTTCGGAA
>JARRNG010000072.1:0-8536 GCA_037385265.1 Nitrospirota bacterium
GCCAATTTTCAAATGTTCGCCGGCGGGAAAGAAAGAGGCCGCAGGCTCAAGCCTGCGGCCCAAGGGGGAGCACACGTCCAGCGAACCTATTGGGAGGAGGCGAGAATCTTTGGCGTTATAAGTATCAATAGCTCCGTCGTTTCCACGCTCACGGACTTGACTCCGAAGAGCCAGCCCAGTATCGGTATCTTCCTGAGTCCGGGGATTCCGGTGTCCCGCGAATCTTCCGAATTGGTGTATATGCCGCCTATGACCAGCGTCTCGCCGTCCTTGACGAGGGCCGTGGTGGTGATGCTCTGGGTGTTGATGCCCGTCTCGCCGCCGGGAGTGACCTGGGGGGTGTCGTTATTGGCCTGTATCTGAAGCTGAAGCACCCCCCCGGGCTTTACGGTGGGAATCACGTTAAGCGAGAGGTTGGCGTTCTTGAACTCCGTGGTGGAGCCCTCGGCGGTCGTCGTCTGGACGGGGATCTGCGCGCCCTGCTGGATGCTTGCGGCCTGCCCCTCCAGGGTGAGTATCCTGGGGTTCGAGAGCTTCCTCAGCTCGCCCGCCGTCTCCAGGGCCTCCAGGGATAGGTTCACCTGCAGGGTGTCGGCGGTGCCTATCAGGAGGTTGACGGCTCCGCCTGGCACCGTCGCCGCCGCCCCGGCCGCCAGGGGCGGGGTGTTGACCGAGAAATCGCCCGAGAAGTCGTCGCCATCCTGATCAAAAGTGCCGCCCCATCTTATTCCGAGGTCCATGTCGGAGTCGGCGTTGGCCTCCACTATCTTAGCCTCTATCAGGACCTGCATCTGGCGCTGTTCGGGTATGTCCCACAGTCCTATAAAGTCCCTTATTTCCTGATGCTGAAGGGGCGTGTCCCTCACGATCAGCATGTTGCGCCTCTCGTCGACCATGATGCGGCCGCGGGGGCTCAGCACCTTCGCCTCATCAATGAGCGACCTCATCTTCTGGGCCTCTATGTACTTGAGCCTAACTTCCTTCTGCACCAGTTCGGCCACAACGGCCTCGGTGTTCTGGCGCTGGGCTTTCTCCTTCGCCAGCTTGTCGAAGACAGCCGTCGGGGCGATGGTCATTATGTTGCCCTCCACCTGCTTCTCAAGCCCGTAGAGGTTGAGTATTATGTCAAGGGCCTGGTCCCAGGGCACGTTGTCGAGCTTGAGGGTGACGGTGCCGCTTACGGTGGGGTGCACGACCACGTTGTAGCCGCTAATGTCGCCTATGAACCTGAAAATGGGAACTATGTCGGCGTCCTGGAAGTCCAGGGATATTATCTTGCCGGTGTATTTTCCTGCCGCCGCCTTACCGGGGGCTTCCGACTCAGGGGCCTCCTCCATCAGGCTCTCTGCGACCGGCGCCGGCTTCTCGGCAGTCATCACCTCGAGCACCTCTTCCGCGGGGAACGATATCATCAGCTTGTCTCCAAGGGTCGACGCCTTGAATCTCACCTCCTGCTTGAGGTCCACTACGAGCCTTATTTTTCCGTCGTGGCGGCCGTACCTCACGGCCTTGACCGGCGTCACCACGGCCGCCGGCATCGTCGCCTCCATCTCCACGCCCGGAACGTCGATCACGATGCGGCTGTCAAGGGCGAAGACCTTGGGGTCCAGGGCGCCATTGCCCGATACCACCAGGTTGAGGGTGCCCTCCGAGTAATCGAAGCCCACCTCCGTTATCTTGGTGGCAGGGGGGAGGGGCTTCTCCTCTGCCGCGCCTTCGGAGGGGGCCGCTTCCTGGGCAACCTCCATCTGCTCCATAGCCGGTGTCTGTCCGGCGGCCGGGGCCTCGGCCTCCTTGACCTTGACGAGGAGGGAGTGATCGGTCTTTACCGGCTCCACGTCCACCGGAGAATCGAGGAGTATCTCCAATTTCGCCGACGTCGCCGGCGCACCGGACCCGGAGACGGTCACGTGGGAGATTCCTTTCTTTTCGGAGGGGATGACGCCTTCGAATTCGCCCCTGTCAACCTGGGGCAGTTCGACTACTACGGTAAAGGGGTCGGAGGGCTTGTAGGCCGTATAGACGAAATCGCCGCTTACGGAGATCTCCACGGCATTGTCCATTATGTCTATGGACGTGATGGTGGGGACACCGGGACTTTCGCCGGGGTCCTCATCCTGCGCGGCCGCAGCGGCGACAGGCACGATCAACACAAGCAGGTATAACAGGATATGTAATGCTCTTTTCTTCATTGCCCCTCCTCTTTACGTAGCCTGAGATAAGTATCGACAGGCTGCATCCGACCCTTGAAGTCAGGTTTCATTTCTCTTATTAAGACAGTGTCTCCGAGTATCTTAACCACCTTGCCCCGGTGAAGGCCGACGGTCATTCCCTCCCTTATCGTATAGTACTTCTTGTCGGGAAGACCTATCAGGGCGTACTCTGCCCGCTTGTCGGAGGCTATCGCTATCAGGCGCATCTGAGAGACGTCGTAGTCGAGCCAGGGTATGCCCGTCTTTTCCTGCTCCTTTGCCGCGGGGCGTATGAGGGAAATGAAGGGGTCGCGGCGTCCTGCCTCGTGGTATATGTAGGCCTGCTTCTTTATCTCCCCGGCGGCCTTCTCCTGGGCCGATGCCTGCAGGCCGGCAAACAACACCGCCGCCATGACCAGGAATGCCATTATGGTTCCGCGCCAGGTCATCATTTGCCCTTGCCCTTCCCTTTGCCCTTCCCTGCGGGCTGCGCTCCGGCGGCCCCCTCTTCGGCCTCCGGTATGGCCGTGAAGGTAGCGGCGTCGAAGCTGATGGAGAGTATGGCCTTGTCGCCCTTGGGCACGGGGTTGCCCATGCCGATGTTCTTGACGTTCACAATCCTGTCGAGCTGGGTGAGGCTGCTGAAGAAGTGCCCGAGGTCGTGGTAGCTCCCGTTGAGCTTCACGGAGACGGGGATCTCGAAGACCACGCCGCTGGGATGCCTCCTCTTGGGAGAGGGCTTCCACGAAAGAATCTCCAGCCCGGCCTCCTTGCTCAGCTCCTCCACCTGCTTCAGCAGGGACGATATCTCCTTTTCCTCGGGAAGGTACTCTTCCAGCACCGCCAGCTGCGCCCTGAGGCGCTCGTTTTCGGCCTTAAGCTCATCTAGCCTCTGCACCATGCTCTGGCTCTTGGAGATGTCGGCCTCCTGCTTGGCTATCACTTCGTTGAGCTGCTCTATCTCGACGTTCTTCGGCAGTATGGCGAAATAGACGAAGGCGCCAACGAGTACGGCCGAAGGAAGTATGGCCACAATTATCTTAACGAACTTGGGCGGATCCTTTAAGCTCATCTTCGCCATCTTAAGCCTTTATCTCCAGAGTTAGGGTGAAGTTGTAAGTCTCCACCGTCTGCACCATCTGCCTCGCCGTTCCCTGAAGCTCCACGTTGGTGAAAAACTCCGAAGCCTTGAGCTTCTGGACGAAGGTCACGATGTCGGTGTTCGAGAAACCCATCCCCGCCACCGTTATCTTCGTTCCGCTTATGGACATAGATTTAAGCCATACGCCATCGGTAAGGTCCTTGCTCATCTCGTCAAGGATCATCACCGGTATGCTCTGGTTCTTTGTAAGCTCCTCGATGATCTCCTTGCGCTTTGTGACCCGGGCGTTGAGCTTCTCGAAGTTCTTGACTTCCTTTACGCGCTTATCGAGCTCCTTGAGTTTCTGCTCGTTGGCCTGCCTCTGGTTCTGGAGGTCCTCTATCTGGCCGGCCTTATAGGAGTTGTAGTAGGCCACGGCGATGCCGGAAACCACCAGCAGAAGCGCCATGACGACGACGAACGTGGGAACGGCCTTGGGCTTCTTCTTCCTCTTTACCGGTATGAGGTTAATCTTTATCATCTGTCGCCAGGCCTCCTGAGGGCAAGTCCCACCGCCACGGCTGCCAAGCACTGCACGTCCTCCACGAGCCCAACGTACCTGTTCGGGATGCCTATGTTCTTGAAGGGTTCGGCAATCTTGACCTCAAGGCCCGCCGTATCGGCGAGAATGTTCGGGAACCCCCTCACCAGGGCGCCGCCGCCGCTTAGAACAATCTCGTTTATGTCCTCGTGGTACGCCGTGCTCCTGAAGTAGTCTATGGAGCGAAGCACCTCGCTGGCTATCTCCCCGGAGGCCGAGCGAAGCGCGGCCTCGGCCTTCTCGGGCGTGACGTTTTCGAGCTTCACGCCCCTCTTGAGCCTCTCGGCGTCCTCGAAGCTCAGGTCGAACTCCTTCCGGAGGGCTTCGGTGTGAAGCATGCTTCCCACAGCGCTGTCCCTGGTGAATACCGATACGCCGCCCTTGAGGATGTTGAGGTTCAGGGTGCTGGCGCCGACGTTCACAAGGGCCACCGTCGTCCCGGGCTCTATCTCGTAGTTTACCTCGTACATATTACTTAGGGCGAAGGCGCTGGCGTCTACCACGACCGGGGTGAGGCCGGCCTCGCTTACGACGGCCGTGTATTCATTTATAACGTCCCTCTTCACCGCCACCAGCATTACGTCCATCTGCCCGGGCTCCTCCGAGGGGCCCAGTATCTGAAAGTCTATGGCCACGTCCTCGATGTCGAAGGGCACATACTGCTCGGCCTCGAACTTTATGGACTCGTGGAGCTCTTCCTCGGACATCTCGGAAACGAGTATGCGCCGGATGATGACGGAGGCGTGGCCGGCTATTCCTATGGAGGCCTGCCTGGCCTTTATCCCGCCCTTCTTTATTAGTTCCTTGATCGCCTCCGTGAGGCGGAGGGAGTCTATGATGGAACCCTCGACGATGAGGTCCGGCGGAAGCTGGAGCATCTCGAAAGAATCGAGGTCGTAGCCGCCCCTCTTTTCCTTAAGAGTCACCGCCTTCAGATGGCTCGAGCCGATGTCGAGCCCGACTATGCCTTTTCCGCCGAACAGCACGACACTTTATAAATAACAGAAATCGGCGAACTTGTCAAGTATTTTTATTAATGAAATCGGAGCTTTTGAAATCTTCTCTTAAAATGTTAGTTTAAGATTTCAAATGAAGCAGCCTCCTGACCCTGACCTTTCCCCCCCTCTGGACCCCTACGGCGAATACCTCGCCCCAGGGGTCCTTGAGCCTGAGGAACTCGTCCTGGCGGAGCCCTAAGTGGCTGTTACTAATGAAAGGTGTGCCGTTTTGGGCAAGGGAATACTCCTTGGGCCCCAGGGTCATTTCCCTCAGGTGAGAGAGGGCGGAGTCCACGGAATGGACGGCCGGATGGCCGGGACAAAGGTCCTCCGGGGCTACGGCCTCGCTGGCCCTGAAATGCCCCACCCTCAGCCTCCGGAGGCTCGTAATATGGCCCCCGACGCCGAGGGCCCTGCCTATGTCGTCGGCCAGGGTCCTTATGTAGGTCCCCTTCGAGCATACGATGCGTATCCTGAGGAATGGGCCTTCCAGCCCCAGGAGCTCGAGCTCGGAGACGAGCACCTTCCGGGGCTTCCTCTCCACCTCGACCCCTTTTCTGGCGAGCTTGTAGAGCGACGTGCCGGAGACCTTGACGGCCGAATACATGGGGGGGACCTGCTCTATCTCTCCCCTGAACCTATCGAGGACACCCTCGACCTCGTGGGCCGTCACCGAGAAGCCCTCCACCCTCTCCACCACCTCGCCCTCGGCGTCCATGGTGTCGGTGCGCTCGCCGAGCTTGATGGTGGCGCCGTATTCCTTGTCGAGGTCCATGAGGTAATCGCTGATCTTCGTGGCCTCGCCGAGGAGCACCAGGAGGACCCCCGTGGCTATGGGGTCCAGCGTGCCAGCGTGCCCCGCCTTGCGGGTCTTCAGGGCCCTTCGGGCAAGCTCCATCGCCTCGCGCGAAGTAAGCCCCCGGGGCTTGTCGAGGTTAACAACGGCATGCATCCGGATATTCTATCAACTGCCCCCGGCGGCTTTCCACCGGAGGGGGGCCTCAGCGGACGTAGTAGTATCCCGAGAGGGAATAGATGAAATGTCCCGTGACGGTGAGGGCGTCCATATGCCATTCCTCGGGCAGCGGCCAGTAGGGGGCGCCGTCCTGCAAGGCGGCGAGGGCGGCCTGGTCGAGGCTCTGCCACCCGGAGGTCCTCACGAGCTCCACCGACCCGAGGGAGCCGTCCTTCTTTATGACGAACTTTATTACCAGGTCTCCGTATATGCCCTTCTTCGCGGCCTCCCGCGGGTATTCCCAGACCGACTCTATGCGCGCCTTGAGCTTCCTCATGTAGCTGTACTGGCGGAGCTCCTCGGCGTCGAAGGTGATGCCGCTGTCGGGGGGCCTCGGGGGGAGCCCCTTCTTGGCGACGCCCGCAAGGACATCGGGGTCGAAAAGACGCTCCTTCTCCCCCTCGGCGGCCCCCTTGCCGCCGGGCTTCCCCGGGGAAGCGGGGGAGAGAGGTCCCTTGCCCGGCATGGCGGCCTCCGGGGCCTCCTCGAGGGGCGCGGTGGCCTTTCCTTGCGCCCCCGCCTCGGGCTCGCCCCTTGCGGGGGTCTCAGAGGGAGGAGTCCTGGGCGGTTTTGCCTCGGGCGCCCTGGCCACCTTCTCCTCTTCGGGTTTTGGCTCGGGCCTGGGCGGTGTGGGCTTCTTCGCCGGCGCCTTGGGGGCGGGCCCGGGCCTCCCCTTTAAGGCCCCCGGGGCCGTGGGCTCAGTCGGTATTGGTTCGGGCGGCACTATGCGCACGATGTAGGGCCTCTCGCGCTCGGGGGGCTTGCTTTCGGACGCGAAATAATATAGCGCGGCGGCCGCCGCCGCGTGAAGCACGACGGACACCACGATGAACAGCCCGAGGTTTGATTCGAGATTCCTAATATTCATGAAGGAAAACGGGGGAGGACGATATTTCCGTGATACGGGCCTGCTCGCTCCCTATATTATATAATATTACTTTTCCGCGGGCGACCGCACGGTCATCACGGGGCAGGGGGCGCCCCTGACGACCCTGGCCGCCGTGCTCCCGAACAGCACCCGGTCGATGCCGCTTCTGCCGTGGGTGCCCATCACAATGAGGTCGACGCCCTTTTCTCGTGCGAATTTAAGGATTTCCTCGAAGGGCAGGCCCGATACCACCGTCTTTTCGAGGTCGGCCACGCCGCCCAGGTGATCCGAGGCGAAATCGTCTAACCCATTCTCGGCGCTTGCGCGAAGCTCCGAGAAGAAGGTCTCCAGGTCCACGCTGGGCAGGTACCAGCCCGAGGACTTGGCCACGTCGTAGACCACGTGCAGGGCATAGACCTTAGCGCCGTAATTCGCGGCCAGGTCCGCCACGTAGGGGACGGCCGCGGCTGAGCCGTCGGAGAAATCCGTCGGGAAAAGTATCCTCTTGAACATGGTCACGCCCTCCTTAGATAGCGGGCAGCGGCCTCGGGCGACGTGGGCACCACGTAGAAGCCCGAGCCCCACTCGAAGCCCGCGGCCCTCTGGAGCCTCGGCACCACCTCTATGTGCCAGTGGAAGTCGTCCCCCAGGGTGTGCCATCGGTCCCGCCTGGGTATCCTGTTCGGGGCGGTGTGTATCACGTAGTTGTAGGAGGGCTCGCCGAGCACCTCCCGCATGCCCTTTATGGATGAGGCGAGCACCCGGCTCAGGTCGTCGAGCTCCTCGGTGGTCACGTCCTCGAAAGAGCACCTGTGGTCCTTCGGCACTATCCAGAACTCGAAGGGATACTTGGGGGCGTAGGGGCAGAAGACCAGGTACCGCCCGCTCTCCGCTATCACCCTCGCGCCCACCCTGAGCTCCTCGGCCACGATGTCGCAGTAGACGCACCGCTCCTTGTACTCGAAGTAGCTCTTGGCGCCGTCAAGCTCGGTCTTCATCCTGAGGGGGATAATGGGAGTGGCGATTATCTCGGAGTGCTGGTGCGTGAAGCCCGAGCCCGCCTCGCTCCCGGAGTTCTTGCACACCAGGACGTGCCTTATGCGCTCGTCCTCCTGTATCTCCGTCATCCTGAACCTGTAGAGTTCGAGCACCTTCAGGACCTGTTCGGGGCCCATGTCCTCGGGCCTCTGGCCGTGTTCGGGGACCTCCACCACCAGCTCGTCGGCCCCCACGGAGTTCATGGAGTCGTACATCCCCCAGCCGCGCCTGCCCAGGTCGCCTCCGGCGGTGAGCACGGGCCTGAAGCTCTGCACCACCCTGGCCCGCCAGGGGCCGTCGCCGTCGCGGGCGGCCATTATCTCGGGCGGGGCCTCCGCCTCCCGCCCGGCGCAGAGCGGGCAGCTCTCCTCCTTCGGGGGCTCGGGCACAGAGGGGTAGTCCGACGGGGCCAGGGACTCGCTGAGCACCGCAACCCACCTGGAGAGGATCGGGTCTTTTCTCAGTTCATGCATTCGAGGTTCTTTCGTATATGAGCCTGAGCCCCCTGAGCGCAAGGGAGGGCTCCACGTGGTCGGCCCTCCTCAGGGCCGGAAGCACGTGGTCGAGGGCCCCGCCGGTGACTACGACCTTGTAGACCTCTCACTCCAGGGCCTCGACCTCGGCGATTATCCGCTCCACCGCGCCCGCCGTCCCGTATATGATACCAGAAAGAATCGAGGCCGCGGTATTCCTGCCCAGGGGCGTCAGGGCGGGGGCCAGGGGCACCCGGGGAAGCCTGGCCG
>JARRNG010000073.1:0-9169 GCA_037385265.1 Nitrospirota bacterium
CCTTCTCTGATTTCCGGCCCCTTAGACCGGCGAAGACAAGGCCGCTTCCGGCCCCGTCCCTCCAAGTGTTCGATATAAGGCCATTTTCCGGGCCATCCTAGGCAGTCCGCGCCCCTTTCGGTCAGGAGCCCCCATGCAGGGGCAAAATACTTGACACCTCAATAAAGTTTGGATTATAGTTTAAGCCACGGTTTTAGCCGCTTTCCGGCCTGCTGGGGCCGGTTTGTAATTGGGGATCAAAATATTTCCACGAAAGGGGGTGAAACGATGAGGAAAGTAGCGGCCCTTCTGACCATTCTCGCGTTATTCGCATTCGTCGGCACTGCCTTGGCCGTAGCACCGGGCAAGACCCTGGAGTTCCCGGACGGCGCTATGGGCAAGGTCACCTTCGACGGCAAGGTCCACGCCGACGCCGGCAAGAAGTGCATGGACTGCCATCCGAAGATATTCCAGATGAAGCATGGCACCATCAAGATAACCGCTCCGCACGAAAACGGCGTGGCCTGCTTCACTTGCCATACCGGCGAGGAAGGACAGCCTACGAAGACCTGCACCGACTGCCACAAGAAGTGAGGTCTTTTCGAGGAAACAAAAAAGCGGGGGCCCTCATCGGCTCCCGCTTTTCCTTTCTAACGAATAATTGCCCCTGAAGAATAATTGCCCTAGAGCCTTACCTCGATGAAGGATTTCTCCCTGAGGCTCCGGAGCCAGTCGGAGTACGCCTCCACGAAGCGCTTTTCGGCGTCCGAGTCGGCGATGTCGGTCAGGTAGGCAATGAGTTGGCCTTGAACATCGCGCTTTTCGATGATGCGGCTCATTGGCCTGTCAGATAAGAGCCGGCTGCAATCCGGAAGGCGTCTTCGGGCGTCCCAAAGAATTCACCGTCATCGTAGACAGAGAGGGGGGCCCTCGGAGTACTTGCCCACGATCTCGGCGAAGTCCGCGCCGGACTTTATCTCGGCCATGACGGCCTGGGCCTTCTCCTCGGCGCCGGGACCCTTGGCGATGAATATCTGCCTGAGCCTGAGATAGGCGTCCCCGGAGTCGCCCTTCTCGTCGGGCGCCGCGAGCTTGCTCCTCACCTGTATGTCCAGGACCTTGTTGATGAGGAGCTGATCGCGGAGCCTCTGCCGGTACTCATTGACGTCCATGCCCTCGTTGGCTATGGCCTCCGCGAACTGCTCGTCGCTCATGGAGTACTTTGACTTGATGCCATCTATGGCCGCGTCCACTTCGCGGTCGCCCACTTTGAGGCCGAGCTTCTTGGCCTCCTGGAGCTGGAGCTTCACGTTTATCATCTGCTCGAGGAAGGACGTTTCGTTCTCCTCGAAGATCGCCTTCTTCTGCTCCACGCTCAGGGACTTCATCTGGCGCGCCAGTTCGAACTCCATGGCGCTGTAGAGCTCGCCCCAGGTAATGGCCTCGTCGTTCACCACCGCCACCACGCGGTCGATCAGTATCCCCGCCCCGGCCAGGGCCGGCGCAAGGAGCATCGCCGCCAGCATCACGCTTGCGATTATCGTCTTTTTCATGTCCTTCCCACGTCCTTGGTATTGTTGGTATTTAAGGTCCCGGTCAGCATATCCTTGGCAGTTGCTCTCCCTGGAGCATCTGGAGCACGCGCGTCCCGCCGATGACGGTCCTCAGGAGCACCGAGCCTGCCGGCCCGGTCCCCACCTCGCCCACTATCGCGGCGGCCCTCCCCGCGGGGTGCCCGCGCATGGCTTCGATGTAGTATTCTGGCATATCCCCCCGGACCACGGCAACCAGAACGCCCTCGTTGGCCACGTAGAGGGGGTCGAGCCCCAGGAGCTCGCAGGCCCCCCTCACGCCCGGGGCCACGGTCACGAGCTCCTCGCTTATGGACATGCAAAGCCCGGTCTCTCGGGCGAACTCGCTAAGCGTGGTGGCCAGGCCGCCCCGCGTGGGGTCGCGCATCAGGCAGACCCCATCGGGCCTTCCGAGGATGTCCCTGGCCATGGCGTTAAGGGGCGCGGTGTCGCTCAGTACCGGTGGGTCGAAGCTCAGGCCGTTTCGCTCGGCCATGACGGCCATCCCGTGCGAGCCCACGCGGCCGCTCAGGATTATCCTGTCGCCGGCCCTGACGCGCGAGGGCCCAAGCTCCACGCCTTCGGGCACGGCGCCCACTCCGGCGGTGTTTATGAATACTCCGTCGCCCTTTCCCCTTTCCACGACCTTGGTGTCGCCGGCCACTATCCTCACGCCCGCCTCAGAGGCGGCCCCGGCCATGGCCCCCACGATGCGCTCGAGGTCCTCGAAGGCGAAGCCCTCCTCGATTATGAAGCCCGCCGTGAGGTAGAGGGGCTCGGCCCCCACCATGGAGAGGTCGTTCACCGTGCCGTTTACGGCAAGCTCGCCTATGTTACCCCCGGGGAAGAAGAGGGGCGAGACCACGTAGGAGTCCGTGCACACGGCGAGCCTCCCCGCGGCCTTCGCCTCCAGCACGGCGGCGTCGGAGAGAAGGCCCTCCATGCCGAAGGCCGGCGCGAAATGCGAGGCGATAAGCTCGTGCATGAGCGTCCCGCCGCTTCCGTGCCCAAGGAGTATCCTATCCACCCGCCGCGCCTCCCCCGTAGCGGTAGTATGCGGCGCAGGAGCCCTCGGTGCTCACCATGCAGGCCCCCACGGGCCTCTCGGGGGTGCAGGCCTTCCCGAAGAGCGGGCAGTCGGTGGGAAGCTTAAGGCCCCTCAGCACCTCGCCGCAGGAGCAGGCCCTGGGCTCGGGGTGCTCGGGCACGTCGAGGGTAATAACTTTCCTAATGTCGAGACCCGAGAGCTCCGCCCGGAGAGCGAGGCCGCTTCCGGGTATGGGGCCTATGCCCCGCCAGTAGGCGTCGCAGGGCTCGAAGACCTCCTCGATGGCGGCCACGGCGGTGGGGGTTCCCTCCTCCCTGACCACGCCCTCGTACTGGTTCTGGACCTCCGGCCTGCCCGCGTCTATCTGCTCAAGGAGCATGAGTATGCCCTCGAGGATGTCCCGGGCGGAAAAGCCCGTGACCGCCGAGGGGACCCGGTACTCATCGGCGAGAAAACCGTAGGCCCGGAGCCCTATGATGGTGCTCACGTGGCCCGGGAGGATGAAGCCGTCCACCCTCACCTCCGGGGCGTCGAGGAGAGCCCTCAGGGCCGGGGGCACGAGCTTGTGGGCCGGGTAGACGAAGAAGTTCTCTAGGCCCTCCCTCCGCGCGGTCTTCACCGTTGCGGCCACCAGGGGCGAGGTGGTCTCGAACCCCGTGGCGAAGAAGGCGACCTTCCTGTCGCTGTCCTTCCGCGCCATCTCGAGCGCGTCGAGGGGGGAATAGACGACCCTCACGTCGGCCCCCTCGGCCCTCGCCCCGTAGAGCGAAGTCCGCCCGCCGGGCACCCTCATCATGTCCCCGAAGGTGACAAGCGCAACCCCCGGCGTCTGGGCCAGGGCGACGGCCGTGTCCACGTCCTTTATGGAGGTCACGCAGACCGGGCAGCCCGGGCCGCTAAGGAGCGTTATCTGCTCCGGAAGGAGGCTCCTTATGCCGTGGCGGAATATGGCCACCGTGTGGGTGCCGCAGACCTCCATGAGCTTAAGGGGGCGGCCCGCCCTCTTCGCCAGGACCTTAATGGCCTCCGTGAGCTTCGCTATCTCGTCCTTCATGGCCTCAGAGATCCCCCGCCCTCAGCCTCTCCCTCAGCACGTGGGCCTGGCCCAGGGAGATGCCGCCATCGTTAAGAGGCACGGCCTCGTTGGAATACACATCGAAGCCCAGCCCCGCGAGGGCGGCCTCGAGCCTCGAAAGGAGGTAGTCGTTCTGGAAGACCCCGCCGCTCAGGGCCACGGTGCCTATGCCGCTCAGGCGCGAGAGCTTCTGAACCACCCTCAGGACGGCCGTGACCACCGTGTTATGGAACCTGGCCGCTATGGTCTCCCTCTCCACGCCCCTCTTGAGGTCGCCTATCAGGCCCATTATGGCGAAGGAGAAGTCCACCTTCATGGTCTCGCCGAAGGAGATGTCCACGGGGTAGTCGCCGCTTTCGCCCTCCGCCGCGGCGGTCTCAAGGGCCATGGCCGCCTCGCCCTCGAAGGTGTTTTCGTCGGCTATGCCAAGGAGGGCCGAGGCGGCGTCGAAGAGCCTACCGGCCCCCGAGCTGAGGGGCGAAAACTCCTTCATCCCCGAAAGCCCGAGTATCGCCCCCACCCTGTCCTCGCCGTATCGCTCGGGGAAGCCCGCCTCGGCGAGAAGCTTCCGGGCCTCTCCCCCGGCGGCCTCGCGGCCGGAGCTTATCGCCGTGCGCCAGGGCTCCCTCACGGCCCGCTCGCCCCCCGGAAGCGGCACTGGCACCAGGTGGCCCGCCCTCTCAAAGCCCAGGGCGTCGCAGAGGAGGAACTCCCCGCCCCAGATGGTGCCGTCCGGGCCGTAGCCCGTCCCGTCTATGGCCACGCCTATGACCTTGCCCTTAAGGCCGTGCTCGGCCATCACGGAGGCGATGTGGGCGTGGTGGTGCTGGACGCCGAGTTTTTTTATCCCCTCCTGCCTGACGGCCCACCCCGTGGAGAGGTATCCCGGGTGGAGGTCGTGGGCCAGGGCCACGGGTGCGGCCCTGTAGACTGACTTGAGGTTATCGAGGGTCTCCTCGAAGAACCTCAGGGTCTCGTAGTTTTCCATGTCCCCTATGTGCTGGCTCACTATGGCGTAGTCGCCCCGCATGAGGGTGAAGGCGTTCTTTATGTCCGCCCCCACGCCCAGGACGTCGGGCCCCCCGGAGCCAAGCGCCACGGGCTCGGGCGTATAGCCCCTGGCCCTCCGCACGAAGCGCGCCGGCCCCGAGAGCTTAACCACCGAGTCGTCGGCCCTCATGAAGATACCCCTGTCGTGGTCCAGAACCGCGTCCACCATGCCCCCGAGCTTCCGGCGAGCCTCTTCTCCGTCCATCTGTATTGGTTCCTCAGCGAGGTTTCCGCTCGTCATGACGAGGGCCTCGAAGCCATCAACAATAAGGTGGTGGAGGGGAGTGTAGGGGAGCATGAAGCCCAGTCGCGAGTTCCCCGGCGCTACATCCTCCGGCAGGGCGTTAGGCTTCTTCCTCAGAAGAACTATGGGCCTCCGGGGAGAGGCAAGGAGCGCCTCCTCCTCGGGGGAAACGCGGCAGAACCTCTTGACCGTCTCAACGTCCGGGGCCATGAGGGCGAAGGGCTTCCGGTTCCTGCGCTTCCGCTCCCTGAGCCGCCTTACGGCCTCCGGGTTGGTGGCGTCGCAGGCCACGTGAAAACCTCCCAGGCCCTTTATAGCGACGACAGCCCCTTCCCTGAGGAGCGTCCTCACCCTTTCGACCGCTTCGTCTCCCTCGGCTCCCTCTCCCATGAGAGTGACGCGCGGGCCGCAGGCGGGGCAGGCGTTTGGCTGCGCGTGGAAGCGCCTGTTTGAGGGTTCATCGTACTCGGCCCGGCAGAGGTGGCACATCTCGAAGGGGGCCATGGTGGTGTTGGGCCTGTCGTAGGGTGTGCGAAGGGTGATTGTGTAACGGGGGCCGCAGTTCGTGCAGTTTATGAAGGGGTACCTGTAGCGGCGGTCCGAGGGGTCCCGCATCTCGGCGAGGCAGTCGGCGCAGACGGAGACGTCCGGCGAGACGTGGGTGAACCCTCCGGCGGACTGGCTCTCGATTATCCTGAAGTCCTCGTAGCCGTGGGGAGGCATAGGCGTGAGCTCAACGGAGGTTATCGAGGCAAGGGGCGGGGCCCCGGCCGCGAGGCGCTCGGCGAAGGCCCCGGCCTCCGGGCCCTCGACCTCTATTACGACGCCCTCGCCGGTGTTGGCCACGAAGCCGCCGAGGCCCATCGAGGCGGCCAGGCCGAAGACGTAGGGTCTGAAGCCCACTCCCTGCACGGTTCCCCTCACCCTTATGGCGAGCCTCTGCGGGGCGGCCACCTCCCCGGCCCTCTTCTCAGGCTTGTCGGCCATGGTCTATTATAGTAGTTTTAAAGGCGGCGTTTCACCGGCCCGGATGTTGACGCGGGGGGCCCTTCCGTGGTATTCACTTAGCATGCAAGAGGCCGCCTTTTTCATCTATGCCTTCACCTCCATATTCGTAATCGTAAACCCCGTGAGCGCCCTTCTGACCTTCGTCTCCCTCACGGGAGAGATGAGCGAGGAGGAGCGCAAGGACGTGGCCAAGCGAGCGGTCTTCGTGGCCTTCATGACGGCGGCGGTCTTCGCCGTGTCGGGAGAGCTGATACTCAGGCTCTTCGGCATCACGGCCGACAGCCTCAGGGTGGCCGGCGGAGCCTTCCTCTTCATCGTGGCCGTGGACATGGTGCACGCGAGGATCCCGAGGGAGAGCGTCACGCCCGAGGAGATAAGGGACGCCGCCGGCAGGAAGGAGATAGCCGTCTTCCCCATCGCCATACCCATGCTCACGGGCCCCGGGGCCATCACCACGGTCATCGTGCTGATACGCAGCGGCGAGACCCTGGCGCTCAAGGCCATGACGATGCTCGCCATCGTCGTCACCTTCGTCATCGCCTACCTCCTCTTCAGGTCGGCGGCGAAGGTCAAGAGGGTTCTCGGCGTGACGGCGTCGCTCGTGATATCGAGGATAATGGGCCTCCTCCTGGGGGCCATAGCGGTGAACTTCATGGCCGTGGGCATCTGGAACATCTATAGCTCCTTCGTCGCCGGAAGGTGAGGCCGCGTTCTTGACCTTCCGGGCCGCTTTACTTTAATCTTAACCTTACATTTCCGCGAGACCATTTCAGCACCGGGAGCGAGGAGCTTGAGGAAGATAAGGATAGGCGTAATCGGCGGCTCGGGGCTCGACGACCCCGGCCTCCTGAAGGAAAAGAGGGAGAAGGCCGTGAGGACCCCCTACGGGAAGCCCTCCTCCAGGCTCGCCACGGGCAAGATAGGCGGCGTGGAGACCGTGGTGCTCGCACGGCACGGCAAGGGCCACACCATATACCCCACGGGCGTCAACTACCGCGCCAACATCCACGCCCTCTGGAAGGCCGGCTGCACTCACGTGCTGGCCACCACGGCCGTGGGCTCCCTGAGGGCGCGCATCCGCCCCGGCGACCTCGTCTTCCTCGACCAGTTCATAGACATGACCAAGCACCGCCCCCTCACCTTCCACGACGAGAAGGTCATCCACACGCCCATGGCCGAGCCCTTCTGCGCCGAGCTCAGGGCGCTCCTATCGAAGACGGCTAAGAAGCTCAAGCTCAGGCACCACGGGAAGGGAACCGTGGTGACCATCGAGGGCCCCAGGTTTTCCACCAAGGCCGAAAGCCGCATGTGGAGGCTCCTGGGGGCCGACGTGATAAACATGTCCACCGTGCCCGAGGTCATACTGGCCCGGGAGCTGGGGATGTGCTACCAGTCCATAGCCATGAGCACGGACTACGACTGCTGGAAGGAAGAGGAGGAGCCCGTCACCTGGGAGATGATAGTGGAGACGATGAAGCGAAACGCCGACAACGTGAGGCGCCTCCTCGCGGGGGCCATCCCCGGGATAACGAATACGCGCTGCGAATGCGGGGGCGCATAGGAGGTATGACGAGATGCCTATTAAATCGAGGATAAGGACCATAGCCGACTATCCCAAGAAGGGGATAATGTTCCGCGACATAACGACCCTCATAAAGGACCCCGTGGGCTTCAGGCTGGTGATAGACAGCCTCACCCAGCGCTACATCCACGGCGACGCGAAGTTCGACGTCATCGTGGGCATAGAGTCCAGGGGCTTCATCATAGGGGGGGCCCTGGCCTACACCCTGGGCAAGGGGTTCGTGCCCATAAGGAAGAGGGGGAAGCTCCCCGGCGAGATAGTCTCGCAGGACTACGAGCTCGAGTACGGCACGGACTCCATAGAGATACACAAGGACGCCATACACGAGGGCGTGGACGTCCTCTTGGTGGACGACCTCCTGGCCACGGGCGGCACGGCCCTGGCCGCGGCGGCCCTCGTCGAGAAGCTCGGGGCCAGGGTGGCCGAGATGTGCTTCATCGTGGACCTCCCCGACGTGGGCGGCGCAAAGAGGCTCAAGGCGAAGGGCTACAACTTCTTCGCCCTCACGGAGTTCGAGGGGGAGTAGGGCGGGGTCTCTCTCCCCCGCCACTTCCGGGTTCCCGTTTTCCGCCATTCAAAGGGAAGCGCAGCAGTCCCTCCCCCTGGGGCTTCACGTCATGCCCGAGAGGCATCGAGTATCCCGACTGAAAGTGGAGAGGAAACATGTTCGGCCGAAAGAAAACGATAAGGATTGCTGATATCTCATATGACAGCGGAGAAGGCACCCGCAGGGTAAGCGCCAGCGTAAACGGAAGGGAGCTCTGGTTTTCGTCGCCCAACGCGGCGCTCAGGCCCTCGGCCGAGGCCTTCGCCGGCGCCATGCTTCTTCCCGCCCTCTACGCCGGGGCCGACATAGTGGTCGAGGCCCCCCTCGACCCCGCCTGGGCGCGCAACGCCAGGCGTTACCTGGAGATATTCGGCCGGTGGCTGAATCTCCCCGCCGTGGACATACGCTCCCCCCTGCGGAAGCCCGACGGCGAGGCCAGGTGCGGAAAGACCGCCATATGCTTCTCCGGAGGGGTGGACTCGTTCTATACGCTCCTCAGGGGGCCGTTTAGCGGCGCGGCGCTCGTCCTCGTCCAGGGCTTCGACGTGGACCTCGAGGACGAGGGCCTCTGGAAGGACCTTGAGGAGACCCTCCGGGACGTCTCCGGCACCGCGGGGGCGGAACCCCTCGTCGTCAAGACGAACGTCAGGAAGCACCCCGTCTTCCTCAAGGCCCCCTGGGAGTACTCCCACGGCGGCGCCCTGGCGGCCGCGGGCCACGTGCTCGAGGGCGTGAATCGGTTCGTAATATCTTCTTCGTATCATTACAGCCAGGACTTTCCCTGGGGCAGCCATTGGGATACTGACCCCCTTCTCTCGTCAGAGGGCCTTGATGTCGTGCACTGGGACGCCTCCGTCAAGAGGCCCGACAAGGTCAGGGCCATCGTGGACGAGCCGCTGGTTAAGAGGCATCTCAGGGTCTGCTGGACAAGCAGGGCCGGCGAGTATAACTGCTCGAAGTGCGAAAAATGCATCCGGACGATGCTGAACATCGAGGCCCTGGGCAAGCTCGATGAGTACGAGGTGTTCAATCCCAAACATCCGCTTGCCAAATTAGTCGAGGAAA
>JARRNG010000074.1:0-9749 GCA_037385265.1 Nitrospirota bacterium
GCCTCCCACGAAGGTAAGCCTGCTGAGCACCCTGTATATGTATTCCGAGGTCCTGTGCCCGGGCCTGATGCCCGGGATGAAGCCGCCGTATTTCTTGAGGTTGTCGGCCACGTCCACGGGGTTGAAGACCACCGCCGTGTAGAAGTAGGCGAAGAAGAATATCAGCCCCACGTAGAGCATGGTGTAGAGAACGGAGCCCGGGGTTAGCTGGCCGGCGACGCCCTGGACCCAGGGGATGGGGATGAAGCCCGCTATCACGGCGGGGAAACCGATTATCGACGAGGCGAATATGGGAGGTATGACTCCCGAGGTGTTTATCTTCAGGGGCAGGTGCGTGGACTGGCCGCCGTAGACCTTCCTGCCCACCACCCTCCTGGCGTACTGCACCGGGAGCTTCCTCTGGGCCCTCTCCACGTAGATGATTATGGCCACCACGCCCACCATCATGACGCTCATGGCTATCATCAGTATCAGCGGGATCTCGCCGATTCGTATCAGCCTGAGGGTGTCTATGATGGCCGAGGGGAAGCGGGCCACGATTCCGGCGAAGATTATGAGGGATATGCCGTTTCCTATCCCGCGCTCGGTGATCTGCTCGCCGAGCCACATGATGAAGGCGGTGCCCGAGGTCATGGTTATTATGGTCATGAGCCTGAAGCCCCAGCCGGGGTTCTGGATGAAGGCGCCGCCCTGCATGCTCTCCAGGCCGATGGCTATGAACGTCGACTGGATGACGCTTATGAGGACGGTGCCGTACCTGGTGTAGCTCGTTATCTTCTTCCGGCCCTCGGCGCCCTCCTTGGCCAGCTTGCCTATGTAGGGGACCACCACCGTGAGGAGCTGAAGGATGATGGAGGCGCTTATGTAGGGCATTATGCCCAGGGCGAATATAGTCGCCCTCGAAAGCGCCCCGCCGGTGAACATGTCCAGGAAGCCCATTATCGCGCCCCCCCGCTGGGTGAGGAACTTCGAGAGCTCCAGGCCGTTGATGCCGGGGGTGGGGATGTGAGCGCCGATGCGGTAGACCGCCAGGAGGGCGAGGGTGAAAAGGACCCTGCTCTTCAGCTCCGGTATCTTGAAGATGTTGCGGAAGCTTCCGAGGGCGCCCACTCAGATTACCTCGGCGGTGCCGCCTGCTTCCTCGATCTTCTTCCTCGCCGAAGAGCTGAAGGCGCTGGCCTTGACGTTGACTTTCCGTGTTATCTCGCCTGAGCCGAGCACCTTGAGGCCGTCGCTTATGCTCTTGATGACTCCCTCTTCAAGCAGAGTCTCGGGCGTCACCTCCTCGAGGCCGCACCGTTCGATGTCCCTGACGTTCACGACGGCGTACTTGGTGGCGAACTTCTTGTTGTTGAAGCCCCTCTTTGGAAGCCTCCTCTGAAGGGGCATCTGCCCCCCCTCGAAGCCGACCCTCACCCCGCCGCCGGAGCGGGCGTTCTGCCCCTTGTGGCCCTTGCCCGCAGTCTTGCCGCGGCCCGAGCCCGGGCCCCTGCCCACTCTCCTGGACTTCTTCCTGCCTCCCGGCGCCGATTTCAGGTCCTGTAGAATCATGCCCGTATCTCAGCTCCTTTTTCTTCCTCTTTGGCCGTCTCCTCGGGGCGTCCCTTCCTGAGGGCAATGACCTCCCTGGGGTTCCTGAGCTTCACCAGGGCGTCCAGAGTGGCCCTGGCGGTGTTGAAGGGGTTGTGGCCGCCGAGGGTCTTGGCCACTATGTCCTGGAGGCCGCAGACCTCGAGTATGGAGCGCACGGGCCCCCCGGCGATTATGCCGGTGCCCTTGGGCGCTGGGTTCATCACCACCGAGCTGCCGCCGTAGCGGCCCGTAACGCGGTGGTGTATGGTGGTCTCTCTCCTGGGGAAGGATACGAGGCTCTTCTTGGCCTGCTCCACGGCCTTCCTGATGGCCTCGGGGACCTCGTTGGCCTTGCCCTTGCCGATGCCCACGACGCCTTCGCCGTCGCCGACGACCGCCAGGGCGCTGAAGGAGAACCTGCGTCCGCCCTTCACGACCTTGGCCACCCTGTTAATGTAGACTACCTTGTCCTTGAGGTTCAGCACCTCGGGATCTATCCTTCCCACCGCGCCTCCTTTATTCATGCTGTCTCCCTAAAACTCCAGCCCGGCCTCGCGCGCCGCCGCCGCCAGGGCCTGCACCCTGCCGTGGTAGCCGAAGCCGCCCCTGTCGAAGACCACCTTCTTTATGCCCGCCTCGACGGCCTTCTTGCCGATGAGCGCGCCGGCGAGCTTGGCGGCGTCCACGTTGCCCCTGTGGCCCTTGCGCTCCTTCAGCGAGGGGTCGAGGGTGGAGGCGGCAACAAGGGTCCTGCCGGCCGTGTCGTCTATTATCTGGGCGTAGATGTGGTTCAGGCTGCGATAGACGCAGAGCCTCGGCCTCTCCGGCGTGCCGGAGACCGTCTTTCTTATCCTTAAATGACGTCTATTCCTCATTGTGGTCTTTCTTGACGTCACCTCAAAATCCTCCCTGCCTTATTTCGCGGCCTTGCCGGCCTTCAGCTTCAGCCTCTCGCCGGCGTAGCGGATGCCCTTGCCCTTGTAGGAGTCGGGCGGCCTTACGGCCTTTATGTCGGCCGCCGTCTGGCCAAGCTGCTGCTTGTCTATTCCGCTTAGGGTTATCTTGGTCTGCTTCTTGTCCACCTCGGCGCTAACGCCCGCGGGCAGCTTGAACTCCACGGGTTGCGAGTAGCCCACCGAGAGGACGAGCTTGTCTCCCTGGCCCTGGGCCCTGTAGCCCACGCCCGAGAGCTCCATCTCCCGCTTGAAGCCCTCGGTTACGCCCGTCACCATGTTCTGAAGGAGGGCCCTAGTCAAGCCGTGCAGGGCCCGCGCGGGCTTTGCGTTGCTCTTGCGGGTCACGACGGCCTCCGCGCCCTCCACGGCGACGCTCACCCCGTCGGGGTGCGTCCAGCTGAGCTCGCCCTTGGGCCCCTTCACCGTTATCCTGGGGCCGCTCGCCCTGACCTCGACGCCCTTGGGTATGGCTATGGGCTTCTTGCCTATCCTCGACATCAGACGCTCCTCTTACCAGACATAGCAGAGCACCTCGCCGCCCACTCCCTCGCGGCGGCAGGCCCTGTCGCTCAAGACCCCGCGGGAGGTGGAGATTATGGCTATGCCCACGCCCCCCATCACCCGGGGCACGCCGTCCTTGTTCACGTAGACGCGCCTGCCGGACTTGGAGATCTTCTTCAGGTCCGTGATGATGCTCTCGTTCTCGTTATATTTAAGGTTCAGCCTGAGCATCCCCTGCTTCTTGTACTTGAGGATCTTGTAGGCCCTTATGAACCCTTCTTCCTTGAGTATCTTGGCCACCTCGAGCTTCAGCCGCGAGGCCGGTATGTCGACCTTGTCGGCCTTGACCCGGACGGCGTTCCTAATCCGGGTAAGCATGTCCGCTACTGGATCAGACCACATTTGTTATACCCTCTTTACCAGCTTGATTTCGTAACCCCAGGGATCTGCCCCCTCAAGGCAAGGTTCCGGAAACAGATGCGGCACATTCCGAATTTCCTCATGTAGGCCCTCGGCCGGCCGCAGAGGCGGCAGCGGTTGTAGGCCCTGACCTTGAATTTGGGCTCCCTGTTGGCCTTCTCTATCATCGATGTCTTAGCCATTCATCTCCCCTACTTCGCAAACGGCATGCCCAGATGTCTCAGGAGCGCGCCGCCCTCCTCGTTGGTCCTGGCGGAGGTGCATATGATAACGTCCAGGCCGTGCAGAAGTTCTATCCTGTCGTAGTTTATCTCCGGGAAAATTATCTGCTCCTTGATGCCCAGGGCGTAGTTTCCCCTTCCGTCGAAGGACTTGGGGGATACCCCCCTGAAGTCCCTTATCCTCGGCAGGGCCACGCTTATGAGCCTGTCGAGGAACTCGTACATCTTGGCGCCCCGCAGGGTGACCATGCAGCCGATGGGCATTCCAGCCCTGAGCTTGAAGGCGGCGATGGACTTCTTGGCCTTGGTGACCACGGCCTTCTGCCCCGCGATGTTCGTAAGCTCCTTCTGTATGGAGTCCAGGAGCTTGATGTTCTGTATCGCCTCGCCCAGGCCGACGTTGAGGACGACCTTCTCGACCCTGGGGACCTGCATCACGCTCTTGTAGGAGAACTCCTTCATGAGGGCGGGCACTATTTCCTTCGTATATGTTTCCTTGAGCCTCGGGGCCATTACTTGTCTATTACCTCCGCGCACTTCTTGCAGACCCTGACCTTCTTGCCCGTCTCCAGGACCCTGTTTGCGAACCTCGTGGGCTTGCCGCACTTGGTGCAGACGAGCATTACGTTGGAAAGGCGCACCGGCGCCTCTTTCTCTATGATGCCGCCCTGCTGGTAGCGCTTCGAGGGCTTCATGTGCCTCTTGACGAGGTTGACCCTCTCCACGAGCAACCCGTCCTTCTCGGGCGTCAAGGCGAGCACCCTGCCGCGCTTGCCCTTCTCCTTGCCGGTGGTCACGACAACCGTGTCGTCCTTCCTGATGCCGAGCCCCATGTTGTTAAAGCACCTCCGGTGCGAGCGATATTATCTTCATGAATTCCTTCCACCTGAGCTCCCTGGCCACGGGGCCGAAGATCCTGGTGCCCACGGGCTCCCCCTCGGCATTCACTATGACCACCGAGTTGCGGTCGAACCTGATGTAGGAGCCGTCGGGCCTCCTCTGCTCCTTCTTGGTCCTCACCACCACGGCCTTGACCTTGGCGCCCTTCTTTATGGTGCCGTCGGGGGAGGCCTCCTTGACGCTGGCCACGATTATGTCTCCGAGCCTGGCGTAGCGGCGCCTCGTGCCGCCCAGCACCTTGATGCACATGACCTGCTTTGCACCGGTGTTGTCGGCAACCTCGAGCCTGCTCATGTGCTGTATCATCTTCTTACGCCCTCTCCATCACTTCCACGACGGTCCAGCGCTTGTCCCTGCTTGTGGGCTTGGACTCGATTATCTTCACCGTGTCGCCGGTCCTGGCGGCGTTTTCGGGGTCGTGGGCCTTGAACTTGGCGACCCTCTTTATGGTCTTCTTGTACCGCGGGTGCTGCACCAGGCTGGTGACGGCCACCACCACGGTCTTGTCCATCTTGTCGCTTACCACCTTGCCGGTATGTACCTTCTTAGGCATTCTTACCTTCCGCCTCCTTCTGCTTCATCACCGTCAGGAGCCGCGCTATGTCCTTCCTCACGGTCCTCATGCGGAGGGGGTTTTCTATCTCCCCCGTGGCGGCCTGGAAGCGCAGGTTGAAAAGCTCCCTCCGGAGCTCGATCTCCTTGCCCCTGAGCTCCTCCAGCGTCATCTCTCTCATCTCCACGGCCTTCACCTTACGCCAGTTCCTCTCTCGAAACGAATTTGGTCGCTATGGCGAGCTTCCGCGAGGCCAGCCTCATGGCCTCCTTGGCCACGGGCTCCGTTACCCCCGACACCTCGTAAAGTATCCGCCCCGGCCTCACCACGGCCACCCAGTACTCCGGCGAGCCCTTCCCCTTGCCCATCCTGGTCTCGGCGGGCTTCTTGGTGATGGGCTTGTCCGGGAATATCCTTATCCAGACCTTGATGCCCCTCTTGGCGTGCCGGGTTATGGCAATCCTGGCGGCCTCTATCTGCCTGGAGGTCACCCAGCCGGGCTCCAGGGCCTTAAGGCCGTACTCGCCGAAGGAGACCTGGTTGCCCCTGGAAGCCTGTCCGCGCATGCGGCCCTTCTGCATCTTGCGGAACTTTATCTTCTTGGGCATCAGCAACGGGCTATACCTCCGTCTTCCTGGCCTCGGGCAGTATGTCGCCGTTGTATATCCACACCTTTATCCCTATGACGCCGTAGGTCGTCTTGGCCTCGGCGAACCCGTAGTCTATGTCCGCCCTGAACGTGTGGAGGGGAACCCTGCCGTCGCGGTACCACTCGGTCCTGGCTATCTCGGCCCCGGCGAGCCTCCCGGCGCAGGCCACCCTCACCCCGAGGGCCCCGAAGCGCATTGCCGAGGCGACGGCCTTCTTCATGGCCCTCCTGAAGGCCACGCGCTTTTCGAGCTGCATGGCGATGTTCTCGGCCACCAGTTGGGCGTCTATCTCGGGCTTTCTGACCTCCTTGATGTCCACGGCCACTTCCTTGCCCGTGAAGGCCTCCAGGCTCTTGCGGAGCTTCTCGGCCTCGGCCCCCTTCTTCCCTATGACTATGCCGGGCCTGGCGGTGAATATGACCACCCTCATCTTCTGGCCCATGCGCTCTATGTCTATCCTGGAGACGCCGGCGTGGTACAGGGCGCCCTTTATGTGCTTGCGTATGTTGATGTCCTCGACGAGGCTGTCGGCGAACTTCCTGCCCGCGAACCACCTGGACTCCCAAGTCTTGATTATCCCCAGCCTGTTTCCCGTTGGTATTGTCTTCTGGCCCAAAACAGCTCCCTCCTTACTTCTCCTCGTCGGACAGGTATATCGTTATGTGCGACGTCCTCTTCTTTATGACGTTGGCCCTTCCCATGGCCCTGGGACTAAGCCTCTTCATCGTCGGGCCCGGGTCCGCGAAGGCCCTGGAAACCCTCATCCGCTCCGCGTCCGGGGCGTTGGCCTGCTCGGCGTTGGCCATGGCCGAGCGGAGCACCTTCTCCACCAGCTTCGCGCCCCTGTAGGGCATGAACCTCAGGGCCACCATGGCCTCGCCGGCCCGCTTGCCCCTGATGAGGTCTATCACCCTGCGCGCCTTCCGCGGCGTTATCCTCGCGTATTTATGTACGGCCCTCTTTTCCATCTCTCTTACTTGCCCTTGGCGTGGCCCTTGTAGGTCCTCGTGGGAGAGAACTCCCCGAGCTTGTGGCCCACCATGTTCTCGGTGACGTAGACCGGGATGAACTTCTTGCCGTTGTGGACGGCGAAGGTGTACCCGATGAACTCCGGCACTATGGTGGAGCGCCTGGACCAGGTCTTGACGATCTTCTTCTCTCCGGTCTCGATCATCTTGTTGACCTTCTTCATCAGCTTCTCGTCGACGAACGGTCCCTTCTTAAGCGACCTGGGCACTTGCTACCTCCTGAGAAAGCCTCTTGTGCATTACTTCTTCTTCCTTCTCCTGACTATGAACTTGTCGGTCCTCTTGTTCTTCCTGGTCCTCACCCCTTCGGGCTTGCCCCAGGGGGAGCACGCCGGCCGGCCGCCGGAGCTTCTGCCCTCGCCGCCGCCCAGGGGATGGTCGATGGGGTTCATGACCACGCCCCTCACGTTGGGCCTCCTGCCGAGCCTCCTGGTCCTCCCCGCCTTGCCGATGGAGATGTTCTCGTGCTCGATGTTTCCGACCTGGCCTACGGTGGCCCTGCACTCCACGGGGACGAGTCTCACCTCGCCCGAGCCGAGCTTCACGTGGGCGTAGCTCTTCTCCTTGGCCACCAACTGGGCCGTGGCCCCCGCGCTGCGGGCCAGCTTTGCCCCTCCGCCCGGCCTGAGCTCTATGTTGTGCACGAAGGTGCCCAAGGGGATGGACCTGATGGGGAGGGCGTTTCCGTTTTTGATGTCCACGCTTTCGCCCGAGACCACCTCGTCGCCCACCTTGAGCCCCAGGGGGGCCACGATGTATCTCCTCTCGCCGTCGCGGTACTTCACCAGGGCTATCCGCGCCGAGCGGTTGGGGTCGTACTCTATCGTCTCCACCACGGCCGCCACGTCGGTCTTGTCGCGCTTGAAGTCTATCAGCCTGTAGGAGCGCTTAGCGCCGCCGCCCCGCTGCCACGCCGTGACGCGGCCCCTGGCGTTCCTGCCGCCGGTCTTCTTGAGCGGCCTCACAAGGGGGGCGTAGGGCTTGTCGGTGGTTATCTCCGCGAAGTCGAACCCCGACTGGCCCCTGCGGCCAGGCGACGTAGGCTTATATATCCTCACACCCATCTTATATCCTATGTCCCCTCTATGAAATCGAGCTTCTCGCCCTTCTTGAGCGTTATTATCGCCTTCTTCTTCGCGGGCCTCTTGCCCTGCGAGCGCCCGTAGGTCTTCCACTTCCCCGGGAGCTTCACGGTGTGTATGCCCTCCACCTTGACCTTGAAGATCTCCTCCACGGCCAGGGGCCTCTTTATGACCGAATACACGTTCTTCATTTCTCGGCCTGCTCCTGGAGCGTCTGGAGGGCCTCCTTGGTTATGAGGACCCTGCGCCTCGCCAGCACGTCGTAGGCATGGAGGTCCCGGGCCCTCATCAGCCTGACCTCGGGTATGTTCCTGGCCGATAGCGCCAGGGCAGCCCCGGGCTCGCCCACCACCACGAGCAGGCTCTCCCCCGAGAGCTCCAGGTTGTCAAGTATCTCCACCATCTGCCTGGTCTTGGGCTCATCTATGTCTATCGAGTCCACCACGGTGACCTCGCCGTCGGCTATCTTGACCGAAAGGGCCGCGTAGAGGGCCAGCTTCCTGGCCTGCCTGGGCATCGAGAAGTAGTAGTCCCTCGGGCCGGGGCCGAAGGTGGTTCCGCCGCCCTTCCAGAGGGGAGAGCGTATGCTGCCGGCCCTGGCGCGCCCCGTGCCCTTCTGCCGATAGGGCTTCTTTCCTCCGCCCGACACCTTGCCCTTGGTCTTGGTGGCGTGCGTCCCCTGCCTCTGGTTGGCCAGGTAGTTTACCACCGACTCGTGCAGGAGGCCCTGGCGGTTCCTTATGCCGAAGAACTCCTCGGGTAGGTCCATCTCGCCCCGAGGCTTGTTGGCGGTGTCTATGACCTGAACCTTCGGCATCGTCAGTCTTCCTTCCTCAGCTCCACTATGGAGTTCTTCGCCCCGGGGACGGCCCCCTTCACGAGGATGAGGTTCTGCTCCACCCTCACGTCCTCGACCTTGGCGTTCTTGAGGGTGACCCTCTCGGAACCCATGTGGCCGGGCATCCGCTGGTTCTTCCAGACCCTCGAGGGGTAGGAACTGGCGCCGATGGAGCCCACGGCGCGGTTGAACATGGAGCCGTGGGAGCCCGGGCCGCCGGCGAAGTTGTGGCGCTTCATGGCGCCCTGGAAGCCCTTGCCCTTGGAGATCCCGCTTATGCTCACGGTGTCGCCCTTCTGGAACTTCTCCACCGTCACCATGTCGCCCACGCCCAGGCCTTCCATGGGAAACTCCCTCAGCACCCGGTAGGGCTTCTGTCCCGCCTTCTCGAAGACGCCCTTCATGGGCCTCGTGACCCTCTTGGCCTTCTTCTCCTCGAAGAACCCGACCTTGGCGCTCTCGTAGCCGTCGCGCTCCCTGGTCTTCACCTGCACCACGCAGCCCGGCTGCGCCTCGATGACGGTCACGGGAACCGCCGTGCCGTCCTCGCGGAAGACCTGGGTCATGCCGAGCTTTTTTCCGAGTATCCCCGTCACAGCTTTATCTCCACGTCCACGCCCGCGGCGAGCTCCAGCTTCATGAGGGCGTCCACCGTCTGCGGCGTGGCGTCGTATATGTCTATCAGCCTCTTGTGGGTCCTTATCTCGAACTGCTCCCTCGACTTCTTGTCCACGTGGGGCGAGCGGAGCACCGTGTACTTGTTTATCTTCGTGGGAAGCGGCACCGGCCCGGCTATCCTCGCGCCGGTCCTGTGCGCCGTGTCCACTATCTCCTTGACCGAGAGGTCGAGGACCCTGTGGTCATACGCCCTGAGCTTTATCCTGATCTTCTCGTTCATAGGGGCTTCTTACGCTATGACCTCCGCGACGACTCCTGCGCCCACGGTCCTGCCGCCCTCGCGGATGGCGAAGCGAACGCCCTCCTCCATGGCGATGGGGCTTATCAGCTCCGCCTCAAGCGAGATGTTG
>JARRNG010000075.1:0-22437 GCA_037385265.1 Nitrospirota bacterium
GAACAGGCCCTTGCACTCGGGGCAGGCGTCGGCCATGACGCCGTCTTCGTAGCGCACCGGGGACAGATTCTTTCCGTCGCGCGGACACTCCATGGTTAGATTATAGCAGGGTCTCCGCCTAGTGCGAGAATTTCTGCCGGAGGCGACAGACATTACTGTCGAGACCGGGGAAAAAAAGGTTTTCTCCCCCTTAAAAAAAGCCCGAGTTTTTGACATAATGTTATGAGGGGGTCACCGGGGGAAATGCATCCATATGGATACATAGCCGAGCGCATCGAGCAGAAGAAGCAAAACTATCTGGGTTACGGTTTTGGAGAGACCGAGAACACCGCCTTCAAGACCTTTTTCGACCTAGCCCAGGAATTCGACGACATTGAGGACCTCTACAGGCTGTGCGTGCTCATCCCCCGGGCCTTCTTCTCGCTCAAGGCGAGGCTCTATGTCATGAGCCCCAGGTCCGGGAGGCTGGCCCTCGCCTCAAGCACGGAGGACGAGCAGCTCCGGAAGCCTCCGCCCGAGGAGATTAGCCCCTCGGATAGGCCGTATTTCTCCGACGACCGCCTGGTGCTGACGATACACGGCAAGGAGTCGCTCGTCGAGGAGCTTCCCCTGAAGGCGGAGAGGAACGTCCTGGGCCTGCTGGAGATTTATCCCGCCGGGGACCTGGACCCCCACAGGGTGCTATTCTTTGAGAAGTACGCGGGCCGCATAGGCTTTAACATCCACAACCGCTTCCTGGCGGAAAAGAACGTCGAGCACCTACGCTTCATCCGCACCCTGGTGGCGGACATAGAGCACAACATCATAGCCCCCAACATGGTCTACAAGCTCTACCTCAGGGATCTGAAGGCGAAGCTGTCGACCATGAAGGAGGTAGAGGGCCTGCTGTCGGACTACTGCGAGAGGGAGGGGCTCAGCCCGGACAATCCGTTATGCGTCGCGATCGAGGACCTCAAGGACGCGAGCCGGGGGCTCCAGTCCGACTTCGAAAACATAGAGAGGCACTACCGCAACATGAGCCTTTTCCTCGAGACCCTGCTCCGGCGCAGCCACTTCGACAAGGGGCGCCTCGTTCTCAGGACCAAGCGCTGCAACATGTACCGCGACGTCATCAGGCCGCAACTGGAGCGCTACTCCGACAAGCTGAGGGCCATGGGCATAGAGGTGGACACGGCCTCAAGCGGGGTCCCCGAAAAGGAGGCCGCCGAGTTGGTGGACGTGGGCCTCATGGCCCAGGTCTACGCCAACCTCTTCTCCAATGCCGTCAAATACGCCAGGCCGGTGGAGGCCCCCCCGGGCGGCAGGGCCAAGTACATATCCTACGGGCACGAGATACTGAAAGACTACTTCGGCCCCGGCAAGGACGGGGCTAAGTACAACGTCTTTTCCACGGGTCCCCACCTCGTGCCCGAGGAGCGCAAGAAGCTCTTCACCGAGGGCTTCAGAGGCAAGGAGGCCCGCAGGACCTCGGGCACCGGCCACGGCCTCAGCTTCGTGAAGAACGTCATCGAGCTCCACGGCGGCGAGGTGGGCTACGAGGCCGTGGAGGGCGGCAGCGGCAATAATTTCTTCTTCATAATCCCCCGGGGCTAAAGGAGCGAGGCGGCGGCCCTGTCCAGGAGCCAGAGGACGCTACCCCCGGTGGGCCTCACGAGAGAGGCGGGGTATCCGCCGTCGGGCCCCGCGATTACCTCCCTGACTATCTCGGCTTTAGCCCTGCCCGAAACGAGGAAGACGACCTTCCTTGCGGCATTCAGGACTGGGAGGGTCAGCGTCACCCGCCAGCTTTCGAGCCTCTCGACGTAGACCTCCACGGCGAGCCTCTCGGTCTCGTCGAGGGCCGCCGTGCCGGGGAATAGAGAGGCCGTGTGGCCGTCCGCGCCCAGGCCAAGATAGACGAGGTCGAGGGAGGGGACGCCCGCCTCGAAGCCGAAGGCCCGGCGAACTTCCTCCTCGTAGCGCAGGGCCGCCTCGCGGGGAGGAAGCTCCCCCAGGATGCGGTGCGCCCTGGCAGGGACGCGAGAGAGGAGGGCCTCGTTGGCGGCCCCGAAGTTGCTGTCCCGGTGCTCGGGGGGCACGCAGCGCTCGTCGCCGAAGAAAACCTCCACCCCCCGCCAGTCCACCCGGCTGCGAAAGGGCTCGCTAGCGAGAAGGGCGTGGAGTCTCTTGGGCGTGGAGCCCCCCGAGAGGGCGGCCCTGAAGTTCTTCTTCGAAGTGATGGATTCTCCCGAGCAGGATACGAAGATCTCGGCGGCGCGGAGGCTCAGTTTCTCCAAATCCTCCGAGACATGGATATCGGTCCTCAGAGGGGACGCCACTTCCTTCCGTCCGCCTCTATGAGCTTGTCGGCCTCCGGGGGGCCTTCAGAGCCGGCCCGGTAGTTGGGGAAATTCAGCCTTCCGGATTCCGCCTCGAGCTTCTCTATGAGGGGCGTCAGGATCCTCCAGGAGGCGTCCACCCCGTCTTCCCGGACGAAGAGCATCTGGTCGCCCTGCATGCAGTCGAGCAGTACCCTCTCGTAGGCCTCCAGAGTGAAGACCTTAGGATAGGAGTAGTTCATTAGCACGCTGTTAAGGCACAGCCTCGTGCCGGGGATCTTCGTCTGGAACTCTAGGTTAATGCCCTCGTCGGGCTGCACCCGCACGACCAGGGTGTTTGGCTCTATGGTCTCTTCGAGGATGTCCTTGAACATCAGGTGGGGGACTTGCTTGTAATGGATGGCTATGTAGGCCTTTTTCCTGGCGAGCCTCTTTCCCGAGCGGATGTAGAAGGGCACGCCCTTCCAGCGCCAGTTGTCTATGAGGACCTTCAGGGCCGCGAAAGTGGGCGTTTTCGAGGCCGGGTTCACCCCGTCCTCGCCCCTGTAGCCCACGACTTCCTGGCTGTCCACGGAGCCGCTTCCGTACTGGCCGAGGGCCACGTGCTCCTTGAGCGCTTCGAGGGGGAAGGGTCTTATCGAGCGGAAGACCTTGACCTTCTCGTCCCGCACCCTGTCTGCCTCGAAGGCCGGGGGCGGCTCCATGGCCATCAGGGCCAGGAGCTGGAAGAGGTGGTTCTGGAACATGTCCCTCAGGACCCCGGAGCTCTCGTAGTAGCCGGCCCTGTGTTCCACGCCGATGGTCTCGGCCACGGTTATCTGCACGTGGTCTACGTAGCGGCGGTTCCAGAGGGGCTCGAATATGGAGTTTGCGAACCTGAAGAACAGGATGTTCTGGACGGTCTCCTTGGCCAGGTAGTGGTCCATCCTGTAGATCTGTCTTTCCTCGAAAGACTTGGCCAGGGCCGCGTTTAGACGGCGGGCGGAATCGGTGTCCCTTCCGAAGGGCTTTTCTATGACGACGTGGGAATAACCCTGCCTTTCCTCCGAAAGCCCCGCCTCGCCCAGGTTCAGGATGACCGTCTCGTAGGCCTCGGGCGGAACGGCGAGGTAAAATATCCTGTTTCCGCCGGTTTTGTATTTCTCCTCCAGGGGATCTACCGTCTCCTTTATCTTCCTGTAAGTGGCCGCCTCGTCGTAATCTATCCGGCAGTAGCGCAGGCGCTGGGCGAACTCTTTCCACGAGCCCTTGTCGAAATCGTCGGGGAGGAACTCCTTGACAGCGCCGAGCATCTTTTCCCTGAAATCCTCGTCGCTCATCTCGCTTCGCGCCGCGCCGACCACGAAGAAGCTCTCGGGCAGGAAGCCGTGACGCCTGAGCCTGTAAATCCCGGGGATTATCTTCCGCTGGGTGAGGTCTCCCGAGGCGCCGAATATCACGATGCCGAAGGGGGCCGGGACCTCGATCTTGCATTCGCCCGGTGCAGGGCTCAGGACCTCGCCCCTGACCTCCATCCTGCCTTCGACGGTGCTCATCCGCCCTTCTTCTTTTTCACTCTCTTCTCCCTGGCCTTGAAGCCGTGGCCCCCGAACTCGTCCCGGAGGGCGGCGATGAGCCTTTCGGCGAAGGAGTTTTCGTCGCGGGAGCGGAAGCGCTGGTAGAGCGAAGCGGTTATCACCGGCGCCGGGACCGCCGATTCCACCGCCTGCTGGACCGTCCACCGTCCCTCGCCCGAGTCCTCGACGTAGGCCTGGAGCTTGGAAAGCGAGGCGTCCCTCCTGAAGGCGTCCTCCGCCAGCTCCAGAAGCCAGGACCTTATCACGCTCCCTTGGTTCCACAGGTGGGCGATCTTCGAGTAATCGAAGCTATCGGAGTAGGGCGAGGAGTCCAGTATCTCGAAACCCTCGCCGTAGGCCCCCAGCATCCCGTACTCGATGCCGTTGTGTACCATCTTCACGAAGTGCCCTGCCCCGGTGGGTCCGCAGTAGAGGAAGCCGTCCTTGGGCGCCAGGGTCTTAAGGAGGGGGACTATTTTTTTATAAGCCTTTTCGTCTCCCCCGAGCATCATGCAGTAGCCGACCTCGAGGCCCCAGATGCCCCCGCTTACTCCCGCATCGATGTACTTGATGCCCTGGGCGCTGAGTTCCTCGGCGTGCCGGACGTCGCCCGTGTAATGGCTGTTGCCGCCCTCGACGATTATGTCTCCCTTCCGAAGGAGACCGCCGAGCGTGCCTATCATATCCTCCACGGGCTTTCCCGCCGGAAGCATCATCCACACGACGCGCGGCGGCCTTAGCTTCTCCGCGAGTTCCTCGACCGAGTAGGCGCCCGAGGCGCCTTCCTTGACTATCTCGTCCACCTTGCCCGGCGAGCGGTTGTAGGCCACGACGGCGTGGCCGCCCCGGAGCAGTCTCCGGGCCATGTTCATGCCCATCTTGCCGAGCCCTATCATGCCTATCTGCATAAGAAGCCTCCGAGCCTATGCGACGAGCTTGTCCCTTTTCTTGGATATCTCGTCAAGGAGCGCAAAATATGAGTCGGCGAATTTCTTCACGCCCTCTTTCTCCAGCTCGGCGGTCACTTCCCCGATGTCGATTCCCACCGAGCGCAGCTCTCCGAAAAGCTCCTCCGCCGAGCCCCCGTCGTCTTTTATCGTTACCTTCGGATCTCCGTGGTCCAGGTAGGCACCAATGGTGTCGTTGGGCATGGTGTTCACCGTGTCCGGGCCTATGAGCTCCTGGACATACTTTATATCGCTGTAAGCCGGGTCCTTGGTGCTGGTGCTGCCCCAGAGCAGCCGTTGCCAGTTCGCCCCACGCACGGCCAGGGACTTGAAGCGCTCGGAGTTCCTTATCTCTTCTCCCTTTTCGTAGGCGAGCCTGGCGTTTGCGACCGCCGCCTTGCCCCTGAGGCCGCCGAGTTTCTTCTTTTCGGCATCCGACGAGGCGCCCTGTATCTTTTCATCCAGGAGCTTGTCCACGAGGGTGTCCACCCTGCTTACGAAGAAGCTGGCCACCGAGGCTATCTCGCCTACGGCGTGGTTCTGGCTTATTCTGCGTTCGATGCCCTTCATGTAAGCATCGACCACTTCTTCGTAGCGCTTAACAGAGAAAAGCAGCGTGACGTTGACGTTTACGCCGTCGGCCGTGAGCTGCTCTATGGCAGGCAGGCCCTCCTTCGTGGCCGGCACCTTGACCATGACATTCTTCCTCCCCAGGGAGGAAAATATCCACCTCACCTCGGAGATGGTGGTCTCGGTGTCGTAAGCCAGGTCGGGCGCGACCTCTATGCTGACGAAGCCGTGGCGCCCGCGGCTCTCCTCGTACTTTCGGCGGAGCAGGTCGGCGGCGGCGCCCACGTCCTCGAAGGCGAGCTGAAAGAACAACTCCTTGGGGTCGGAGACATTCAGACCCAGGAGCCGCCTGATGGACTCGTCGTAATCGTCCTTTCCGCTTATGGCCTTCTGGAAGATGGTCGGGTTAGAGGTCACGCCGGTTATGCCCACTTCGTTTGTGAGCCGCTTGAGTTCGCCGGACTCGATGAGCTCCCTGCTGAGGTTGTCAATCCAGACGTCCTGTCCCAGCCTAGTCAGTTCCGCTATAGTGTTGCCTGCCATCTCTGCCTCTCCTTTTCCGGATTTGTAGCGCTGGAACGCGGAGCCCAAACCTCATGGGATTAATGCAGTAAAGCAAGGCTCTCCCCCCACCGCCTTTTACAGGAATTGTAGCAGAATGCAGCATCTTGTAAAGGGGAATCTGCTCTGAGTTGAAACAGCCGAAGCGTGGCTTGCCGTGTTATGAAGTGAAGCTTGCAACCTGTTTCAACTCGGAGTTGGTGCTTCAGGCACTTCGTGTAATAGAGCTTACGGAAGCCCAGCACGGATTCAGGTTAATCTTGACACGGAATTTGAGCCGCTCGGGCAGTTATGCTATAAGTATATATATAAAATATGTTTGCAAAATTGCCACGACAGGAGGTAGTGCCGAATGAGCGGTTATTACAAGGCTGAGGATTTGGGCAGGTTCGGAGACATCGGAAAGCACAGCCCGGAGCTCTTCAAGAAATTCATGGCCTGGTACGGCGCTTCGCTTGAGCCCGGCGCCCTAACGAAGCGAGAGAAGGTCCTGATAGCGCTCGCCGTGGCCCATGCGATTCAATGTCCCTATTGCATAGACGCCTACGCGCAGTCGTGCCTGGAGGAGGGGATGAGCCTGGAGCACATGACCGAGGCGGTCCATGTTGCTTCGGCTGTAAGGGGAGGGGCCTCGCTGATACACGGCATCCAGGCCCACAACGCGGTGGCAAAGGTCTCCTTCTAAAATGTCTTCCACGGCGGCAAGGGAATCCTCGAGCAACTTCCAGGAGAAGGTGCTGGCGGCGAGGGGAGGGCCCCTGGCGGCGGAGGGCATAGAGGTCCTCCAGGTCAACCTCGGGTTCCGCTGCAACATGGCCTGCAAGCACTGTCACGTGGAGGCCGGCCCCGCCAGAGGCGAGTTGATGGGTGAAGAGACGGCCGAAAGGGTGATTTCCGTCCTCGCCCATAGCGACATCCCCGCCCTCGACCTCACGGGAGGGGCTCCGGAGCTCAACCCGCAATTCAGCATGCTCGTCGCGGAGGCGCGGAGGCTTGAAAAGAGGGTTATCGCCAGGAGCAACCTGACGATTTTCTTCGAGGAGGGGATGGAGGACCTGCCGGAGTTTTATGCGGAACACGGGGTCGAAGTGGTAGCCTCTTTACCTTATTACATGGAAAGCGGGGTGGACAGGGTGAGGGGCGAGGGCACGTTCCGAAAGAGCATCGAGGCCCTGAGAAAGCTCAACTCCCTCGGCTTCGGCGCCGACGAAGGGGGCATGCTCCTCAACCTCGTCTACAATCCACCCGGGGCCTTCCTCCCCCCGGCGCAGGAGACCCTGGAGGGCGAATACAAGAGGGAGCTCGGGGAGAAGTTCGGCATCTCCTTCAGCAGGCTCTTCACGCTCGACGGCCTAATGTGCAGGCACCTCCTGAGCGTGGGCTGGGACGGCTCTCTCTACGACTGCGACTTCAACCTGGTGCTGGGCCTAAAGGTCGCCGAGGGCTGCCCCGAAAACATCGGCGACTTCGACCTGCGGAGACTCTCCAGCCGCAGGATCGCGGTGGGGGACCACTGTTTCGGATGCACCGCCGGCCAGGGCTCCACGTGAGTGGGCTCCATTGCCTGAGCGGGCGGTCCGCCTGCTTAAGTCCCCGAAATAGAATCGCTATTTGACTATTATCCAGGGCTATATCCTACGAGCCTTGACCCGATGACAAGGTGTAGGGTTTATACTTGGCCGAGGGTTTGGGGAGGCCCGATTAGCAGTAGCTTGACCGGCCCGCCCTTGCTTCCATAAAATGCTTCTTTTTATAATCATTGCGTGCAAGGAGGCATTATATGAGGAAGGCCGGCAAGGGAGACAGGGTAAAAGTGAACTATATCGGGAAGTTCGAGGACGGCAGGGTCTTCGACTCCTCTCGTGAGCGCGGCCAGCCCCTTGAATTTACCGTGGGGCAGGGGCGCCTCATAAAGGGTTTTGAAAACGCCGTCCTAGGCATGTCCCCCGGCGAGACGAAGACCGTGAGCATCCCCCCCGAGGAGGCCTATGGAGGGCGTTTTCGTAAACATCCGTCAGCCCGACGGCGGCATGCTCGAGGCCGTGATATCTGAGGTAACCGAGGACAGCATCACCCTCGACGCCAACCACCCCCTTGCCGGCAAGACCCTTACCTTCGAGATGGAGCTCCTGGAAGTCTCGGAATAGCCGCCGCATCTCACCCCTCATAGAGGCGGGCATGGTTTGAAATTGCTCCGCCTTCTTGGGAGAGACCCTGTTGCACGACCCCGGACTGTGTGATAGCGTTTATCCATGACCGGGTTCCGCCGGCTTGAATTCCCAATGGAAAGGAGGTGAAGGGGATGAAGAAGGCCCTTGACAGAGAGGCCCTGAGGAAAGAGGCGTCCTTCTGGGAGGCGCTAAAGAAGGCGACAAAGGAAAATCCCGGCAAGGTATGCCGGAAATGAAGCAGTTGAAAGAGCTAGACGCTGCCGGTCCGGCAGCCAAGGACAGGGCGGAAGGGCATCGGGCTTGCGGGCGAATGGTTGCCCCATTTCTAATGTCCTTCCCAGCCCTCTAAATTGCACTTAAACCTAAAATATGTTTTTCGGAGTCAGGCATGGCCAGATGGATAATCGACCCCGACCACACGGTGGCGGCCTTCGCGGTGAGGCACTTTATGGTTACCGATGTCCACGGACAGTTCAACAGCATAAGCGGCACGATATACTTCGACCCGCCGGATCTGAAGTCGCTTTCCGCCGAGGTGACTATCCACGCCTCGGTTATGACCACGGGCATAACGAAACGCAACGAGCACCTGAAGAGCGCCGACTTCCTGGAAGTGGAGAAATTCCCCGAGATAAAGTTCAATAGCGGCGCTGTAGAGCTTACGGGCCTCAACAGCTGCAAGCTCCACGGCACTCTCTTCATCCGGGGCTTAGAAAGGCCCGTGGTTCTCGACGCGGAGTGCCTGGGCCCCATAAGTAGCCCCTGGGGCGAGACTACCCTGGGCTTCAGGGCCTCTACGTCGGTAAACCGCGAGGACTTCGGCATGACCTGGAACGTAAAGATGGAAAAGGGCGGCTTCGTCGCCGGCAGGGAGGTTCGCATCACCCTTTGCGCCGAGGCGGACCTGGCGGAGGGGGGCTAAGATACATGTCCGTCACCCAGGCCCACGAATTCTTCGTGCAATGGCACCTCACCGAGAGGTGCAACCTCCGCTGCAGGCACTGCTACCAGGGCGACAGCGCGGCGGACGAGATGTCCCAGCGCCAGGCCCTCTCGGTGGTGGCCGAGGTCTCGGACATGATAGGGGAGTGGTCGGAGGCCTACGGCATGAAGTTCTCCCCCAGCGCCAACATCTCCGGTGGAGAGCCTCTCCTGCGAAAAGACCTCTTTGCCGTAATGGAGGAGTTCATCCGCCGGGGCTTCGCGCTGTATCTCCTCACTAACGGGACCCTCGTGGACCGGCAGAGGGCCCGGGGGCTCGCCGACCTCGGGGTGCGCGGGGTCCAGGTGAGCGTGGAGGGGCCGGAGGACGTGCACGAGGCCATTCGCGGGCGGGGCAGTTTTTCTTCCTCCATGCGCGGGGTGGAAAACCTCCTGGCCGCGGGCCTTACGGTTACGCTTAACGCCACCCTTTCGAGGCTCAACGCCCCGAGGTTCATGGAGCTCGTGGTTCTGGCTGAGGAGTGCGGCGTCCAGAGGCTCGGCTTTTCGAGGCTCGTGCCCTCCGGGAGGGGCCGTGAGCTCATGGGGCAGTCCCTCGACAAGGGGCAGCTCAAGGACCTCTACGAGGCTATCTTTTCGCTTAAGCCCAAGTACCTGGGCATTGTCACCGGCGACCCCGTGGCCATGCACTCCACCCTGCCCGACAGAGGTGACGCCGGCACGGTTCCCCTGGGCGGGTGCGCCGCCGGGATTTCGGGCCTCACCATGCTATCCGACGGCACTGTCCTGCCTTGCAGGAGGCTCCCGGTCGCGCTCGGCAACGTCCTTGAGGACTCCGTGCGAGAGATCTGGGCCACCTCTGAAACGCTCGGCGCCCTGAGGGACAGGCGGAAGCCGCCTGCCGGGGCTGCCGGGGCATCGCCTACGCAAAAAGCGGAAGCATGCTTGCCGAGGACCCGGGGTGCTTCATAGGCGATTAAGCTCTCCCGGGCGGGGGGCCTGCGCCCTTGAGACAGGGGACGGATTGACAGCCTTCCCGGGATGCGCTATGAATTACTTATAAATTGAATGCCATGGTGAAAGACGGAGGAGACGGAGGCTGGAACCCCTACCTGGCCGGAGCGCTGGCCGGCGTAGTGGTGGTACTTTCGGTGGTCGTCGCCGGGAAATACGTCGGCGCCTCCACGAGCTTCGTGCGCTCGGCCGGCATGCTGGAGAAGCTCTTCTCGCCCGAGCACGTCTCGCGGCTGGAGTACTTCCTAAGGGAGACCCCCAAGGTAGAATGGCAGTGGATGTTCGTCCTGGGTATCATGCTGGGCTCCTTCATCTCCGCCGTGACCTCCGGCTCCTTCAGGGTCCATGCGGTGCCCGACATGTGGCGGGGCCACTTCGGCGGAGGCGTGGGACTTAGGGCCTTCACAGCCTTCGTCGGAGGGGCCGTGCTTCTCTTCGGGGCGCGCCTGGCCGGCGGCTGAACGAGCGGGCACGGGCTGAGCGGTGTGCTCCAGCTTGCGGTCAGCGGCTACATAGCCCTGGTCTGTTTCTTCGTGGGGGGCATAGCGGTGGCCCGCATCCTTTATTCGGGAGGCGAACGCCCGTGATGCTCCTTTATGGAATAATCACCGGCATCCTCTTCGGCTTCTTCCTCCAGAAGGGAAGGGTGCTGAGATACGACAAGCAGGTCGGAGCCCTTAGGCTTAAGGACATGACCATCGTCAAGTTCATGCTCTCCACCATACTGGTGGGAATGGTCGGCATCTACGCTTTAAAAGACCTCGGCGTAGTGCAGTTGGGCATAAAGCCCGCGATGCTCGGTTCAAACATCATCGGAGGGCTCATCTTCGGGGCCGGCTGGGGACTCCTGGGCTACTGCCCGGGCACCTCCCTGGGCGCTCTGGGAGAGGGTAGGTGGGACGCCGCCTGGGGAATCCTCGGAATGCTCGCCGGGGCCGCGGCCTATGCCGAGGCGTACCCTTTCATGAAGGGCACCGTCCTCAAGTGGGGCGTATATGGGAGCATCACACTGCCCGACGTCATCGGAGTAAACCACTGGTTCGTAATCCCCGTCATAGTCGTCGGCACTCTCCTTCTATTCCGCTGGTTCGAGAGGAAAGGCCTATAGTCCGGCTCGTGGGAATGCCTGCCCCCAGAGGTCGGACCCCGGGAGGGCACGAAGTTGAAGGAAGGGGCACGAGGGCCGTGGTCGAAAGGGATGACACTGGCCTGCGCGGCTATTCGCACTCCACGTCCACTATTTCCGCGTCTTTCGGCCCGAAGCATCCGTAGGCCGTGAAATCCTCGCCGGGCTCGAGGCGCCTGAACCTGTCGGCCCTGTCTTCGAGCTCCATCCAAGTCTCCCCGGATCTCCCGTCGTCGAATATCGCCTTGAACCTGTAGCTTGTGGCGTATCTTCCGCGAAAGCCCGTGTTACGGAAAGTAACCTCCGCGCACTTGTGTATCTCCTGGAAGAGAAAGCCGGAGTCATCCCTGGTGATTCTCACGTCCTCGTAGGGCGAGAAACCTGTGACTTCGCACTCCGCGGCCGCGGCTTCTACGGAAGACAGGGCCAGAAGCAGGATTACCGGTACGGAAAGAATTGACGCCATATGGAAATCATATCTCCTGGCGCGGCTTGCCGCAACTGACGAGAAGAATCCGCTCTCGCGGCCGATGTCCTAGGCCCCCTCCTCCGCGGCTCGCCCTCGGGGAGACGTGAATTGTTTTCTTGACAAGACCCTCCCGTGGGGCTATAAATTGACTGAGGGGTTATGTTTTTTCCTTACTGTCCGGGGCCGATCTGGGAGATACGGGAGGGGTATGGCTTCCGCTGCCCCGGTTCGAGAAAATGCTTGACAAATAAAAGGCAAGCGTGATAAAACAGGACTAAATAAGTCCTGAATGGGGAGAGGCGGCTAATCACGCTTTTGGAGGGGTAAGGTTATGGATGTTCTGGATCTGAGCAGGCTGCAGTTTGCAGTAGTTGCGGCGTTCCATTTCATCTTCGTCCCGCTCACCCTTGGTCTTTCCGTGCTCGTAGCCTACATGGAGACCAAGTACGTCAGGAGCGGCGACGAGATGTACAAGAGGATGGCGAAGTTCTGGGGTAAACTCTTCCTCATCAACTTCGCCATAGGCATCGTCACGGGGATTACTCTGGAGTTCCAGTTCGGCATGAACTGGGCGGAATACTCAAAATACGTGGGCGACATCTTCGGCGCCCCCCTGGCCATCGAGGCCACGGTGGCTTTCTTCCTGGAGTCGACGTTCATAGGGCTCTGGATCTTCGGCTGGAACAGGGTCTCCAAGGGAGTCCACGCCCTGTCCATCTGGCTCGTGGCAATCGCGACGAACCTCTCGGCCCTCTGGATACTCCTTGCCAACGGCTGGATGCAGCACCCCGTGGGCTACGAGATCAGAAACGGCCGGGCCGAGATGGTGGACTTCGCGGCCCTGGTCACCAACCCGTACGGCTGGCTCAAGTTCGGCCACACCCTGGTCTCAGGCTACGTGGTGGCCGCCTTTTTCGTCATGGGCGTATCGGCCTACCACATCCTTAGAAAGAGGGAGCTGAAGTTCTTCAAGGCTTCCTTCGGGATGGCCGCCGCCTTCGCCCTGGTCTCCTCCATACTTGTGGTCGTCGTGGGAGACTTCCACGGCTCCGAAGTGGCCAGGACGCAGCCCACAAAGCTCGCGGCGATGGAGTCCGTGTGGGAGACGCAGAGGGGGGCTCCCATGTACCTCCTGGTAATCCCGGACCCCCGGAACGAGCGGAACGCCGTGGAGGCCATAGGCGTACCTAAGCTCCTGAGCTTCCTTTCATACAGGGACTGGAACGCCGAGGTGAAGGGCCTGAAGGACTTTCCACCGCAGGACAGGCCCCCGGTGCTCCCGACCTTCGCCAGCTTCAGGCTCATGGTGGGGCTGGGGATGCTCTTCATCCTGCTTGCCCTCCTGGCATATTTCTATTCCCGGCGGGACAGGCTCGAATCGGTGCCGTGGTTTCTCAGGGTGATGCTATATGCGATACCGCTCCCTTATATCGCGACCCAGCTGGGTTGGATAGCGGCCGAGGTGGGAAGGCAGCCCTGGATAGTGTATGGGGTGCTCAGGACCGAGGACGCCGTCTCCGGGGCCATCACTGTGCCCCAGGTCTGGGGCTCGCTTATAGGGTTTACGTTCCTGTACGGATTTCTCGGGGTGGTGGACATTTATCTTCTGGCTAGATTCTCCAAGAAGGGGCCGGCATCATGACCCCGAAAGTCATCGATTCGGTACCCGATAAGGAGGTATGAAAAATGGCATTCCAAGTCACTTGGTTCATATTGTGGGGCGTCCTATGGGCGATGTATTTCGTGCTCGACGGATTCGACCTGGGAGCGGGGATTCTACATCCCTTCATAGCGAAGAACGACGGCGAAAGAAGGCTGGTGGTCAACACGGTGGGGCCGGTCTGGGACGGAAACGAGGTCTGGCTCATAACGGCCGGCGGCGCGACCTTCGCCGCCTTTCCGACGACCTACGCCCTGATGTTCAGCTATCTCTATACGCCCCTGCTCCTTATACTCTTCGCCCTGATTGTCAGGGGCGTGGCCTTCGAGTTCAGGGGGAAGGGCGAGGCCCAGTCCTGGAGAAGTGTCTGGGATGGGGCCATATTCCTGGGGAGCTTCCTGCCGGCCCTGCTTTTCGGGGTCGCCTTCGGCAACATCTTCCAGGGTCTTCCGATGGATGGCGAGGGTTACCACGGGTCGCTCGTGGCGCTGCTTAACCCCTATGGGCTCCTCACGGGTGTGCTGTTCGTCCTCCTGTTCATGGAGCACGGGGCCCTTTGGCTCTCCGCCAGGGCCGGGGGAGTTGTTGGCGAGAGGGCGGCCAGGCTGGCCGGGGGCCTCTGGTATCTGCTCCTCGTGGTGGCCGTGGCTTTTCTTGCCTACACGAAGTTCGCCACGGACCTCTACATCAACTTCATCATAGCTCCATTCATGTTCGTGGTGCCGGCGCTGGGCGTGCTGGCGCTTCTGGGCATAAAGGTGTTCTCCGCGAAGGGCCAGTTTCTGAAAGCGTTTTTCGCCTCTGGCGCGACCATATTCCTGGTGACGGCTACCGGCGTGATCGGCCTCTACCCGAACCTCATTCCCTCGAGCCTCGACCCGGCCTACAGCCTTACGGCTTTCAACTCCTCCTCCAGCTTCTATACGCTCAGGATCATGACGATAGTGGCCCTGGTCTTCGTGCCCATAGTCATTGGGTATCAGATATGGATATACAGGATATTCGGGCATAAGCTGACCGTGGAAGACGTCCTGAAGGACACGGAAGCGTACTGATCGGGCATGATGCAGATAACCAGACAGGCGGACTACGCCATAAGGTGTGTCTATTACCTTTCTGGCAAGCCCGGCGGGGTCACTATGATAGAAGAGATAGCGCGGGAGATGTCCATCCCGCAGAGCTTCCTGGCCAAGATTCTGCAGAAGCTCGCCAAGGCCGGCATAGTGAAGTCCCAGAGGGGCGCCAGGGGGGGCTTCGGCCTCGCCAGGGAGCCCCGGCAGATTAGCCTCTACGACGTGCTCGTGGCCGTCGAGGGTCCCATAGCCGTCAATGTCTGCGCCATCGACAAGAAGCTCTGCGACGTGAGCTCCCAGTGCAAGATACATCCGGTCTGGGTTGGCGTGAGGAAGGAGATGGAGAAGACCCTCAAGGGGGAGAACTTCGAGAAGCTGAGAAAGTGAGGTGGGCGAGATGGCCGTGTTCAAGTGCGAAAAATGCGGCGCGACCAAGGAGGGTCGCTGCAAGCCCCGGAAATGCCCGAAGTGCGGCGCTTCCGGAACGATGATTAAGAAAGAGTAGAAATCGGCACGTCTTAGGAAAGGAGGCGACCCGGTGCCCGTTGAGATAGAGAAGATACCCGGAGGATTCCGGCTGGACGGCCTCGAGCTCCGCGGCGGCAAGTGCGGGTGCACTTCCGTGGCCAAGTGCTGCTACTCCTGGTCCAAGGTCAAGAGGAGGGGCCCGGACCTCGTGGATCTAGTCGCGAAGATGGAGACCCCCGACACGGCCGACAATTTCACCTGGAGCTATACGGTCAGGAAGGACGGCGTGACCGTCAGGGTCAGCGTGGCCGATGCCCGGGACAAGGAAATATACTCGGGGTATATCCCCCCTTCCGTGAAGGAGTGGGAGGCCAGGGGATGGGAGGTCCTGGAGCGGAGCGGCGACAGGGAGGACGGCGTCGTGTGGCGGTGCTCCATGTGCCGCTGGCTCTACAAGGAGGACAAGGAGGGGGCGCCCTTCGAGGAACTCCCCGGGGACTGGAAATGCCCGCGCTGCAACGCTTCAAAAAGCGTCTTCGAAAGGATTGGCTGACGGCGCCGCCCGGGGGGCCTATTTCTTAAGCGCCGAGCTTATAAAAAGAAGGGCCACGCCGTCCAGCAGCACGAGGAGGTTCAGGGCCGAGCTTATTCCGTGCAGGGCGCCGAACCTCCTCCTCTCGGGAGAATCCGCCGCCGTATCCTCGAAGGAATAGACCTGGGCCTTGACGCTCTTCATCTCCGGGTAGAGCTTGAAGGTAACGAACACATTTATCACGACGGCTGCGCAGAGAAGGGCCAGCGAGACTCTCTTCCACACGCCCGGCCCGAGGCCAAAGGTGCCGAGAAACACCGCCAGCGCCAGCACGGAGAGCGCAAGGACGAAGGCGAAGAATACCGGGAAGAGGCGGCCCACCATGTCCGAGGCCGTGTCTCTGGAGAAGGATTTGAAGATCACGGGGGTGACCACGAAAGTAAACACCGCGATGCCCCCTACCCAGAGGGCGAGTATCAGGTTGTAGATCAGGAATCCTGCCTTTTCCATTGTCCTCTAACGTGCCTTCGGGCTAGCCGAAGAAGTCCTCCCGCCTGAAGGGCAGAGGGGGACGACCGCCGTGGGCCCGCGAGTCGACCACCTCGCCGACGAATATCGTGTGGTCCCCGGTCTCCAGGGAGCCCACGACCCTGCAATCCAGGTATGCGGATATGTCCTTGAGGATGGGCGAGCCCGTGGCCGCCGAGTCGTACTCCACGCCCTTGAACTTGTCGGTGTTCCTGCCGGAACGGAAACCGAAGAACTTCCCCTGACCCACCTGCCCCTCGGAAAGCACGTTGACGGCGAAGACGCCGCTTTTCCCGATAAGCTCGTGGCTGTAGCGCGATTTCCCTACCGAAACCGCCACCAGGGGCGGGTCGAAGGAAGTCCTCATCACCCAGGCCGCGGTCATGCCGTTTACCCTGTCCCCCTCCTTTGTGGTTATCACGAACACCCCGTTGTGGATGGTTTTGAAGGCCTCGTCGTGCGCCATTACTGGTGGTCCTCCGTGAGCTGTTCTTTTCCCACTATATCGCCAATTGCCCGGCCGGTCAATAGACTGTTGGGCCGGTGCCACCGCTTCTTTGCGTTACTCCGGGGTGGGTGGAAACATATGAGGGGAGACCGGTCTGTCCGGCCTCCCCGGCGTCAAGGCTCGATGGGTTGATCTGGCGCTTTCGGCACCGCCGATTATCCGACAGGGCGGGAGGCGCGCTTAAATGGGCTCCCCCATAATCTTTTTCAGGGCCTGCTCGGAGTTCTCCCTCACGGAAGCGTCCTCGTCGTCGAGGGCCCCCTTAAGGCGCTCCACGGCAGCGCGTTCCCCGATTTCTCCCAGGGCCCATGCCGCATTGGCCCGCACCTCTGGGGTTTCGTCAGACAGGGCGCCAATAAGGGGCTGAACGGCCCGCGGGTCTTTCAGGCGGCCCAGGGCCCAGGCAGTGTTCGCCCTCACAAAGGGCTCCGCGTCCTTGAGCGTCTCAGCCAGGCGTCCGACGATCTTCGGGTCACTGTACTCGGCCAGGGAGCAGGCGGCGTAGGCCCTGACGTAGAGGCTCTTGTCGTCGAGGGCCGAGATCAGCGGGTCCACGGCCAGGGGGTCGCCGCACTCCCCCAGGAGCTGGGCGGCATGGGCGCGGACGAAGTCGTCCTGGCTCTTTTCCAGGGCTTCCACCAGGGGCTCCGTTCCCTTCACGTTGCTCAGTTCCTCGAGCGACTGGGTGTCGTAGGAGATGTACACTGCGGTGTTTGCCGTCTCCCTGGCGGGGGCATCGTGGGAGAGGGCCAGGGAAAAGACGAATAATAATCCGAGGAAAGCGGTCGCAAGCTTAAGCGGCTTCATAGACTCCTCCTCCTATCAAGGCTTCCCACCCGGCCTCCAGGGCCTTTATGCCGCCAAGGGTCTGTTCCCTGCCAGGCTGGCCGTCGCCCAGGCGGAAGCGTAAATCGAAAGTCAGCCAATCGTCGTCCTCCGGGCGGCCAAGGCCGATTATCTCGGCGTCGGGAAGCGCGTAGGCAGATATCTCGGGGTTTTCTATGCAGGCCTCCCAGCCCAGGGAGCGCGAGAGGCCCAGCCACCTGAGGAAGTTTCTCGCGCCCTCCAGCCCCTTGACCCTGACGATCAGATAGAAGTTGCCACCGCTCTCGTGGCAGGCGTTTCCCCCGCAGCAGCCGGCGGTCTTGGCCCACGGGCTATCGTTTATGGAGGCCACAATAGGCCTAAGCGGATGGTCTATCATCGAGTAGTCGAGCTCTTCGGGGCGCATTGCTTCCGTTATCATGCACAGAAGTAATCACAAACTGTTCCAAGGGCGAAAGTAAACGTAAAATAATGAAATAATAATCGGAGTCATATGCATTTCTTATAATATCTTTGCAAAACTGCTTTCGGCTAATGCCGAGGAGTTTGGATGCCTGGGACTGGTTCCAGGAAGCCTTCTCCAGGGCTTTCATGAGGAACCTCTTTTCCATGTCCAGGAGGTTGAATTCCTCGTCGCGGTAGTCCCTTTCGTGCTCGGCCAGGAGCCTGAGCTTCCGCGGTATGCACTCGTCGCCTATGGTGTCGTAGGGGCAGAGGATGACCGCGCGCTCCACGGTGTTTTCGAGCTCCCTGACGTTGCCCGGCCAGTCATAGGCCATGAAGAGGTCCATCACGGTTTCGTCGAAGCCGCGTATGTCCTTCTTGTTCTTTCTGCTGTAGAAGTCGAGGAAGTGGGCGGCCAGAAGCGGAATGTCGTCCTTCCTCTCCCTGAGGGGCGGTATCCGCAGGGTAATGACGTTGAGCCTGTAGAAGAGGTCCGACCTGAACTCGCCCCTTTCGACGGCCCCCTCTATGTCCTGGTTCGTTGCCGCCAGCACCCTGGCGTCCACGGTGATCCTTTTCTTCCCGCCGAGCTTGTAGAACTCCTTCTCCTGGAGGAACCTCAAAAGCTTCTTCTGGAGCGAGAAGTCCAGGTCGCCTATTTCGTCGAGGAATATGGTGCCGCCGCTCGCCATCTCCAGGAGGCCCACCTTGCTCTCGTAGGCGCAGGTGAAGGCCCCCTTTTCGTGGCCGAAGAGCTCGCTCTCCATCAGCTCCTGCGGGATGGCCGTGCAGTCCAGGGGTATGAAGGGGCCGCCGGCCTTGTGAGAGCTGTAATGTATGGCCCTGGCGATGAGCTCCTTGCCCGTTCCGCTGTCGCCGAGGATGAGCACGTTGGCGTCGGTCTTGCTGATTCGCCTCACCATGGAGAGAACCTCCTCCATGACGTCCGAACGGCTAACTATGTTCAGAAACTGCACGCATTCCTCGTTTCCCTTTGAGGGCTTCGCTCCGCGGATCCTCAGGGCCTCGCCGAGGACCGATATCAGGATGTCGGTGTTTACGGGCTTTGTGAGGAAAGTGTAGGCCCCTTTCTTCATGGCGTTTACGGCCAGGTCGATGGTGCCGTAGGCCGTGAGCAGGATGACCGGAATGGAGGGCTTGTCGACCCTCATCTTTTCGAGGAGCTCTTCCCCGCTTATCCCGGGCAGCTTGTAGTCCGTCAGCACCGCGTCGAAGGAGCCGCCCTTGAACTTCGCCATGGCTTCCTCTCCGCTCCTGGCAGTCTCCACCTCGAAGCTCCTCCTCTTCAGGGCGGCCGAGAGCACCTTCAGGATGTTCATCTCATCGTCTACTACGAGGACCTTTGTTTTCATGTCTTCATCTCTTTACCGGCAGTGATATGGTGAATACGCTTCCCTTGCCCGGCTCGCTTTTCACGGTGATGTCTCCGCCGTGCTCCTTCACCGCCTTCCTCGATATGGCGAGCCCAATCCCCGTGCCACGGGCCTTGGTGGTGTGGAAGGGGTTGAAGATGTTTTCAAGCTCACCCTCCGGAATGCCAGTGCCGTTGTCCTCCACCGAGAGCAGGACCCTGCTGTCGGAAGAAACGGTGCTGACCCTTATGACGCCGTCCTGGCCAACGGCGTCGACGGCGTTCAGGATAAGGTTTATGAGTACCTGTTTTATCTGTCCGTAGTCCAGCGATACGTCGGGCACGCCCTCCTGGAGCCTCGTCTCGAGCCTGAGGCCCTGCTCCTCGCATTCCTGCCGCATGAGGGCGACGGTCTCTTCCGCCAGCCTGTTGACGTCCGTGGGCGCGGGCTCCGGCTTGAGGGGCTTGGCGAAGTTCAGGAGGCTCGTGGTGAGCTTGTTTATCCTGCCCACCTCCTCGTTAATAATTTTGATGAAGTCCTTTATTAGGCTCCCTTTGTAATTCTTACCTATGTATGTAGCCGCCCCGCTTATGGCGTTCAGGGGATTTTTTATCTCGTGGGCGAGGGTGGCAGAGAGCTCCCCGGTGGCGGCCAGCCTGCTCAGTCTCTCCCTCTCGGCGAAGGACTTGCGCAGCTTAACCACCATGTCGTTGAAGGCCGTCGAGAGCTTCCCTATCTCGTCGCTCCTTCCGGTCTGTATCTCGATGTCCAGCCCCTGGTCGGCAATCTTGTCGACGTCTTCCTTGAGCTGGATGATGGGGCGTATGAGCCTTATTATGAGCCCCAGGCCGAAGATGAGGGCCGAGATCAAGGTGACGAGCATCAGGAGGAATATCATTACCCTCCTGTCCATGAGATGGAGGCCGCTTATGTTTTCGTAGAAGAAGACCATTCCGAATATCATTATGGGAATCGCCGTCAGCATGCTCAGTACGGTGAGCACCTTGTAGAGAATGCTGCCCCTCAGCGTGAGAAGCTCTTCCTTGTTCATGCTGAAAAACAGCACCCCGAAGCCCAGGGGCCTCAGGATATGTCCGTAGCTCCAGGCGGTGGAGCCTATGCCCGTGGGGAAGAACAGGGCTATGGCGGAGATGCAGATGGTAAGGTGTCCCAGGGCCGAAAGGAGGAACCTCTTGAGCCTCGTGTGGTAGAAGGCCGCGACGTAGAGGACGCAAACTATGCCAGAGAGATACGATATGGCGATCCACGCCATGGGCCTGAACTCTCCGAAGATGGGGAAGTGCTCATATACCGCGGGGTGCAGCAGAAGCAGCAGCGGGATGTAAAGTAGGGGGATGTATGCCTTGGTCCATGGCTTTTCCGACGAGATAGCCACGATAATCACAAAGAGGCCGAGGCAATATCCAAGGAGCGTCTGATACAGGAGGTTCTGGTCCCAGCGCATGGCGTGAATAGTGGCGTGGACGGCGCTGTTAAGCCCCAGGATGAAGAAAGCCGAGCCAACGAGGAGCATCCTGCTTGAGCCTTCCTCGTCAAGCGACGGCTCCTCGGTCCTTATGAGGTAGGCCCGCTTCGCGATCAGGAAGCAGACTGCCGCAATAAAGACCTCTTCACTGATATGGTAGTTGAGCCAGATGCGGTAAAGGAGCTCCCGGCCTGTTTGCGTAAGACCTTCCAAGTTTACCTCTCCCTGAGTTTATGTTAGACCGAAACCGGCCAATATGGCAACCGAGTTGTCCCTTTTGGGACAGAAATCAAGCCAGACTAAGCTTGTCTGTCGCCCAATATCCTTAATTATCAATGCGTTACGTTTTTGGCACCAGGTTTGCTTTATGTAAGGGCAAAGAATCGGATTCGTGTGCGGTCCGAGCAGAGCCCAAGGAGGTGCGATGACAAAGAAGATAGCCGTTCTGGCGAGGGACAGGCAGGACGAAGCCCTTAGGATGGCGGTGGGGATGATCCTCCTGGACGACCACATCGACGTCTACGTGCTCGACCGGAAGGTGGAGGACAGCGAGCAGAACTCGCTTAACCTCGAGACGATGAAGGAAATGGACATGAAGACCTATACGAACACCAGGGAAAACGGCGACATGGAGTATCTGTCCAACAGGGATCTGGCCGCGAGGCTGCTCGAATACGACCATGTTATTCCGTATTGACCGCTATCCGAAGGGGGCTGGGCTGTGAAATTGCTTTATCTGCTGGGGAGGGACCCGGACGAAACGCTCAGGGAGATGATCGGCGAGCAGCAAAAGGAGCACGAACTGTCCGTGGTGGATGTCAGAAAAGAGGGCGACTTCGACCGCTTGGTCGAGCTGATTGAGAATAACGACAGGGTCATATCCTGGTAGGCGTGCGGAGGAGGCAGGATGAAGCTCGGAATTCTTGTAAACACTGACAGGCATCCCGTAGCGGTGGCGGGAATCGCCAGGGCGGCCGTCGCCAGGGGGCACGAGGTAATCATATTTACGATGGACGAGGGCACGAAGCTCTTCGGAGACCCCGCCTACGCCGGCCTCTGCGAGGTCGAAGGCATAAGGATGAGCTTCTGTAGCCATAACGCCCAGAAGTTCGGCGTGGGCACAGAAGGGCTTCCCGGGGACATTGTGTGCGGCAGCCAGTATGACAACGCCTCCATGAACCACGAGGCGGACAAGGTGATTGTGCTGTGAGAGAAGGGGGTTGTCATCTTGTCCCAAACGGGACCAATCTATCGCCGGTAAATGTCCCGTTTGGGACAAACGCCGTACCAGTCTTGGAAAAGAAGGCTTTAAATACAGGGATCTCGATTCTGGCATATCCCTTGCTTCTAGAATGGCGGGGATAGACGACGGGACAATTTGAATAAAGAAATGAGGAGGGGAGGTAACGAGGTGAACCCAGTCTTGGAAAAGGCAGAAACGGCGCCGGCTTCATTTGGCGCCGCCGCAAACGGCGCCGATGCAGCAACAAGGAAGAGGCGGATGTGGGCCTTGGGGATTGTGGCCCTGTTCTCGCTGATAAGCGTATCAACCTACATCCACAACGAATACTACATCTACCTGTCGGCATATCTCTGGTTCGGCTTCATCTATGGGATGTGCCTCCAGTACGGAAGGTTCTGCTTCGCGTCCGCCTTCAGGGACCTCTTTGCAGTGGGGGTGCCGAGGATGGTCGTGGGTATAATGATATCCGTAATCTTATTCGCGATCGTAGCGGCCTTTGTCACGGCCACCGGGATAAGCACGTTCCATTCGTCGCCCTCGAGCATCCATTCGGTAATCGCCGGATTCTTTTTCGGGGTAGGCATGGTCTTCGCCGGCGGCTGCGCGTCGGGCTCTCTCTATAA
>JARRNG010000076.1:0-9348 GCA_037385265.1 Nitrospirota bacterium
GCAGAAATAAGTTCATTCAACTCCCTTTATCCCCAGTCTGTTCCGAATTACGAAGCTTGATATTCATCCGCTTGAAGTGGGCTCTATAAGAAATGACGATCACCACAACGCTCAGGATACCGAAGATAACATTAATCGGGTAGAAAAACCAGATGGCGATATTAATTAGCATAACTGAACAAAGAAGTATGTACTCTGATGCTCTAATATTAAGTCCTTTCCGACCGCATTGAGAAACAATTCTTATTGCAAGCGCCAAACCAATCCAACTGCCATAATGTATCAAGGAACTGACATACAGTTCGCCCCCCCAACAAAGGCGCAATTAAATAAACAAGGAATAGAACTGTGGATATTATTAAAAATAGATTAGCAAGAACAAATGATAAGCCATAGACCTCTGCTGGTTTCTTCCACCAATTATTCATCGATATTTATGTCTTCTTCGTCTTCTTTCCAGGGGCCAAAGCTTTGGCTTATCCATATAAGTAATGTGAAAATTAGAGATGCAATTAGAAAATAGGCAACTTCGTCTAGTGGGAACAACAAAGAAAGTAGAGGGTAAAATATAAGAGCCCAAATAAGCCTTTTGTGCCATAGTGCTAATGTCTTTCTTCTCTCAATAAAATACGTAACCGGAATTGTCACAATATATATGGCTGCAAGCCCCATGGCCTGTTTCTTTGCGCCCCCAAAATATAAAATAGAGAGGGCTATTATGAAAACTATTAATGATTTATGCCAGATCCTCAATTTCGTTTTCTCGCCCCATGCTAATTTTCTTGACATTGATTATTGGTTGTAATATGTAATATCTAGGACAAATTAGCAAGTGTAGATTTCAGGAAGAAAGTCTTCCTGCGAGTTCCCGCTTAAAATCGGCACAATACTGCCCGGTTGGCTAACATTTAAACTACGGTTCGCGAACCCGTGTTGGTGAAGCGCTTCACATGGACGGCTTCCACTCGAAACAGTAGAATGGCCCCATGAGCGTGTTGGGGCCGCGGAAGGGCGAGGTTGCTTAGCGTACAATGACAAGAGAAGGCGAAAAGAGCGGAATTAATTTGGATGCGGGCTTGTTCAGGATTTTGGATTTAGAATTCAGGATTGGCCTGAGAGGGTCGGGGCCTTACGCCCACGCGGGGCTATTCGCCCGAATTGGAGCGGAGGGAGCTTTCTATTTTCCTCAGGAGGTCCAGCATCTCCTCCTGGTTTCGCATGGAGGCCTTGAGCTCCCGGGTGACGCCCTCAAGGGCCCGGAGGATACTCTCGGCATCGCGCTCGATGTCGCCCGGGGCAGCTTCGGGAGGAGCGGCGGGCCTCTCTCTGCGAGGCGCCTCGCTGACCCTTCTCTTAGAGAGGTATTAGAGCGCCTTTCGGGGCCCGCCGAAGACCGCGTCGACCTCCGCCGTCTCCGCGACCTCGGAGAGGGCCGGCATCTTTGGCTCATCCGCTAAATCGGGCGGTTCGGGCGCTCGCAACGGGGGAGGCGGCGCGGCGGCGGGCCTGGGTTCGGCCCTCGGAGGGGCTTTCTTCTCCGCCACGGGGGCCTCAGGGGCGGCGAGCCCTAACCTGTGCTTGACGGCCATGTGCTTTATGAGGCGGCTCGTCACGAGCTTGAAAGTGTCGTTCACACCTTTGCCGCTTATGGCCTCGGCCTCCATTGTGGGGTGGCCGGAGGGGTTGAGGATACTGTCCATTTCCTCCACGGACATGATCTGGTCGAGGTCGCGCTTGTTGTACTGGAGCACGATGGGGATGTCCTCAGGGTCGAGGTTGTTGGCCCGGAAGTTTTCGAGCATGTTATCGTAGCTCTCTACGTTTTGATCCCTGAGGGCCTCCTGGCTGTCGGCCACGAAGACAACGGCGTCGGCTCCCTTGAGGACGAGCCTGCGGGTGGCGTTATAGCGCACCTGGCCGGGAACGGTGTAGAGCTGAAAGCGGATGCCGAACCCGCCCACCTTGCCAAGATCGACGGGCATGAAGTCGAAAAACAGCGTCCGGTCTGTCTCGGTGGCCAGGGAAAGCAGCTTGCCCCTTCGCTCTGGCGCTAACTGAGAGTGGAGGCGCTGGAGGTTGGTGGTCTTTCCACTGAGGCCGGGACCGTAATAGACAATCTTCAGGGTTACTTCCTTGGAGGAGTAATTGATGAGGGCCATTAGCAATTATACCATGTGGTCGCGGCGGCCGTCCGGGTAGGGCCTACACGATGGCATAGACTCCGTTTCGGCTCTTATGCTTGACCTTGTACATGGCCTCGTCGGCAAGCCTGAGGAGGTCTTCCTTGCTTTTGGCCGCGCCGGGATAGGAGGCCACGCCGAAGCTCGCGGTCATCTTGAAGTGATAGCCTTCGTTATTGAGAAAGGTGTTCTTCTCTACAGCCTTGCGCATTCTCTCGGCCACAAGCACCGCGTCGCGGGCCGCGGTCTGCGGAAGCACCACCACGAACTCGTCGCCACCGTAGCGTGCCACGATGTCGATGCTGCGGACTTGGCTTATTAGGAGCTGGGCCACCTCCACCAGGAGCTTGCTCCCCGTAAGGTGGCCGTAGTTGTCGTTAATGTCCTTGAAGTGATCGAGGTCTATGAATATTAGGCAGACCGTGGTTCCGTAGCGGTCGCTCCTCTGCACCTCCGTCTCTATGGAGCGGCTGAGATAGCGGGAGTTGAAGAGGCTCGTCAGGTCGTCCGTGATCACGAGTTCCTGGAGTTTCTGGTAGAGCATTATCCTCTCGACGGCGACGGCGGCCTGGTCGACGAACCTCATGAGCAGCTCGAGGTCCTCTTCGTTAAAGTTCTCGCCCGTGGTCTTGTTGACGACCTCGAGGACGCCGAGGACCTGGCCCTGGCTTTTTATGGGCGCCGCCATCAGGCTCCTCGTCTCGAAGGCCGTCTTCCTGTCGGCCTTGGGTGAGAATCTCCTGTCCTTGGTCACATCGGGCACGACCACCGGAACGCCTTTTTCGGCCACCCATCCCACTATGCCCTCGCCGGGCCTGACGCGGAACTGCTTGACCCTCTTCTTGGCCTTGCCCTCGGCATGGTGCAGGACGAGGTCGCCGGAGGACTCGTCCAGGAGCGTGATGGCCCAGGACTCGGCCTCGGTGACCTCCCGTATCTTTTTCATCACCACGACAAGTATCTTGTCTATCTCCTGCTGCGAGGTTAGCATCTTGTTGATCTCCTCGAAGAAGGCGATCTCCTTGTTCTTGAGATCCAGCGACTTGGCGAGGTTGGTATGTTTTTCTATGAGTTTGTTCTCTCCGATGAGTCTCTGGGCGAAGTGAATGAGTTCCCTCTGCGATGGCATGTAAAGGGGGTAGGCCAGGGGTTTTTTTAGCCAGGGCCCTGCGCTCACTCTGCTGCCCTCTCCAATGACGATGATCTTCGGGATGCCGCCCGTGGCCTTCAGGAGCTCCTTGGAGGGTCCGTTGTTCTCTAGGTCCAGCACCAGGAGGGTGGCCTTGCCGATGCGCTTGAGGGCCTGGTCTTGGGAGTAGTAGTTCTTAACCGAGTAGCCGCTGGATCTGAAGGTCTCGGCGTATTCCCTGAGCCCCCGTCCTATGAAGAATATCTCAGGCATTCACCCCGCAGCACTTTTTGTACTTCTTTCCGCTGCCGCAGGGACAGGGGTCGTTCCGGCCGACCTTCTTCCCCCGGGCCGCGGGCTTACGCTCCTGCGCCCCCTCACCCCTATTGTAACTCACTCTTTGCTGTCTCGGGGCTGTTTTCAGATCCTCGGCAGCCCTGACCTGGACCTTGAATAGCCTGCTCAGGGCCTCGGTGGATATCCTGCCGGTCAGTTCGGCGAACATATCGAATGCCTCTTTCTTGTATTCCGTCAGAGGGTCGCGCTGGCCGTATCCCCTGAGGCCGATGCCCTCCTTGAGGTGGTCCATGGCCAGAAGGTGGTCCTTCCATTGGGAGTCCACTAGCTGGAGCATGACGACCTTTTCGATGTAGCGCATCATGTCGCTGCCGATTTCCTTCTCCTTGTTCTCGTATGCCCTGTTGGCTTCCGAGACGAGAAGCTCCCTCAAATCTTCCCTGCCCTCGGGGAGATTCTCGGGGGCGAAGGAGAAGATGCCGAAGAGCGCATCCTTCAGGCCCTTGAGGTTCCAGTCGTCGATGTGCTTGTCCTCGGGGCAGTAGATATAGAGGAGCTCGTCGATGTTGTCCGATATCATCTCGTAGACACGCTCCCGGAGGTCCATGCCCTCGAGGATGTCCCGCCTGAAGGAGTAGATCTCCTGGCGCTGCTTGTTCATGACGTCGTCGTATTCGAGGAGATGCTTTCTTATCTCGAAGTTGTGCCCCTCGACCTTTTTCTGGGCGTTTTCCACCGCCCGCGTTATCATCTTGTTCTCGATGGGCACGTCCTCGTCCATGCCGAGTTTCCCCATGAGGCTCGAAATCCTGTCGGAGCCGAATATCCTCATCAGGTCGTCCTCGAGGGAGAGATAGAACCTAGAAGCCCCGGGGTCCCCCTGTCGGCCGGAGCGTCCCCGCAACTGGTTGTCGATGCGCCGGGACTCGTGCCTCTCGGTGCCGATGATGAAGAGCCCCCCGGCCTCGATGACGTCTTTCTTGTCGGTTTGGCAGATTGCCCTGGCCTCCGCCAGGGCCTTCTCCAGCTCTTCCTCGGTCGGGTCGGCCTTGTTGAGCCTCTGCCTGGCCAGCCCCTCGGGGTTGCCGCCGAGCACTATGTCGGTGCCTCGGCCGGCCATGTTGGTGGCGATTGTCACCGCCCCGGGCCTTCCGGCCTGGGCCACTATTTCCGCCTCTTTCTCGTGGTATTTGGCGTTCAGGACAGAATGAGGTATCCCCTTCTGCTTAAGCATCTTGCTGAGTATCTCCGACTTCTCGATGGATATGGTGCCCACCAGGACGGGCTGTCCTCCGGAGTGGAGCTTCTCTATCTCGTTTACGATGGCCTTGAACTTGCCTTTGAAAGTCTTGAAGATTGAGTCCGAGTGGTCCTTCCTTACCATGGGCATGTGGGTCGGGATCACCACGACGTCGAGGTTGTATATGTTTGCAAACTCCTCGGCTTCTGTGTCGGCGGTGCCGGTCATGCCCGCCAGCTTGTCGTACATCCTGAAGTAGTTCTGGAAGGTGATGGTAGCCAGGGTCTGGTTCTCGCTGGCTATCTTCACCCCTTCCTTGGCCTCGATCGCCTGGTGGAGCCCGTCGGACCATCTGCGGCCCGGCATGAGCCTTCCGGTGAACTCGTCTACGATGATCACTTCGCCGTCCTTGACCACGTAGTCTACGTCGCGCTTGAAGATGTGATGGGCCCGGAGGGCCTGGAGGACATGGTGGACGAGGTCGATGTTTTCCGGGTCGTAGAGGTTTCCCGCGCCCAGAAGCTCCTCGGCCTTGGCGTTGCCCTCCTCGGTGAGTATGGCGCTTTTGGTCTTTTCGTCAACGGTGAAGTCGGCCTCTTTCTTGAGCCCTGGCACTACGCGGTTTATCTTGTAGTACTTGTCCGTGGACTCCTCTGAGGGCCCCGAAATGATTAGCGGCGTACGGGCCTCGTCTACGAGGATGCTGTCGACCTCGTCGACTATGGAGTAGTTCATCTCACGCTGGACATACCTGGCGATGTCGTATTTCATGTTGTCGCGGAGATAGTCGAAGCCGAACTCGTTGTTGGTGCCGTAGGTGATGTCGGCCCCGTAGGCCGCCTTCCGCTCCTCGTCGTTAAGGCCGTGGACGATGACGCCGACGCTCAGGCCCAGGAAGTTATAGACCGGGCTCATCCAGGCCGCGTCTCTGCCGGCGAGGTAGTCGTTAACGGTCACCACGTGGACGCCCTTGCCCTCGATGGCGTTGAGATAGACGGGCAGGGTGGCCACGAGGGTCTTTCCTTCACCGGTCTTCATCTCGGCTATCTTGCCCTCGTGCAGGACTATGCCGCCCATGATCTGGACGTCGAAGTGCCTCATGCCGAGCACTCTCTTTGAGGCCTCTCTGACTACGGCGAAGGCCTCGGGGAGAATGTCGTCGAGAGTTTCTCCGTTTGCAAGCCTGCGGCGAAATTCATCAGTCTTTGCCTTTAGCTCCGAGTCGGAAAGGGCGGAAACGGAAGGCTCGATGGAGCTTACCTTATCTACCAGCGGCGAGAGCCTCTTTATTTCTCTTTCGTTCTTGGTGCCGAAGATCTTTTTCAGGAACAGTTGAACCATATTATTCTATATAATACCAAAATTCGGTTGTTCGATACGCAGCCTGCAGGGAGCCCCCCCGGATATGGCGCTTCCCGGGAAGGAAAAACGCAGGCGGGAGGCCTATTATTGGGCCGGCGGGGCGGATTGCGCCGGCCCGATTTTTCTTGAATTTGGCCTCGCGTTAATGACATAATCAATGGGCTCAAAACCCGTCCTCGGGGGAGGTCGGCGGGACCTGCGTAGAATTGTTCGAGTTGATTTCGATTAAATAAGAAGAGAAAAGTCTGGAGGGCCAATGAAGGGGCAGTGGAAGAAGATTGACGAGCTGTGCATAAAGACCATACTGATGCTCTCCGTGGATGCGGTGGAGCAGGCCCAGTCGGGCCATCCGGGCATGCCCATGGGCGACGCTGCCATGGCCTATGTGCTCTGGGAGAGGTTTCTGAGGCACAATCCCAAGAACCCCGCCTGGCCCAACCGCGACAGGTTTGTCCTTTCGGCCGGCCACGGCTCCATGCTGCTTTACAGCCTTCTTCATCTCACGGGCCACGACATCTCCCTTTCGGACCTCAAGAATTTCAGGCAATGGGAGAGCAAGACCCCGGGACACCCTGAATACTGCCTGCCCTGCGGCATAGAGACCACCACGGGCCCCCTGGGGCAGGGGTTCGCCACGGGCGTGGGAATGGCTATAGCGCAGAAGTATCTGGCCTCGATGTTCAACAGGCCGGGCTTTCCGCTCCTGGACTACGACATCTACGCCATATGCAGCGACGGCGACCTCATGGAGGGCGTGGCCAGCGAGGCCGCCTCCCTGGCGGGCCACCTGAGGCTCGGCAACATAGCCTACCTCTATTCCGACAACAAGATATCCATTGAGGGCCCCACCGACCTGGCCTTCACGGACGACGTGGCGAAGCGTTTCCAGTCCTACGGCTGGCACACCCAGAAAGTGGACGGATACGACCTCGCCTCCATAGGCGAGGCCATAAGGAAGGCCCGGGCCGAAAAGGAGAGGCCTTCCCTAATCCTGGCCCGCACCCCTATCGGCAATTGCAGCCCCAACCAGCAGGACTGCGCCTCGGTCCACGGCGCCCCCCTGGGGGTCGACGAGGTGCAGATATTGAGGAGGGCGGTAGGCTGGCCCAACAGGAGCTTCCAGGTCCCCAAGGAGGCCCTGGCCCAGATGAGAAAGGCCGTAAAGCGGGGCAAGGACCTGGAGGACAAATGGAAGGCGCTCTTTAAGAGATACAAGCAGAAACACCCCGACCTCGCCGACACTTGGGAAAGGCTCGCCGAGGGGCGGCTCCCGCGGGGCTGGGACAAGGGCCTTCCATCGTTCAAGCCTGAGGACGGGGCTGTGGCTACGCGGAGCGCCTCGGGCAAGTTCCTTAACGCCGTGGCGACAAGGCTGCCAGAGCTCCTAGGGGGCTCGGCGGACCTGGCCCCGTCGAACAACACATTCCTCAAGGACTTCCCCGAATTCGCCCCCGGAGTGCCGGGCAGGAATCTCCACTTCGGCGTAAGGGAGCACGCCATGGGGGCGGCCCTAAACGGCATGGCCCTTAGCGGGATGCTCATACCCTACGGCGGCACCTTCCTGATATTTTCGGACTACATGAGGGCCTCCCAGAGGCTTGCCGCCCTTATGGGAAAGCGCGTTGTCTACGTGCTTACGCACGACTCCGTGGGCCTCGGCGAGGACGGTCCTACGCACCAGCCCGTCGAGCAACTGGCGGCGCTCCGCGCCATGCCCAACATGCTGACCATGAGGCCTGCCGATGCAAACGAGACCGTCGAGGCCTGGAAGCTTGCCCTGAAGAACACGGGCGGCCCCACGGCGCTCATACTTTCCAGGCAGAAGCTCCCCATAATCGACAGGTCAAGACACCCCGGGGCGGGCGGGGTCAGGAGGGGCGGCTACGTCATTTCGGACTCCAAGGAGAGGCCCGACGTGATACTCCTGGCCTCGGGCTCCGAAGTGCACCTTTGCCTGGAGGCCGCAGAGGCGCTCACGGGCGAGGGGTTCAGGGTAAGGGTGGTCAACATGGCGAGCTTCGAGCTCTTCGACAGGCAGACCAAAAGATACCGCGACTCGGTGCTCCCCCCCGACATTGGCACCCGGCTGGCGGTAGAGGCCGCGGCCACTCTACCGTGGTACAAGTACGTCGGTCTCGAGGGCGAGGTGCTCGGCATAGACCGTTTCGGAGCGTCGGCTCCCGCGAAGGTCATATTCAAGAAGCTGGGCTTCACGGCCGCCAATGTGGCCAAGAGGGCCAGGGCGCTCGTCAGGTCTAGGAAAGGAGCCTGAGGAAGGTCTCGCCGTCGGGCAGCCTTTCGAGGACGGCATCCGCCCCGGCAGCCGCGAGTTCCTCCACCGTGTATGGCCCCGTGGCCACGGCCACGGAAAGGGCCCCGTGGAGCTTGGCGCAAGCCACGTCGAGGGGCGTGTCGCCCACAACGGCGCAATCTTGGAAGGCTACATGAGTTCCCGAGATGTCCCGGAACATTCTTACGGCCAGCGGGAGCAGCTCATTCCGGTCCTCGCTATCGCTGCCGAAGGCGCCGAAGCTGAAATAGCGGTGAATGCCGAAGGCGCCGAGCTTAATCCACGCCCCTTCCCGGACGTTACCCGTCAGGAGGCCGAGCCGCAGGCCGCGGCTGCTCAAGAGATGATCCAGGAGGTCGCTCGCGCCGGGCATGAGGGACTTGGGCGGAAGGCCGTCGGTCCCAGACCTCCGGATCTCTTCCGAGAGGTTCCGCAGGTAGGAGTCCAATAGCCCGGGGATTGCCCCGTCTGAGTCGCCTACGTCGAGCCTTTCAAGACCCTCCCTTATTATCATGACGTCCGTCTTTCCGGCCATCGATATGCCCTCCATGGCGTCCTCCACGGCGAATACCTCCCTGAAGGCGAGGTTCAGCGCCCTCGTTCCGGCCCCTCCGCTGTCGAGCAGGGTGCCGTCGACGTCAAAAAGCACAAGCCGCATAACCCTATTATATATTCTGCTGTTAGTATAAGTCGCGTGACTTAAAACTTTACATTTTTCAACTTGTTAAGAGACAATAATATACCCTTAACATCATATAAACAATGGACATATCCAGACTCAGGAAAAAGCATCGGGAGGAGAAGGAGAGGCAGGAATCTCCAGGTCGCGAAGAGCGAGAACCCCTGGAGT
>JARRNG010000077.1:0-13449 GCA_037385265.1 Nitrospirota bacterium
GGCGCACGGTCCCCGTTATAGAGGCCGTGGCGGGCGAGGTGGGGGTTCCAATCTCTATCGACACCTATCGGGCGGAGGTCGCCCGAGCGGCCATAGATGCGGGAGCCTCGATGGTAAACGACATAAGCGGCCTCAGGCTCGACCCGAACATGGCCTCCCTGATGGCCGAAAAAGGCGTGCCCGTGGTATTGATGCACATTAAAGGCACACCCAGGGACATGCAGAGGAATCCCGTCTACGAGGCACTCGTCCCCGAGATAATGGACTACCTGAGGGAGGGCATACGTACGGCCGAGGAAGCGGGAGTGCCCCGCGACATGGTCGTCGTCGACCCGGGCCTCGGCTTCGGGAAGACCTTCGACCACAACCTTGAGATACTCAACAGGCTCGAGGACTTCACCATGCTCCAGAGGCCGATCGCGGTGGGGCCCTCGAGGAAGGCCTTCCTGGGGGAGATACTCGGCGGCGCGCTGCCCACGGAGCGCGTCTTCGGCACGGCGGCGGCCGTCTGCGCGGCCGTGCTCAAGGGGGCCAGCATTGTAAGGGTCCATGACGTAAGAGAGATATCCGACGTGGTCAGGGTGGCAGACGCCATAAGAAGAGAGAGCATCACTTAACCGGGCTAAGGCGGAGGGCCCAAGATGGCTCTTGAGTTCGCTCGAACGATTGAAAGGGTTTACGATCTGCTTCGGCGGGAAAGGCCCGTGCGCGTCCGCATTCCCAAGGTGGGCACCCTGCGCATCGACCGCAAGCTGCCCTTCATGTGCCTCTACCGGAGGCCGCCGGACTCCGAAGACGCCGGGACGGGCCTCCTGGTCAGGGCCGAGGCCTCCTACTTCGTAGTTTCGAACCCCCTGGCCCCGTCTCCTTTCGTCAGGTACGTCGCCCGCTCAGTTGCCGAGACCCTTTCGGAGGAGTACGGCGCGTTTCTGATAATAGAGATATGGGCGGGGGAGTCGGTTCCGGCCAACGGGGCTCCATACTTCAAGGTTTTCGCCCCTGGGGATAGGGAGTTCGCCGACACCCTGGAGACCCTGAGGGAAGGTCTCGGTGGAATAACGGTGCAGAAGCTCAGGGCCGGGGTCAAGGTAGTCACCAAGGGCCGTTTTCATCCGCCCGGGATGGTCTCCATCCTCAAGGGAGGCGAGGCCCGGGCCATGCGCTGCTACAGCGTCGGCATAGAGGTGGCGCCCATCTATCGGAGCGAAGACGGAAGGTCGCTCTATCCCCTTGTGCTGGGCTCCCTTCGGAGGGGCTTTTCGCGGGCGCTCAAGAAGACCTTCCATCAGTTCTCCGTGAGCCATACCACTCACGTTTCCCTCAGCTACCATGCCCTCGGGCCGAGGGCCCTGGTTAAGGCAGTCTGGGAGGTGGACGGGAGGCTCGCCGACATCGGCGACTCCTTCGATTTCCTCCTTCAGGCAACCCCGGTGAACGTCGACGAGGCATGGGGGAGTTTCCGGCGTTCGAAGTACCTGGAGGAGCCGCAGTTCCGTTACAGACAGCTTCCCATAGACCCGGCCCTTTCAAAGCGCCTCCTTTTCCAGATACCCGTGGAGAAGGTGGAGGACATAACGCTCGAGCGGCTATTTCGCGAAAAGCAGATGGAGCTCGACCAGAAGCTGACCATGCTCATGAATATCGGCACGGCACGCTTCTTATATGGAAGCCTGCAGCTCTATGGCAAGATGCCCGACTCCCTCTCGCTCGTTGCCAGGGTGCTGCTCGATGATATACCGGCCAGGAGGCGCAACCGGAAGGGGACGGGCCGGGGCTCTCTCGATGCGAAGGCCTTCGCGGCCCTGGCCCGGAAGGAGATCCGCCTCTACAGGCGCAAATACCCCGCCTTCAGGGCCGAGGTCCAGGTCAGGGACGACCTCTTTTCGGGGCTCATGGCCGCGCGGGGAAGGCTCCTTGTGGGCAAGGACCTGAGGGTGCCGGAGTCGCGCGTGGAGGGCCTCCTCAGCCACGAGGTGGGCACCCACCTCCTAACGTATTTCAACGGCCGGGCCCAGCGCTTCCACCAGCTCTACACCGGCCTCGGCAATTATGACGAGCTCCAGGAGGGCCTGGCCGTCCTCAGCGAATACCTCACGGGCGGAATCTCCGCTCCGAGGCTGAGGACCCTTGCGGCCCGCGTGCTCGCCGTGGAGCGCATGGTGCAGGGATATTCGTTCGTCGGGGTCTTCGAGATGCTCGTCGATCAGTACGAGTTCGAGAGGAAGGCGGCCTACCAGATAGCCATGCGGGTCTTCCGAGGAGGCGGCCTAACGAAGGACGCGCTCTATTTACAGGGACTTCTTAAGCTATTAAAATTCATAGGCAAGGGAGGAGAGATAGACGACCTCTTCGTGGGAAAGATAGCCACCCACCACGTGCCCCTCATCAGGGAGCTCACGTGGCGGAGGGCCCTCGTGCCCATGCCCCTTAGGCCGAGGTTCCTGGACGGCAGGGACTCCAGGCGCAGGCTCGAGGTCCTGCGCGGCGCCGGGGGCTCGATGAACCCCATAGTGGACCAGGCCCTTGGCCGGGAGGACCTCTCATGAAACTGGCCTTTTACGTCAACGACATAAGCCTCGAGGAGAGAAACTACACCACCACCCGGATGGCCATGGCCGCCGTTGGGATGGGGCACGACGTCTGGTACATCGATGCCGAGGGGTTTTCCCTTTCCCAGGAAGACGTGCTCCACGCGCGGGCGAAGGCCGTGCCCAAGAAGAAGTACAAGTCGGGGGACTCTTTTCTGAGGGACCTTCAGGGCAGGGCGGCCAAGAGGGAGGTCATCACGGTGGACGACCTGGACGTGCTCTTCCTAAGGAGCGACCCCTCCCTCGACACGGGCCTCGCGTTCTGGCGGCAGAGCGTGGGCATCGATTTCGGCCGCTTGGCAATGCGGCGGGGGGTGATAGTGCTGAACGACCCCATAGGCCTTCACAAGGCGATGAACAAGATGTACTTCCAGCACTTTCCTGCCGAGGTTAGGCCGACGACGCTTATAACGCGCGACGGGGCCGATATGAGGGCCTTCGCGAGGGAGTTCGGCACTGTGGTGCTTAAGCCCCTCCAGGGCTCAGGGGGAAAGAACGTCTTCTTGGTCCGCCCCGAGGACAGGCCGAACATCAACCAGATAATCGAGGCCATCAGCCGTGACGGCTACGTGGTGGCCCAGGAATACCTCAAGGGGGCCGAGGAGGGCGACATGAGGCTCTTCCTGGTCAACGGACTGCCCTTCAGGCACAAAGGAAAGTACGCGGCCTTCCGGCGCGTGCGGACCGGCGGCGATCTCAGAAGCAACATCCACGCCGGGGGGAAGCTGGCCAGGGCCGCGGTGGACAGCGCGGCCCTGAAGATAGCCGAGATGGTCAGGCCGAAGATAGTCCTCGACGGGATGTTCATGGTCGGCCTCGACATCGTGGGCGACAAGCTCCTGGAGATTAACGTCTTCAGTCCCGGCGGGCTTCGGAGCGCCCAGAAAATGGAGGGTGTGAACTTCTCCAGGGAGGCCATACGCCTGCTTGAGCGCAAGGCGGAATATGTGAAGTTCTATCATCGTAATTTCAATAACGTGGAGATTGCAACGCTTTAGAGTATAGCTGAAAGATGGCCAAGGCAAACACGAACTGGACAATAACGAAGGGCGAAGGTCCGCTCGTCGCCGTCTCCTTGCACAGCGGCTCGGCCCTGAGGGAAGAGGTGCGGGAACTCCTCGCCGTCGACGAGACGGCGAGGAGGCACGAAGAGGATATTTTCACCGACAGGTGGACCGAGATAGCTCCCACCAGGGTGGTTCTACATACCTCGCGCTTCGAGGTAGACATGAACCGCCGCAGAAAGAAGGCCGTGTATCTAACGCCCGACGACGCCTGGGGGCTCAAGCTCTGGAAAGAGGCACCTCCGACGGAGCTGCTGGAGCGTTCCCTGAAGTTGCATGACAGGTTTTATGCCGAGATGGAGGCGCTTCTAAGGGAAAAGGCCGAGAGGCACGGGAGGTTCGTGGTCTTCGACATCCATTCCTATTGCCACTACTGCCGGGGGCCGGACTCTCCCCCGGGCTCTACGGACGAGAACCCGGAGATAAACCTGGGCACGGGGTCGATGGAAAGGGAGAAGTGGGCCCCCGTCGTGGAATCCTTCCTGAGGGACATGAGGAGCTTCGAATACCCGGGGGGCAAGCTAGACGTGCGGGAAAACGTGAAGTTCAGAGGCGGTTATTTTCCCAGTTGGGTTCATGAGACTTTTCCCGACGAGGGATGCGCCCTGGCCGTGGAGGTAAAGAAGTTCTATATGGACGAGTGGGCCGGCCAACCCTACGCCGAGCACGTCGAGGCCGTGGGCCGGGCGCTTGGGTCCACGGTGCCCAACATACTCGAGATTCTGAAGGAGCCGGGCTAAAGTGCGAGGGCACGGCGCAGAGAGCCGCCGCTTCTTTTTAGGAGCCCCTCGGCTTCCTCCCTTGAAACCCCCCTTAGCTTCATCAGCGAGGCTACCTTGGCCCTCATGCCGGAGCGCCTGAGGAGCTCCGCCGCTTCCTCCTCGCCGCAGCCGGTTATCCTGGCGATTATGCCCTCGGCCCGGGCCACGAGCTTTCTGTTGGACGGCACGACGTCTATCATGAGCCCGTCGTGGACTCCGCCGAGCTTCGCCATGGTGGCCGTGGAGAGCATGTTCAGAACGAGCTTGGTGGCCGTGGCGGCCTTGAGCCTTGTAGAGCCAGCCACGAGCTCGGGCCCCGTGGCGAGGAGCAGCGTGCCGTCTACGAAGGGATGGGACGCTGTGCCATCGCACGTGAGGAGCCACGAGCGGGCGCCCCGGGCCTTGGCCTCCCTTAGGGCTGCAACCACAAACGGAGTTCTCCCGCTTGCGGAGATTCCAAGCGCCATATCGCCCAGCCCTATTTCCCCCGCCGCCTTCGTGCCCGCCTCTTCGTCGTCCTCGGCGCCCTCTTGCGCCTCTACCATGGCCTTTCCGCCGCCGGCCAGTATCGCCCTGAACCTGTCGCTTCCGAAGGTGGGGCGGACTTCGGCGGCGTCAAGAACGCCGAGCCTTCCGCTCGTGCCCGCGCCTATATAGAAGACCCTGCCCCCGCCTTCTATGGCGGCTGTGGCGTCCTCCACTGCCTTTTCGACGTCGGCCAGGATTTTCCCAACCGCACTGACTGCGACGAGGTCCTCGCCGTGCATGAGGCGCAGGATTTCCGCCACGGGAAGGGCGTCGAGGCCCTCAGAGGCGGGATTGGCGTCTTCGGGACCGGACAAGGCGGCCTCCTTCTGGTTTCGGGTTAAATGAATATACCATGAGCGGCGGTTTTTTGTTAATATAGGCAATGTCTTTCAGGCGAGGTGAATGCATGGGGGATTTCTTGAGAATAATGCTCGTCGTCATAATGACCTTGGCGGTTTCCTGCGCCACCACCAGCAAGAAGGACATCCAGCAGGCGCAGGCCCATTACAAGATGGGGGTCTCGCACCTCAATGGCGGTAACATCCAGGCGGCCTTCGTGGAGTTCCAGACAGCCCTTAACCTTGACCCTGACAACAAGGAAATCCATAACGCCCTGGGCACGGTCTATCTGAGTCTGGCCGATCTCACCGCTGCGGAAGAGCATTTCCTGAAGGCGACGATGATAGACCATGAATACTCCGACGCGTACAATAACCTGTGCTATGTCTACTACCAGACAAGGCAGTTTCAGAGGGCCGTCGAAAACTGCAAGAAGGCTCTCGAAAACCCACTGTATTCCACGCCCGACAAGGCTTTCTACAATATGGCCCGCGCTTATTACAGGCTCGAGAACTACGACGCGGCCATAGACGCATATCAGGAGGCCCTGAAGAGGTTCCCCAGGCTATACCCGGCGTATTACGGGCTCGCTCTCTGCTATAACGCGAAGGAAGAGTACGGCATGGCCGCCGAGGCCCTGGGAGAGGCCATGAGGCTCGACCCCTCGATACGCGGCGACAGGAGCAAGGCGGAGGAGGTTTTCATGACGAGGAAGAACAAGGGCGAGAACCCGGCCGACGTCAAGGACCTCCTCGTGATACTTAATTACTGATGAGCCCACAGGACGTCCAGTCCCTCATAGCCGAGGCCCAGGAGGCCATGCAAAAGGCCGTGACTCCCTATTCCGGCTTCAAGGTCGGCGCCGCCCTTCTTTCGGAAGACGGCCGGACCTTTTCCGGCTGCAACATCGAAAACCCCTCCCTGATGCTCAGCGTGTGCGCCGAGAGGGTCGCCCTCCTCAAGGCGCTCTCCGAAGGCCACTCCCGGTTCAGGGCAATCGCCATAGTGTCGGGAGACGGCCGCTACTGTTTCCCCTGCGGCTCCTGCAGGCAGCTTCTAAGCGAGTTCGCGCCCGGCTTGGCCGTTTACCTAAGGTCCCTGGCGGGCACCCGGAAATACTCCATACGCCAGCTCCTGCCCTATCCGTTCATGAAGTAACCCGAGGTCATTTGCCCCCGGTGGCCGCTGCCCTGGCTCTGGCAAGGGTCCTCCTTCGACATTCTCCCGGTTATGCTATAAGATTATATCCATGGTAAACGCGGACAAGGTGCTTGGCTTCTTCCGCGAAAAGACGCGGAGGCCCATGCGCTTCAAGGAGATAGTGGCCGCCATGGGCCTGAGCTCCTCGGAGTCTAGGGCCCTTAAGCGCGTCCTGAGGGAGCTGGCGAGGAGGGGCGACATCGTCCTCACGCGGAAGGGCCTCTACGGGCCCTCGGAGGACATGGACCTGGTGACGGGCTACTTCGAGGCCCACGGCGAGGGCTACGGCTTCGTGGTGCCCGAAAAGCCCGGCGAGCGCGACATCTTCGTGCCCGCCCGCGCCGCCATGTCCGCCATGGACGGCGACATGGTCGTTGCCCGGGTGGAGAACCGGGCCAGGCGTATGGGCAGGATAATACGCATCCTCGACAGGGCCCACACGAGGGTGGCCGGAAGGCTGGAGGTGACCAAGGAGGGCGCGTACGTCAAGCCCAAGAAGAAGTCCATACCCTTCGAGATATACATTTCCCCCAAGAAGCGGGGAGGGGCCAGGGACGGCCAGACCGTGGTCGTGGAGATAACAGAATATCCCGTGGGCAGGAGGCCTGCGGCGGGCAGGATAGCCAAGGTCATAGAGGAGCCCGAGGGGCCGAGGGCCGTCGTGGAGGCCATAATCGAGGAGTTCAGCCTCCCCAAGAGGTTTCCCCCGGCAGTTCGCACCGAGGCGAAGTCCTTCTACGAGGCGGCGAGGCCGGGAAGGCGCAGGGACCTCAGAAAGCTCAACACCGTGACCATAGACGGCGAACGGGCCAAGGACTTCGACGACGCGGTCTCCATCGCCCTGGGCGAGCACGGCTATACCCTCTGGGTGCACATCGCCGACGTGGGCCACTACGTGGGCTGGGACTCCCCCCTCGACCTCGAGGCCAGGAAGAGGGGCACCAGCGTCTACTTCCCCGACAGGGTGATACCCATGCTTCCAAAGGAGCTTTCGGAGGACCTCTGCAGCCTGAGGTCGAAGGTCGAGCGGCCGGCCTTCACCGTGCGGATGGAGTTCGACCGCGGGGGCAAGAGGCTCGGCGAGGAGTTCTTCCCGAGCACTATCCTGAGCGACGAGAGGATGACCTACACCTTGGTGAAGGAGATACTGGTGGACGAGGAGCCCGGCGTGAGGGAGAAGTACGACCACCTCCTCCACGACTTCGAGCTCATGGGCGAGCTCTGCGGGCTTCTTAGGCAGCGGAGGATGGACCGGGGCAGCCTGGACTTTGACCTCCCCGAGCCGGAGGTGGTCCTGGACCTCCAGGGGAGGCCCGAGGCGATACTCAGGGCCGAGAGGAATTTCGCCCACCTCATAATCGAAGAGTTCATGATAGCCGCCAACGAGGCCGTGGCCGNNNNCGGCCCATTTCACCCGCACCGGCAAGCGCCCCGGGGCGGAGGCATACCCCAGGATTCTCCAGGACGTGCAGGGCAGGCCCGAGGAGGAGTCCGTGACCTACATGGTTCTACGAAGCCTCAAGCAGGCCAGGTACTCCTCGGACAACGCCGGCCATTTCGGCCTGGCCTCCAAGTGCTACACGCACTTCACCTCGCCCATAAGGCGGTACCCCGACCTGGTGGTGCACAGGATTCTCAGGGAGAGCCTCGGAAAGAAGCGCCTCCCGGACAAGCGCGTGGAGGAGCTTTCAAAACTCCTGCCCGAGATAGCCATCCAGTCCTCACGCAGGGAGAGGGTGGCCGACGACAGCGAGCGGCAGGTTACGGATGCCCTGAGGGTCTGGTTCATGAAGGACAAGGTGGGCGAGGAGTTCGTCGCCCGAGTAATCGGCGTCACCCCCTACGGCATCAAGGTCCGGCTCGACGAATACTACGTGGACGGCACCATACACGTCTCTTATATGACCGACGACTACTACCGCTTCGACGAGCACACGCTGACCCTTAGGGGCAGGCACACGGGCAAGGGCTTCAAGATAGGGCAGAAACTCGACGTGCGTCTCGACAGGGTCAACCTCGAAGACAGGGAGATAGTCTTCGGCCTCGCCTGAGGCCGTTCCTTCAGGATTTCCTCGGCTTGAACATGCCGCCCCTGGTGAGCTTCCGGGGGTCCAGTATCCGGTCCAGTTCCCTGGGGCTCAGGTCCGTGAGCTCGGCGGCCACTTCCTTTACAGGGCGGCACTCGGCGTAGGCCTTCTTCGCTATCTCGGCGGCCTTGTCGTAGCCGATAACGGGGTTGAGGGCGGTGACGAGCATGAGGTTCCTCCCGATTAGGTCGTCGAGGCGCCAGACGTTGGGGGTGAAGCCCGCCACGGCCTTCTCCGCGAGAAGCTCCGAGGCGCTGGCCATCACGTTTATGGATTCCAGCAGGTTGCGGGTGATGAGCGGCAGCATCACGTTAAGCTGGAAGTTCCCCCGCTCGTTTCCGATGGTTACGGCCAGGTCGTTAGCCATGGCCTGGCCGCAGGCCATCATCATGGTCTCGCAGATGACGGGGTTGACCTTGCCGGGCATGATGCTCGAGCCCGGCTGAAGGGCGGGGAGGGTGATCTCCGAAAGGCCGGCCACCGGGCCGCTTGAGAGCCAGCGGAGGTCGTTGGCTATTTTCATGAGCGATGAGGCCAGGGCCTTTATCTGAGAGCTGAGCCCCGTCGCCGCGTCCATTGAGGACTGGGAGGCAAAGTGGTTCCTGGTCTCGGAAAATTTGATGCCCGTGGCCCTCGAGACCCCGGCGATGGCCTTCCTCGCGAACTTCGGATGCGCGTTTACCCCCGTGCCAACCGCCGTTCCCCCGAGGGCGAGCCTTCCGAGGGCGGGGAGGGCCGCCTCTATCCTCCTGGCGCCCTCGCCCACCTGGTGCGCCCATCCCCCAAGCTCCTGCCCGAAGGTGATGGGCAGGGCGTCCATGAGGTGGGTCCTACCGGTCTTCGCAACGTCCTTTAGCTCCGCGGCCCGCTTCGCTATGGCCTCCTCGAGGAGGCGAAGCGCAGGAAGGAGGCGCTCCCGGGTGTCGAGGCACGCGCTTACGTGAATGGCCGAGGGGATCACGTCGTTTGAGGACTGGCACATGTTCACGTGGTCGTTGGGGTGGATGTTCAGCCTTCCCTTGAGAAGTTGCATCGCCCGGTGGGCGATAACCTCGTTGGCGTTCATGTTGGTCGAGGTGGCGGAGCCCGTCTGGAAGACGTCGAGGGGGAACTGGTCGTCCAGGGCGCCCTTTTCGACCTCCTCCGACGCCTTGATGATAGCGCCCGTGCGTCTCCGGTCAAGGAGGCCGAGTTCGGAGTTTGCGGAGGCCGTGGCGCCTTTAATGATGCCCAGGGCGCGGATGAAGGTGCGGGGAAAGCGCACCCCGCTTACTGGGAAGTTTTCTATGGCCCTCTGGGTCTGAGCCCCCCACAGGGCGTCTTTCGGCACCCGGACCTCACCCAGCGAATCCTTCTCTATCCTGTACTCAGACATTTTCTTCTATCCGGAAGCGAGGCCCGTCTTGCGGGCCGCGTCGGCCACCGCGGCGGCGACCGTGGGGACGACCTTTCTGTTGAATATCCCGGGCAGTATGTAGTCCTCGTGGAGCTCGCCCTTTTTCACAGACCTCGCGATAGCCTCCGCCGCGGCGAGCTTCACCGCCTCGTTGACGCCCATGGCCTTCGAGTCGAGCAGTCCGCGGAATATTCCCGGATAGCTTAGCATATTGTTTATCTGGTTTGGATAGTCCGACCTGCCCGTGGCCAGCACCCTCGCAAGCCCGGCGGCATCTTCCGGCGCTATCTCGGGCTCGGGGTTCGCGAGGGCGAAGACGATGGGGTCCCGGGCCATATTGCGTATGTCGTCGGGGGTGATCACGTTGGGCGCCGAAAGGCCGATGAAGGCGTTGGCCCCGGCCATGGCGTCCGATATGGTTCCCTTTATGCCCCTGGGGTTGGTCTCGCGGGCCAGGGCCCTCTTGTGCGGCGCCATCCCCCTTCTGCGCCCCCTGTATATCGTCCCCACGGTGTCGCAGACGACTATGTCGCGGAATCCGTAGGCCCTTAGCATCCTGGCGGTGCCCGTGCCTGCGGCCCCTGCCCCCGAGACTACGACTCGCAAGCGCCTGACGTCCTTACGTAAGATGCGCGAGGCGTTTATGAGGGCGGCAAGCACCACGCAGGCCGTGCCGTGCTGGTCGTCGTGGATCACGGGCATCCCGAGGGCCTTTCGGAGCCTTCCCTCTATGCCGAAACACCGCGGGGCCGAGATGTCCTCCAGGTTAATCGCCCCGAAGGATGGGGAGATGTTTACGACGGTCGCCACTATCTCCTCGGGCTCTCTCGTGCCGAGGGCTATGGGGAAGGCGTCTATGCCGGCGAACTCCTTGAATATCATGGCCTTGCCCTCCATCACCGGGAGGGAGGCCTCGGGGCCTATGTCGCCCAGGCCAAGGACCGCCGTGCCGTCGGTGACGATGGCCACGGAATTACCCTTCATGGTGTAGCGCCGGGCGTGGGACTTGTCCTTCGCTATGTCCCTGCAGATCCTCGCCACGCCAGGGGTGTAGACCTTGGAGAGGTCCTCGCGGGAGCGCACGGGCTGCTTGCTGTGAATCTCTATCTTCCCCCCCAGGTGTGCGAAGAATGTCCGGTCCATGACGCGAAGCACCCTTACGCCCCTGACCCCCTTGACCGAGTTGACTATCTCTTTTTCGTGCGCCTCGTCGCGGGCGTTGACGGTGACGTCCCTGACTATCTGGCCTCCCTCGGAACGCACGATGTCCACCGGGCCCAGGTCTCCTCCGGCGTTGCCTACGGCCGTGGCCACCCGGGCGAACATCCCGGCCCGGTTTGCGTAGCTCATCCTGATGGTGATGGAGTAGCTGGGGCTGGTTATGCGCGTCACCTGTTCATGCTCCGGGAGTCATGGGTAGGGCAGGCAATGGAAAGGGCCATTTCCACTGCCGCCCTCAGGCCATTAGGATGTCCTGCTCGCGGGTGTCGCGGTAGTCGAAGACGGGGAACCAGTCGCCGTCCGTCCGCACAAAGGTCATCTCCCGGCCGCAAGTCTTGCACCTTCTGAGTTCCACCGCCCTTATGCCCAGTTCCCTCGCCTTCTGGGTCACGTCGGGGTGGTAGTAGGCCTCGTATTCGTGATGGTGTTCTTCCATGTCCGGAACCTCCTTACTGCGTAGGTTACAACAAAGCGGGCCGGATGTCGAGAGCCGATTGACAGCCCCCGGAAAGACGGCTAAGATTTTACTGGAATGTTCGTATCGGACTGGATGACAAGGAAGGTCTTCACCGTCTCGCCCGACGACGATGCCTCCGCTGCCAAGGCCGTCTTCAGGGAAAGGTCCGTCAAGCACCTGCCGGTTCTGGATGGCGGCAGGCTCGTCGGCATCCTCTCGGACAGGGACCTCGTGGGCTACGCTGCCTCCCGGCGGGCGGAGGCCGGCCTGGAAGCGGTCCAACAGGCGCTCGCGGGAACCAGGGTCAAGAGCCTGATGAGGAAGAACGTAATTACCGTGGAGGCCGACCAGCCCGTCGAGGAGGCGGCGATGCTGATGCTCGACGCGGCGGTGGGCTGCCTGCCCGTCACGGACCAGGGGTCCCTCGTGGGTATAATCTCCGACAGGGACATCTTCGAGGCCCTGGTGGACATAACCGGGGTGAGGCACAGGGGGCACAGGTTCGTCGTGCCCGTCGACGACAGGCCCGGGTCGATAAAGGAGGTCATCGACATCATTAAGAAGTACGGCTTCATGCTCCTGAGCGTCGTGACCTCTTACAAGGGCGCAAAGAAGGGGATGAGGAACGTCGTGATAAGGACCCACGGGCGAGGAGAATTCGACGCGCTCAAACACGAGCTTGAGGGAACCTATCTAGGCGTGAAGATTAAAAAAGGATGATTGATAATCATGAAGTTGAGCTTTAATAGTTTAAGTAGAAGATGAAGAAATAGATTGCTTGGTATTTTTAAAAATTTCTTCTTGACAAGAATAATTCTTAAATGATAACCTTCGGCTATGATGGAACGCTACAGGGCGCTGGGGATTAAGCTGACCCCTCAGAGGCTGGCCATCCTGAAGTGCCTGGAAGGCAACGAGACGCATCCTTCGGCCGAGGACATATACCGGGAGGTGAGGAAGGCCTTCCCCACCATGTCCTTCGCCACGGTCTATAACACCCTCGAGGTATTGAGGGCGAAGGGCGGGGTGAACGCCCTAAGCATAGACCCCGACAGGATGCGCTATGACCCCGATACTTCAAGCCACCATCATCTCATATGCACGGCATGCAAGAGGGTAGTGGACGTCCGCGCCCGTATCGAGACAGAGCTTTCGGAGGACGAGACGCAGGGATTCGAGCTGACCGGCAGCCACGTGGAGTTCTACGGGCTTTGCCCCAAATGCCGGGACAGGGAATAACGATTTCTCACCGGACTTATTAATCTAAGTAGGAAACTAAAGGAGGTGCATTGATGTCGAAGACGCAAAAGGACTTGGCGGATGCCTTTGCCGGGGAGTCGCAGGCCAACAGGAAATACCTGGCCTTTGCCGACAAGGCTGAAAAGGAGGGCATGAAGCAGGTGGCCAGGCTCTTCAGGGCGGCGGCCGAGGCTGAGACGGTGCACGCCCACAACCACCTCAGGGCGATGGGCGGCATCAAGTCCACGGCCGAAAACATCCAGGCCGCCGTGGGCGGCGAGACCTACGAGTTCGAGAGCATGTACCCGCCCATGATCGAAGACGCCAAGGCAGATGGAGACAAGAAGGCCGAGCAGTCCTTCGTCTACGCCAACGAGGTCGAGAAGATCCACGCGGAACTTTTCAAGAAGGCCGCCGAGAAGCTCGACAAGCTCGAGGAAGCAGACGTTTACGTCTGCAAGGTCTGCGGCAACACCGTCGAGGGAGAGCCCCCCGACAAATGCCCCATCTGCAACTCGCCCAAGTCGGCATTCAAGAAGGTAGACTGATTTATCGAAGCTGAAAAAAGG
>JARRNG010000078.1:0-18189 GCA_037385265.1 Nitrospirota bacterium
GTCCCCATGCCAGGCGTATTAATTCTGAAAGGCATTACATATCTCGCGCCAGCATAGACTGTTAATTGTTTGCAGTACAAGTTTATTAAGAACTGCTGTTTTTCCTCACTGCTCTTAAATTTAGATACATCCTCAAAGTCACTACAACCAAAAAGTTCTCTCATTCTTTGTTGAGAGTGGGCCGCCTCAATGAACCTAATAATGTCATATATCATGAAATTTATAAATAATTCCGATCGTTCATATTGCAATATTCTCCTTAGTGTCGTCATATGAAATCCGGAATATCCGTATGGGTCTATGAAGAAAAATGATGGGCGCAATATAGATTTATCTTCTTCAAGGTCATCTAATAATTCGTTTATAGTCTTATCAAATTCTCCCGTAAATGCCTCCCACTTCTGATTATGCTTATCTAATTTACGTAATTCCTTATTGAGCATCTCAACACATTTCTTATCTCTATCAACACAAATAATTGAGAACTCCCGCCGCTTGTCCTCATCAATAAACCTGTTGGCAATCTCTGCGACAATTAAAGGGGAACCGTAACAGATTGAAGACTTTGTCGCATCTGTATAATAAATACCTGGACCAGAAAAACCATCAAAATATAGGAGTTGTGGCTTAACCCGGAGTTTTTCTTGTTGACTAAATAATATTGCCGCCCATGTAGAAATATATTTTTTAAGCAATTCGTGTTTTACAATCGTCTGTTCTTCAATAACCCAAGGTATTTCCATATCAAGATTCTCTATCTATTGCTCCCGTAATATAGCCACGACCACGCATGACTGCACATAGCTTATCAGTTGTAATCTATAACTTTTCATAAAAAATCTCAATGAACATATCAGGAAGGACTCCTCCCCGAGTATTAGGGCTTGTAACAAACATCATTTCCCCTTCACACCCTCACCCTGAGCATGGGGAGGCCCAGGCGCTGGCGGGCGTTTTCGCCCCTGAAGAGCTGCGCCGCCCGCTCGGGCGAGTCGCCGCGCTCGCCCTCGTGCCGGGCCTGGAGCTTCGAGGGGTGTGCTTTCCGAAGGCGCGCGATATCTCGTCCACCACGCCGTAGACGCGCGAGAGCCTCTCCACCCGCGCCGCGTCGTCAAAGAGCGAGTACTGCACCCGCCCCTCCGAGACGAGGCCCGCAAGCACCACCCCCGTCTGGCGATAGAGCACCCCCCGCCTGTAGGAGCGCCCGAAGCCCTCCCTGAGGGAAGAGAAGAGCTCCGTGGGGTAGGCCGTGGCCGGGCTCAGTTTCATCTCGGCGCCCGAGTGCCTGAAGTCCTGCGTGCGGAGGAAGACGATGAGCCTCGTCGCGGCGAGCCTGTGGCGGCGCGCCTTTATGCAGGCGTTCTCCAGATTCCGGGCAAGCTGGGCGAAGACGAAGCGCTCGTCCTCCGAGGGAGGGGTGAAGGTGCGGGCCTTGCTTATGGACTGGTAGCTACTCTTCGTCTCCCGCACAACGGGGTAGAGGCTCCTGCCGTTTAGCTCGTGCCAAACCTCGCGGTAAGGCTTCGAGAGGTGCTTTTCCACGAACCTCTCGTCCGCCCGGGCGAATTCGAGGGCCGTATGGATGCCGTGCTTTGCCAGGAAGGAGGCCGTGTTGGGCCCCACGCCCCAGAGCTTCCCCACGGGAAGATCCCTCAGATACAGATGGATGTCGCGCCCGGGGATGAGGGTGAGGCCGTGGGGCTTCCGGTGCTTGGAGGCCACCTTGGCGAGCACCTTCGAGAGGCTCACGCCCACGGAGACGGTGATTCCGAGCTCCGCCTCCACGGCCTCCTGTATCTTGCGGGCGATCTCGCCGTAGGGGCCGTGGAATGTTCTCCTTAAACCCGTGAGGTCGGCGAAGGCCTCATCGATGGAGTACTCCTCCACGTCGGGCGTGAAGCGGCGAATTATCCCGAACATCCGCATCGAAAAGAGGCTGTAGGTCTCATAATCCGAGGGAACGAGCACGGCCTCGGGGCAGACCTTCTTCACCTCGAAGAGCCTCATGCCCCGCTCCACGCCCCGGGCCTTGGCCTCGTAGCTTGCCGCGGCCACGATGCCGCGCTCCTTGCCCGTGATGACGGGCCTGCCGCGGAGCTCGGGCTTTACGGCCTGCTCGCAGGAGGCGAAGAAGGCGTCGGCGTCCAGGTGCAGGATGGCCCGGGGCCAGGAGCGTATGGAGATTGGCTGTTCCATTGAATATTCCTCTTATTCTGCTTAGTCGGCGGATTTGTCTCCGCCTGACGTTTGATTTGCTCTCCCCTAAAGCCCTTTCGAAAATTTCAGCTTCTTTTCTTGGGCAAGCAAGAAAAGAGCCCGGGTGCGGGGCGGAGCCCCGCTCATAAAAATATTTCCCTCCTTATCATGCCGTCTATATTTCCCTCCCTGCGCTTCGCTGAGATTTTCGAAGGGCCCCGAAAGAAAAGAATTCTTCCCCCGGCTGCCCAAAATCTTGGGCAGCCGCACTTATCTGTATTTCCTCACCACCGCCGTCACCACTCCGGCGATCCGAAGCTCCCGCTTCGGCCTTATGGGCTGGTACTTTGGGTTCGCGGGGACGAGCACCGCGCCCTGCCCCCTCTTTTTGAGATATTTCATCGTCCACTCGCCGTCCACCTCGGCGATGACTATGTCGCCGCTCTTGGGGCTCTGGCCCTTGTCCACGAGGACCATGTCCCCGGGCAGTATGCCCGCCCCGCTCATGGAGTCCCCCGAGACCTTCAAAAGAAAAGTGGCCTCGGGGTTTTCAATCAGCAGGTCGTCCAGCGAAAGGGTGTCGGCAAGCTCCTCCTCGGCGGGGCTTGGGAAGCCCGCCTCCACGGTGCCGAGAAGGCGCGCCGGCGCCCCTATCGAGCCGGGGACGAGCCTTCCCCGCTCGTCCCGCCTTACCGCGCCGAGCTTTTCGAGCCTCCCCACGAGCTTGAAGACGGCGTTTTTCGAGCGGAGGCCCACAAGCTCCCCCACCTCGGAGTAGCTCGGCATCCTGCCGCTTCTGCGGTAGAAACCGGCTATCTTCCCCGCCCTCGCCCTGAGGGCCCCTTCCCTTCTGTCCTGCGCGGCCATGGCTACATTATAGTGAACGTTCGTTCACCTGTCAAGAAAAAGAGTCGAGCCCCTGTTTTCGCAAGGAAATCACTGATAGAATCTTAGGAAATCTCGCCGAGACGAAACCGATGCCGAGGAGGTCGTATATATGAAGGCTGGATTCATAGGTTTGGGGCGCTTGGGAAGGGCCATGGCCCGCAGGCTCATCGAGGAGGAAGTGGAACTCGTGGTCTGGAACCGCACGCCGGAGAAGGCCCAGGGCCTGGGGGCCGAGGTGGCGAAGAGCCCGGCCGAGGTCTTCGAGAAGGCCCGCTTCGTCTTCCTGTGCCTCTTCGACAGCGGCGCCGTAAGGGAGGTGCTCTCCGGGCGCGATGGGTTCACGTCCCGGAGGTACCCCGAGGAGCGGATAATAATCGACACCACCACGAACCACTTCGAGGCCGCCGAGGCCTTTCACGAACTCGTGGGGGAGCACGGCTCCCGGTACCTGGAGTCGCCCGTGCTCGGAAGCGTGGCGCCGGCCTCGAAGGGCGCCCTGACGGTGCTGGTGAGCGGCGACGAGGAGGCGTACGAAAAGGCCCGCATCCTCCTCGAAAAGATAGGAAAGACCGTCTTCTACCTCGGCACCCCCGGGCTTGCCGCCCGCATGAAGCTCATAAACAACCTCGTCCTGGGCTCCCTGATGGCGAGCATCGCCGAGGCCCTGGCCTTCGCCGAGGAAGCCGGGCTCGGCAAGGAAAAGGCCCTCGACGTCCTTGGCGCCGGGGCGGGCAACTCCCTGGTGCTGAGCGCGAAGCGCGACAAGCTCCTGAAGGAGGACTTCTCGGCGCACTTCTCCTCGGCCCTCATGTACAAGGACCTGCACCTCTTGCAGGAGCTCGCCTGGAGCATGAAGAGGCCCCTGCACACGGCCGCGGCGGTGAAGGAGCTCTTCGCCATGACCTATCCGGCGGGCCTCGCGGAGGAGGACTTCTCGGCGGTCTACAGGCTCTTCAGGAAATAGCCGGCCGCCCTGGCCTCCGTCAGGGCGTCGGAGAGCCTGGCGAACTCCTCCAGGCCCAGGGTCTCGGGCCGCGCGCCGGGGTCGATGCCCGCCGCCCCGAGCACCCCGTCTATCTCCGGGGCGATCTTCTTGAGCGAGTTGTGGAGTGTCTTTCTCCTCTGCGTAAAGGCGGCCCTCACGACCTTCATGAAAAGCCCCTCGTCCCCTACCTTCACCGGTGGAGTGGCATGGACCTCCATGTGTATGCACGCCGAGTCCACCTTGGGAACAGGCCTGAAGGCCCCCCGGGGGATGACGAACTCGAGTTTCGCGCTGGCTTGGTACTGCACGGCTATGGAGAGCACCCCGTAGGTCTTGGAGCCGGGCTTTGCGGTGATGCGCTCGGCCACCTCCTTCTGGACCGTGAGGGTCATGGAGCGAAGTTGCGCACGGTATTCGAGGAGCTTGAAGATTATGGGCGTGGTTATGTGGTAGGGGATGTTCGCCACCACCTTGAAGGGGCCGAGGCCCGAGAAATCGTAGCGCAGGACGTCGCCCCTCACCAGTTCGAGCCCCGGCTCACCGCCGAGCTCTTCCACGAGCCTCTCGTAGAGGCCCCGGTCGAGCTCTATGGCCACCACCCTCCCGGCCTTCCCCAGGAGCGCGCGAGTCAGTCGCCCCGGCCCTGGCCCTATCTCCACCACCGTGTCTTCCGGCGATATGCCGGCGACACGAACAATCCTCTCCAGGATGGAGGGGTCATAGAGAAAATGCTGGCTCAGCCGCCTGCCCATTGACTATATATCTTAACAGAAGGCGTTTCTGGTAAAATTTCAGCGTGAAGAAGACGAATGGGAGGAAGGAGCAGACACCCGCCGAGCCGACGGAGACGAGGAAGGTGATTATAAAGCCGGTCTCGACGAGGCAGGTGAGGCGCTTCCTCAGGGAGCCGCTCTCCCAGAGGGCCGCGGTAATCTACTTCACCGAGAGAGACCACAGGCCCTTCATCCTCGACGGCGAGGGCGGCGGCATCAGCGCCGGGGGCGACTTCAGGCTCACCAATAGGTGGAAGCTCACCAAGGAAAAGCTCGGCCGCATCTTCGTGATAACCGCCGAGGAGGACTCCGGGGAGACTCAGGAACCCTCCTACGGGGAGGAATAAGAAGTCCTTTTCCCCTCCGGGCGCTTGTGCCCCGCCCCTGATGGGACTAAAATGAGGATATGAAACCCCTTCTTAGCGTTACCGCCGTTCTGGTCGCCGCCGTAGCGCTCCTATACCTCGGCGCGGGGCGCTCGCTGGGCCACTATCCCGTTATCGAGGTGAAGGACATGAACCGCATCTCCTTCGAGACCCTCGTGGACCGGGTAAAGGGCGCCAACATAATATTCGTCGGCGAGCAGCACGACGTGGCCGAGCACCACGCGATACAGCTTGCCCTAATAAAGGCCATTAGGCCCTCGGTCGAGGGCATGGCCCTGGGGATGGAGATGTTCAAGGCGGAGCAGCAGGAGGCCCTGGACCTCTGGGTCGGGGGGAAGATGGAGGAAGGGGAGCTAAGGAAGACATTCACCGAGTACTGGGGGCTGTCCTGGCCTCTTTACAGGGACATACTGCTTTACTGCAGGGACGAGGGCATTCCCATCGTGGCCCTCAACGTCCCGAAGGACATAACCAGGAAGGTGGCCGACCGGGGCTTTGCTTCCCTGACCCAGGAAGACCTCAGGAGGCTGCCCATCGGCATCACCTGCGACGTGGATAAGGAATACATGGAATTCATAGAGACCGTCAACAGGGCCCACGGAAGGAGCGGGGAGGGCTTCGTGCACTTCTGCGAAGCGCAGCTCCTATGGGACAAGGTGATGGCCTACCGCGTGGTGGAATACCTCAGGGGAAACCCAGGCAAGACCGTAGTGGTCCTGTCGGGCCTCGTGCATTCCTGGAAGAAGGGCATCCCCGCCCAGGTCGGGAAGAGTTCCGACTTCACCTACAAGGTTATACTGCCCCTCACGCCCGATACCTCCCAGAGCACCATGAACACCGATTACGCGGACTACTTCATCGACTAAGGCTGGTCAGGACGCTCCCTGTTTTCCTTGAACTTCCTGAGGAGGTCCTTCTTCCTTATCCTCCCGTTCAGGGTGGAGCCGTCCCCGAACTCGAGCACGGGGATGTCGAACCTGTAGAGCTCGTAGAGCTCCGGGTCGGACTCTATGTCCACCTTCCTGATTCTCAGCCCGTGGCGCTCGGCGAGACCGTTTAGCGTCTCCTCGACCGTGTCGCAGAGCCAGCAGCCGGCCTTATAGTAGAAGGTTATCCTGACCATTCGTCGCAAATAAATAAGAAGCGGGCGATTATTTGATTTAAGACATTATAACTTGACGAGTGTCCGAGAAAAACTGAATTCCACTTGATGAATTTATCAGAGGCGGCCTCTAGCCCTTGGTCCGGGATCAGTCCAGCGTTCCCCGGTATCTCTTCACCGCCACCACAAGCGCGACGACCATGAAGAGGGCAATCGGCCACAGGTGCGCCGTGACCTCCATAAGGTCGTTGCCCTTGAGCAATATCCCCCTCACGAGCCGCAGGTAATGAGTGAGGGGCAGCAGGGAGCCTATCCACTGCGCCCACACCGGCATTCCCCGGAAGGGGAACATGAAGCCCGAAAGCATCAGGGACGGGAGGAAGAAGAAAAAGGCCATCTGCATCGCCTGCATCTGGTTTCTGGCAAAGGTGGAAAAGGTTATCCCCATAGAGAGATTGGCGACAATGAAGACCAGCGACGTCAGGAGCAGAACCGAATAGCTTCCCATCATCGGGATGCGAAACAGGAAATGGGAGGCCAGCAGTATGAACGCCGCCTGGATGTAGCCGACTATGATGTAGGGGATGATCTTGCCCGTAATCACTTCGCTCGGACGAACCGGCGTGGAAAGCAGGTTCTCCATCGTCCCCCGCTCCACCTCGCGGGTGATGGCCACGCCGGTGATAAGCACCATGGTAAGCGTAAGCACAATGCCCATGAGGCCCGGCACGATATTGTACTTCGTGATGCCCTCGGGATTATATTTCTTGTGGATGCGCAGCTCAAACGGCGCTCCCCCCGCGCTCAGGCGGCCGACGGGGCCTTTCAGGTCACGGTCCAGCACTCTCTGCGCTATGGTATTTATAGTGGCGATGGCGCTGCCCGTGGCCACGGGGTCGGTGGCGTCGGCCTCAAGCAGTATGTCCGGGTGTTCGCCCCGGAGCAGTTCGCGGGAAAAACCCTCGGGCACGCTCAGGACGAACTGGACCTTGCCGAATTCAAGCAGGCGCCGGGCCTCCTCCTCACTCCGGGCCGTTTGTGTGACGCGGAAATAGCCGCTGTTTCGCATCGCGCTGACGATATCCCGGGAGAAGGCGCTTTCGTCGGCCGATACTATCGCCACGGGGAGGTCCTTGGGGTCGAAGTTGATCGCGTAGCCGAAGAGCACAAGCTGCATGACCGGTATGCCTATCATCATGATGAACGTCAGCCGGTCCCTCTTCATCTGGATGAACTCCTTGATGACGACGCTCAGGAAACGCGAAAAGGAAAAATGCCTGCTCATGACGGGACCCTGTTATCGGCCCGTTTAATGAGGCTTATGAAGACATCCTCGAGGCCCGGCTTGGAAACCTCGAACCTGTGCTTTCCCCCCATGAAGGGCTCCAGGCTTTCGCGGAGGGCGGCCTCGTCGTATCCGCTCACGTGCAGGGAAGCCCCGAAAGCGGCCACGTTCGAGACTCCCGGGAGGCCCGAGAGCTCCTTGGCCATCCCCCATATGTCGGGGCCCGTTACGACCCACGTCACGAGGCCCGACCTTTTCACCACTTCCTCGGGGGAGCCTTCCGTCAAGAGCTTCCCCGCGACTATATAGGCGAGCTTGCTGCAGTGCTCGGCCTCGTCCATATAATGCGTCGACACCAGCGCCGTGACACCAGCGGCCGCCAGCTCGTGGATCTGGTCCCAGAAGTCGCGCCGGGCCTTGGGGTCCACGCCGGCGGTAGGCTCGTCCAGCAAAAGGAGCGCGGGGGAATGTATGAGGCATGCTGCCAGCGCAAGGCGCTGCTTCCATCCCCCCGAAAGAGTGCCCGCGAGCTGGCGCTGCCTGTCAGTGAGTCCGAGGCCCGCGAGCCTCTCGTCGACCGCGGCCCTCCTGTTCGGAACCCCGTACATGCGGGCCGCAAAGTCAAGGTTCTCCCGCACGCTCAGGTCCTCGTACAGGGAGAAGCGCTGGGTCATGTAGCCCACGTTCTCCTTTATCAGGGCCGCTTCCGCCCTGAGGTCGTGACCCAGGCACCGGCCGCTGCCCGCGTCGGGCGTCAGAAGGCCGCAGATCATGCGGATGGTCGTGGTCTTGCCGCTTCCGTTTGGGCCCAGGAAGCCGAATATCTCGCCCCGGCCGACTTTGAGGGATACCCCCCTTACGGCAGGCACCCCGTCGAAGCTCTTTTCCAGTCCCTCTACTTCGATGGCGAGGCCGCCGCCGTCATTCATTGCCCGGCCCTGACTTCCACCGGCTGACCGGGGTTCAGGCTCCCCGCGACGTCGGGGGCAAAGTAGGCCTCCACCATGAAGACCAGCTTCGCGCGGCTGTCCTTGCTGTAGATAAACGGAGGCGTGTATTCGGCCTTCGGGGATATGTAGCTTATGGTCCCAACGATGGGTCCCTCAATCCCGTCTATCTTGACGGTGACTTCCTGTCCCGTCCTCAGGGCGGAGAGCTCGGGTTCGGGAACGAAAAAACGGGCCTTGACCTTGTCGGCGGGCAAAAGCACCACCACAGGGTAGCCGGCGGGGACGTATTCCCCCTCGTAGTAGAGGACGTCCACCACCCGGGCGGGGGCCGGCGCGATTCCCCTTTTCTGCGCCAGGCTCCACGCCGCCATATCCAGGGCCGCCTTCGTCTTTTCGACCTGCCGCTGGGCTGCCTCCAACTGGCCGGTGCGGTCCCCCAGCCTGGCCGTCTTCAACGTCTCCTTCAGCTCGGCCACTGCGGCCCTGTCGCGGGCGTACGCCGCCTGCGCCGAATCGAGCCTCTCCTCGGGTATCGCCTCTTTTTCGTGAAGCGAACCGAGCCTCCGGAATTCCTTTTCCGAGAAGGCGAGCCTCGCCTCGGCCTGGGCGATGGAGGCCTCGATAGCCGCGATTTCGGTCGGGCGCCGCCCCTTCGTCTTGTCTTTGTAAAGTGCCTTGGCGGCGCTGTGGAGGCTCTCGGCCTCCTGGTAGGAGGACGCCTCGGGCTCCTGGTCGAGCTCGTAGAGTAACGCCCCCGCTTCCACCCTGGCGCCTTTTTCGACGGATATCCTCTCCACCTTGCCGCCCGAGGGCGAAGATATGTAGAGGTAATCCCCCTCTATGTATCCCTGGTAAGTGCCGCGGGATGACTCGTCGCCGCAGGAGGTAGCGGCCGCAAGGAGGCCAACGGCAAGGGCGAGCTTAAGCACGGCCGAAAGGGCCCTCGCCATCCCCGCACCGGCCTTAACCAAGAATCCGGACCCCATCTTGAGAATTGGATACCTTTCCGGCTGCGATTTGTATGCGCGCGGCCACCCGTGAGCTATCGTATTCAATGGCTCGTCAGCTTCGGCCGCGCTTAGTGAAACTTACATCACGCTCGTTTGTTTGTCAAGAATATCGCCTGCCGGTATGCACTGCGGTTACGCAGCGCACCGCTGCCCCTGACCCCATGCTGATGGCAGGAAGAAAGAATCGTATCAGGGCCGCCACTTATTTTGAAACCGTTAGAGGCTCTCAGATATCAGATAAAGGTCTCAGGATGCACCGCGGGCTTACGCGCCAACATCGATGTTTTCATGGGCTCGGCCACCCCTCCTTAGGACTGCTCTATTATAAACCGAACAGGGGAACCTTGCGCCTGAAGAAATCCCATATCCTAAGCGCTGAAGGCTAGGCAATCTCTAATGACGGAAATTCCAGATTATTGGAAGTTGCGGCTTCGGATTTGTTCAGGATTCCGAAGTCAGGACTCAGGGTCTTGCCAAAGTGCAAGATTCCGGATTTCCCGGGGGCGACGCAAAATTGACGAGTAAAAGGTGGTAAGCGGGATTGGATATGGGCCCCGGCCCCTCAGGCCGACTGCTTCTCGTAGACGAGGATGGGCATCTCGCGCTTGGCGATGACGTCCTCGTTTATCAGGCACTCCTTTATGCCCTTCCGCGAGGGGAGCTCGTACATCACGTCGAGCATCACCTCCTCGACGATGGCCCTCAGCCCGCGGGCCCCGGCCTTCCGGGCGATGGCCTTCTGGGCAATGGCCTCCAGGGCGCCGTCGGTGAAGGAGAGCCTCACCTTGTCCAGCGACATGAGCCTCTGGTACTGCTTTATCAGGGCGTTCCTGGGCTCGGTGAGGATGGTGATGAGGGCGTCCTTGTCGAGCTCGTCCAGGGCCGCCACGACGGGCATCCTGCCCACGAACTCCGGGATGAGGCCGTACCTTATGAGGTCCTCGGGCTCCACGAGGCTCAGTATCTCGCCTATCTTGGTATCCTTCTTGCCCTTCACGGGCGAGCCGAACCCCACGACCTTCTTCCCCGTGCGCAGCCCCACCAGGTCGTCGAGGCCCACGAAGGCCCCGCCGCAGATGAAGAGGATGTTCGAGGTGTCCACCTGTATGTACTCCTGCTGGGGGTGCTTCCTGCCCCCCTGCGGGGGGATGTTGGCCACCGTGCCCTCTATGAGCTTCAGGAGGGCCTGCTGCACGCCCTCGCCCGAGACGTCGCGAGTGATGGAGGGGTTGTCGGACTTGCGGCTTATCTTGTCTATCTCGTCGATGTAGACTATGCCCCTCTGGGCGCGCTCCACGTCGTAGTCGGCCGCCTGGAGGAGCTTGAGCACTATGTTCTCCACGTCCTCGCCCACGTAGCCCGCCTCGGTGAGGGTGGTGGCGTCGGCGATGGTGAAGGGGACGTCCAGGAGCCGGGCCATCGTCTGGGCAAGGAGGGTCTTCCCCGTGCCCGTGGGGCCGATGAGCAGTATGTTGGACTTCTGGAGCTCCAGGTCGGGGTCCACGGGGGCGTTTATGCGCTTGTAGTGGTTATAGACCGCCACCGAGAGTATCCTCTTGGCCCTGCCCTGGCCCACGACGTACTCGTCGAGGCTGTCGTTTATCTCCCTGGGCGTAGGAAGGCGGGGTATCTGCTGCTCGACGGCATCGGCCTCCTCGAGCTTAAGCTCGTCGGCTATTATCTCGTTGCAGAGGCCGACGCACTCGTCGCAGATGTAGACCGTGGGGCCCGCGATGAGCTTCTTGACCTCCTCCTGGGCCCTGCCGCAGAAAGAGCACTTGTAGCTTTCCCCTTCCTTCTTCGCCATGCTACTGCTTGCTCTCCTTCATAGAATGGATTACCTCGTCCACGACTCCGTAGGCCTTGGCGTCGTCTCCGGTCATGAAGAAGTCCCTGTCGGTGTCCTCGTTTATCTTGTCTATCGGCTGGCCGGTGTGGCTGGATATTATCTTGTTCAGGGCCCCCTTCGTCTTCATAATCTCCTTGGCGTGGATCTCGATGTCCGTGGCCTGGCCCTGGAAGCCGCCTATGGGCTGATGGATCATTATCCGCGAGTGCGGAAGGGCGTAGCGTTTCCCCTTGGTGCCGGCCATGAGGAGGAGGGCACCCATGCTCGAGGCCTGGCCGATGCAGTAGGTGGCGATGTCGGGCTTCACGTACTGCATGGTGTCGTAAATGGCGAGGCCGGAGGTGACTATCCCGCCGGGGGAGTTTATGTAGATGTGTATGTCCTTGTCCGGGTCCTCCGTCTGGAGGAAAAGGAGCTGGGCTATCACGGTGTTAGCCACCTGGTCGTCGATGGCCGTGCCTATGAAGACTATCCGGTCCTTCAGAAGCCTGGAGTATATGTCGTAGGCCCTCTCGGTCCTGCCGGTCTGCTCTATCACAATGGGAATGATGCTCACTCTTTGTCTCCTTTCGAAATGTCGGCCCGCTCAAGGAGGAGGCCCAGGACCTTCTCCTCGAAGAGCTCGTGCTTGAGCCCCTCGAGGGAGCCGTCCCTGGAGATGTAGTACTTCATGATGTTTTCCGGGGTCATGCCGATGCGGGCCGCCTGCTCCTCGACCTTCCGCTCCATGACGAGCCTCTCGAGTTCGGCCTCCACCATGGACTCCGGGGCGTCGAAGGGGTGGTCGGCGAGTATCTTGCTCACCACCTCGGCCTTCTGCATCTTCCGAACCGTGTCCTCTTTCCGCTGCCTTATCTGCTCGGCCATGTGACCCTTGAGCGCACCCAGGTTGTCGAAGCCCACGTCCTTGGCCAGCTCGTCGTCTATCTCGGGGAGCACGGGCTTCTTGACCTCCTTAACGCTCACCTTGAAGCCCACTTCCTTTCCGGCCACGTCGCGCGAGGGGAAGTCCTCGGGGAAGGTCACCCTGAACTCCTTGCTCTCGCCCTTCTTCATGCCCGCCACCTCCTTGGCGAACTCCTCGGGCATCACGCCATGGCCGACCTTGTATGTCTGGTCCTTGTATTCGTTGCCTTCCTCGCCCTCGCCGGAGGTCTCGTAGTCCAGGACGACCAGGTCGCCGTGCGCGGCGGCCTCCTCGGCGGGCTCGTACACGGCGCGCTTCTCCCGGAGCTTGTTGAGCGATTCGTCGACCTCCTCGTCCTCCACCCCCACGGGTATGTCCTTCACCTTCACGCCCTCGTACTTGAGGTCCTTTATGTCGGGCCTTATCTCCACCGTGAGGGTCATCTCCATCGGGGAGTTCCTCTTAAGCTCGGGCTGGGCCTCGAAGACGGGCCTCGAAACGGGCGTCAGCTTCGCCTCCTTGAGGGCGCTCGCGTAGTACTCCGGAAGGAGCTTCTCCATCACGTCGCCCTCGACGTCCCTGCCGAAGCGCTTCTCTATTATCGAAAGCGGGGCCTTGCCGGGCCTGAAGCCCGGTATCTTCGCCCGCCTCTGAAGCCCCCTGAGCCCGCTCTGTATCTCGCTTTCGATGGCTTCCGAGGGTATCTCGATCTTGAGGCGCTTCTTGGTGGCGCTTATGTCCTCGACTGTCTTTAACATCGTAATAAGTTTAATTATTAATCAATGCCCCTGTCAATCCACTAGTGCCCGGCGCCCGTAGTGGTGTTCAGTCGGCCCCGCCGCCGTCCTCGTCCTCGTCCCTGTATCTCCTTGCGCGGGCCACCACCCTGGCGAAGCCGTAGACCGTCGCCAGCGCAGCGAGGACGAAAAGAAGCGTGTAGAAGTTTTCGCCCAGATACGTAAGCAGGGTGTTCTCCCTCCGGAGGCGGGCCGTCCACCGCCCCTGCATCTCTTCCAGGCCGATGCCCAGCGCTCCCTCCATCGCCTCCTGGACCGTATCTCCGTGCCGCAGGCGGCCCAGCACTGCCACCAGCCCTTTTACGCCGTGGCGGGCGACCAGGTAGTTTACGAAGCTGAGGCTTTCCTCGTAGGCGAGGGTCAGGCCCCTCCCGTCTCGGGGAAACACCTCTTCGAGGGCCTCCAGGGGTATCAGCCTCCCCGAAACTGCGGCCTTATCGAGCTCCGTCGATCTGCCCACCGAGAGGAGCTCCGAGACGCCGCCGCTTGCCCACTGCGCCACTCCCTCGTTAAGCCAGCGGGGAAGGTTTCCCTCGCCCACCACCCGCCCGAGATACAGGTGCACAAGCTCGTGCTTGAAGATGGAACGGAGGGGGACTGCGTCCCTCTCCGCCCTGAGGAGGCCCATCACGATGAGGCTGTCCCTCGATCTGGCGAAGGCAACAATAGGTCCGGCACCGGCGAGCCTTCTGAAATCCTCCTCGTCGTAAAGCAATACCTTAACGCCCCCGCCGAAGCCTACCTCCCACCCGAAGGTGCGCTCCAGCTCCCGCAGGGCGACGGGATACTCCTCCGCCAGCTCGGCGGCCACCGGGCGGGCCGCTTCGTCGAACTCCACCGTCAATTCCCCCCTTTGCAGCACGGACCTCTCCAAGGCCCAGGCGGGTGGGTGAGAGAGGAAGAGAAATAGGACCGCGAAGGGGATCAATAGATCGGTACGAATGGGCATAGCGCTTGGAATATATTACCAGAACCGGCATCCCCCGTAACCTCTCGCTCTTTATTGACAAGCGCGGGCCAACGTGGTATCGGTTAGGCATGAGAGGAGAAGCGTATGCCGTCAAACCAGCCTTTTTCGAAAGGAGGCAGCCCAATGCCCGTAAGAAAGCTCAAGGAATTCCTGGACAGTAATAACGTGAAGTACTCCACCATAAGCCACTCGACGTCCTACACCGCCCAGGAGATAGCGGCCTCCACCCACATCCCCGGCAAGGAGATGGCCAAGACCGTGATGGCGAAGCTCGACGGCAAGATGGCCATGGTGGTGCTGCCGGCGTCCTACTGGGTGGACTTCGGAAAGCTCAAGGAGGCCACGGGCGCGAAAAAAGCCGAGCTCGCCACGGAGGAGGAGTTCAAGGACGCCTTCCCCGAGTGCGACGTCGGCGCCATGCCGCCCTTCGGGAATCTCTACGGCCTGGAGGTCTACGTGGCCCAGAGCCTGGCCGAGGACGAGTACATCGCCTTCAACGCAGGTTCGCACTCCGAGGTCATCAGGCTGAAGTACAAGGACTTCGAAAGGCTCGCAAAGCCCAAGAAACTTAGCGTCTCCGTTAAGCAGAATTGACCGCCGGGAGGTTCAGGCCCCCTCCGGCCTTATGCATTCGGGCGAGTCGCGGTCGGCGGAGTTTACAAAGGCGGAGACCCGGTAGGCCTCCATCTCCTCCGGCGGGAAGGGCCGAAGGAGTCTCCCGAGGGCCGCGGGGTCCCCGGCATTTGGGTCGAGCCAGGCGGAGCGACCTTCCGGGGGGATGATGGCGGGCATCCGGTCGTGTATGTCGCTTAGAAGCCGGTTCGCCACGGTCGTTATGACCGTGCACGTGGCCAGCTCCCTCCCCCCGGGCGATATCCATCTCTCGTATAGTCCCGCGAGGCCGAAAGGGGCGTCCGTTTTAAGGTGAACGAAGAAGGGTGTGCTTCGCCCTCCCTCCTTGCGCCATTCGTAAAAACCGTCCACCACCACAAGGCACCTCCTTTTAAGAAAGGCGTCAGCGTAGGCGGGCCTCCGGGCGAGGGTCTCGGCCCTGGCATTTATCAGCCGGTTGCCTATCGAGGGGTCCCTGGCCCAGGAAGGCACAAGCCCCCAGCGGAAGAGCTCGAGCCTGTTCTCGCCGCCGCGCACCACGGCCAGCACTTCCCTGCCAGGAGAAATGTTATAGCTGGGCCGGAAATCGGGCGACGGCCGCCCCCCGCCGATGCCGAACTCCTCCCTGACCCGCCTCGCGCCGCTCCGCAGGGTCACTCTCGCGCACATGCGAAATTATATCAGAGGGGGCTGTCACAATTATGGATGGTCGAAAGAGCCGTCTCCCGGGTCGCGATTGTGACGAAATGTGTCACTTATTTGACCCCTGTTGCCACTTTCCCTCACATCCTCGGTAAAATCGCGCGCCTTCCGGGCCCGGATATGTGCTCCCTGGCCTGGGCGGTTCTCCCTCTCGGGCCCGGCTCGCCGGGAAAGTCGATAAAAATCAAGCTAAATCAGGAAGTTTAGGATGGGCCGAATTCGGCCTGAAAAATTGCGCGATTTTGGCAGCGCGGCTATATTCTGGCACCACTCTTGCTACATACTTGGCGAGGTGAATGTCATGGAACTTGAAAAGGTGAAGACAGAGATTCTCAGGGAACAGCAGCTTTACCGGGAGGTAGTAGCCATCCTCATGGGAAGCGAGTTCTATTTCGACCTCACTCTCGACGAGCGTTACCGCCTCGTCAAGCACATCCTGGCAAACTCCTGCCTTTCGGTGCCCGAGGGAAGCCCGCAGCGCAATCGCCGCCGGGAGATCAGCCACTGACCCGAAGCCGCCGCGCGCGGCTTCCGGCCTATTCTCCCTCCCGCGGTTGCCTGACGGGCAGCGTCACCCTGAAGGCGGTGCCGCCCCCTTCCCGGCTTTCCACGGCCATGCCGCCCGCGTGGTCTATCACCGTGCGGTGCGCTATGGCCAGCCCCAGGCCGGTGCCCTTTTCCTTTGTGGTGAAGAAGGGGAGGAATATCTTTTCGCGCATCTCGTCGTCTATGCCGTGACCCGTGTCCAGGACCCGCAGGGTGACCTTGCCCTCCGACGCCTCGGCGGAGACGGTGACGCTTCCGCCCTCGGGCATCGCGTCGGCGGCGTTCTGGATGAGGTTCGCCAGGGCCTGCCTTAGGAGGACCTCGTCGCCCTCCAGGGCGAGTTCCCCGGGGACGTCGAGGGCCACCTCTATGTCTGGCCTCTGGGCCAGGACGCCCTGCGAGGCGGCCTCGACGAGGGGCCGCAGCCGGACCTCCGAGAGGTTCAGCTCCCTCGAGCGTGTGAACCCCTGGAAGTCGGTTATCGTCCTGTCCATGACGCCGACCTCGGCGTCTACGGCCTCCACGGTCTCCTTGAGGGACGGGTCGGCCTGTCTCGAAAGGAGCCTCATGTAGCCCGCTATCACGCCCATTGAGTTCCTGAGCTCGTGGGCGATGCCCGCGGACATCTCGCCGAGGCTCGAGAGCCTGCTTCTGAGCTCCGCCTGCTCCTCCAGGGCCTTGAGGCCCGTGAGGTCCGTGAAGACGAACAGCCGCCCTATCTCCGCGCCGCCGGAGTCCACGAGGGGCGAAAGAGAATAGCCCAGCCAGAGCCTCTTTCCGGAGGCCGTGACGTACTGCGCCTCTCCTCGCTTGTCTGGCCGCCGCATCCTGTCGTCGGGGAATAACTCCGTGAAGTCCGCCCCGCGGATCTCACCCGGCTCAAGCCCCAGTATCCGCCCCGCGGCGGCGTTTGCCTTCACCACCTTCCAGGCCTTGTCGGTGCTTATCACGCCGCTGGGGACGCTCTGAAGAATGTTCTCGTTGTAGGACTCGATGTCCCCGGCCCTCTCCTCGGCCCTCGCCCTGAGCTCCTGGAGCTCGCTTTCCTTCTGCTTGAGCTCGGCGACGAGCTGGTGGAAGGTGTCCACCACGAAGCCCACCTCGGAGGTCCCGCCCCCCTTGGGGAGGCTCCTGCGCCTCCTCATGGTTACGTAGAGCATCGTCCCCGCCACCAGGCCCAGGGCCGCGGCGAGCACCACGGTGGCTATGATGAGAGTCAGCTTAACGTCCGGCATCGAGGTACCACCGCATGATTTCCTGCCCGAAAAGAAGCGTTAGCAGTGTGCCGAGGACCAGGAAGGGCCCGAAGGGTATCTTCGTCTTTCTCCCCCGCCCCTTGACTATCATCAGGAATGCCCCGATGACGGAGCCGGCCAGGCTGCCGAGAAAAGTCGTCATGAGCACGCCCTTCCAGCCCGTAGCCGCCCCGGCGACGGCCATGAACTTTACGTCCCCGCCTCCCATGCCCCCCCGGCTGATTAAGGCCACCGCCCAGAAAAGGCCGAAGCCCAGCGCCGCCCCGCCGAGCGAAGCCGCCCACCCAAGGGGCGCCGCCCGGGCCACCGGGTCCGGAAGGAGGAACATCCCGGCAAGGAGCGCGATGGGTATTCCGGGAAGGGTTATCGAGTCGGGGATTATCTGGAAGTCCAGGTCTATGAAGGTAACGGCAACGAAGGCCGAAGCGAGGGCGAAATAGACGGGCAGGTACCAGCCCGGTCCGAAGCGCCAGTACATGGCGGCCCAGAGCGCGGCGTTCAGGACCTCGACGAAGGGATACCTCGCCGATATCCGCGCCCCGCAGTACCTGCACCTGCCCCGAAGGAGCAGGTAGCTCAGGACCGGGATGTTGTCCAGCGGCCTTATGGCGGACCCGCAGGCGGGGCACCGCGAAGAGGGGCTGACTATGGACTTCCCCCGGGGGACCCTCCAGATGACGACGTTCAGGAAGGAGCCCACGGCAAGGCCGAAAAGAACGATGACAACGTAAGGGAACATCACTCGACCCTGCTGATATCGGAGGCCCTCTTCTTTATCTCCGCGATCTCGGCGTCCAGCCTCTCTATACGGTCCAGGGTCTGCCTTATCGCCATGTCCTCAAAGACGTTGACTTCGCCGCCGCCCCTGAGCTGGAAGACCCTCTCCCCTATGGTCTTGAAGTGGGCCTCCTTTTCCTTTTCGAGGCCGCCGGCCTCCTTCATGAGCTTTATCACCGCCGCCTCGACCTTCAGCCT
>JARRNG010000079.1:0-7738 GCA_037385265.1 Nitrospirota bacterium
CATCGATTTTAAAGGGCTTTCGGGCACTTAACGGCCTGGAGGCCCTTTTCTCCTATTTCTCAAAACCTGTCAAAACACACCCCTTTTGTCGGCAAAACGCAGGCAGCGCCTAACAGCGGAGGTGCGCCCTTGATTGAATTGCACGTGTGCGATAGGGTGAAGTTTGCCGAGAAGAAACAGCGCTACACCGTCCAGGCCTGCAACGAGCGGTTCGCGGTCTACTAAGAAACCCTTCTACCGACTTAGTAGATATTGGCCTCCATCCTCAGTGGCCACTGGTACGTTTGTGGTGTTGCGTCGGCCGACAGGAAAAACCTGTAGCTCAACTCCTTTGTCTGGCCCTTCGCGTAGGACTGATGAATGATGCCGCCTGACCCGGAGAGTTCGACGCTCCTTCCGTTGTCTATAAGCACCACCTTGCTGAACAGCGGCTCCGTCTTCTCGAAATAAAGCATGTAGCCGTCCCTGCCTTTTTTGGCAACAATGGCCCATGGCGGTGATTACCGTTTCGTTTAGTAATTAATGTTAAAGCGGTATTGCCCAGATTCTTGGAGAATTTTGGGGTTTTCTCTCCCTGTGTACTTATCTCTCGGTTCCTATGAGAATCGCCCATGTGATGAAGGCCCCTTATTGGCGTTGCCCGGGCGGCCGGGCGGATGGTTGTCGTGCCGCCACCGGAAGGAAAGGCACTGCTATACACGCCCTCCATTCGTTGCTACCATTAGGTTGTGACATTGATGCATGGCCGCATCTTGCGATAAGGAAAGTCATTTTTCCCGATGGGCGAGCACATAGAGGAGCAGATAAGGAAGACGCCCTCGTGCTCAGGCTCGCCAAGGAATACCTTGCCGGTGAGGATGTTGCGCCTTTGATCAAGACCTGCATAAGGGGCTTTGCGTCATGAGAAGGTTTTCATCTCCGTTGATTATCGTCTTCCTGATCAGCATCCTGGCGGGCTGTTCTTCCGCTCCCTCCGAAAGCACGGTGGAGGAGGCGATTACATCATATTTCGAAAGAGGCAATTATAAAGTCGTGGACCTGAAGATTGGGAAAATCGAGGGTCTGCCCCTGTCCGAAAAGACATATATGGGAACCCCGGGGTATATCGTCGATATCGAATCCATCACCCTCGAGCCTCAGGAAGACAAGGGAGCAGATATCAGGAAGGGAGAACGGCTCACCTTTATAAATGCCCGCGTCAGGATAACCCAGGACAGGGAAGTCAAGAGCCTCTGGCGGGTTACCGTTATATCGGGAATCAAGGTGCTTTGATTTTTCCGGGCAAGCTGGTTTATTCTTAAATATCATGGATTTATTGGCGATACTGGAGCGTATTCGGAAGAAGCGGATTCTCGTCGTGGGAGACATCATCCTCGACTGCTTTATTTTTGGAAAGGTGCGCAGGATCTCGCCTGAAGCCCCAGTGCCAGTAGTGGAGGTGGCCGAGGAGACCTTCGCCTTGGGGGGCGCCGCCAATGTGGCAAACAACGTGGTGTCCCTGGGGGGGCATGCCACGGTGCTGGGCGTGGTGGGCAAGGACAGGTCGGCGGAGAAGTTGACCGAGATAATGAGAGCCCGGGGCATAGAGTTCCTCGCCGTGGAGGACAAGAGGCCCACCACTGTAAAGACCCGGGTGATTGCGCACAGCCAGCAGGTGGTCAGGTTCGACCAGGAAGACACAAACAGGATAAGCGGCAGGTCCCTGAAGGGGCTGGTCGAGTACCTGGGCGACGCCGTGAAGGACCACGACGCGGTGGTGATATCGGACTACAGCAAGGGCGTGATAACCTCCGACGTCATGGAGGCGGCGCTCAAGGCCGGGGGGCGGGACAAGAGGCTCGTGGTCGTGGACCCAAAGACCGACCACTACGGGCTCTACAGGGGCGCCTCGGTCATAACGCCTAACTTGATGGAGGCATCGGCGGGCTCGGGAGTGGAGATAAAGGACGCAAAGACCCTCCTGCGCGCCGGCAGCACCCTACTGAAGAGGCTCGGCCTCAGGGCTGTGCTCATCACAAGAGGCGGGGACGGCATGAGCCTCTTTGAGAAGGGCAAGGTAACTCACATCCCCACCGTAGCCCGGGAGGTCTTCGACGTCACGGGGGCCGGGGACACCGTGGTGGGCACTTTCACCATGGCCTGCGCCGCCGGGGCCTCCATGCGGGAGGCCGCGGTCATAGCCAACCATGCCGCGGGCATAGTAGTGGGCCAGGTTGGCACGGCCACCGCCACCCCGGCCGGGATGAAACGGTCCTTCAGGGGCTGGAAACCCGATTTCGAAGAGGTTAAGATTTAATATGGCAAAGGCGATTGCTCTGCTTTCGGGCGGGCTCGACAGCACCCTGGCGGTGCTCCTCCTGAGGCGCCAGGAGATAGAAGTCACGGCCGTTACGTTCCTTACCCACTTCGGCTGCGACATGAGCGACTCATCGTCCTGCTCGTCGGACTCCTCTTCCAACGCGGCGAAATACGGCTTCACGGTGAAGCTCTGCCACCTGGCCGACAGGTTCATGGACATCGTGAAGAATCCCAAGTTCGGACACGGCCGGAACATGAACCCCTGCATCGACTGCCGAGTGCTCATGATGCGGGAGGCCAAGGTCCTAATGGAGATGACGGGTGCCGATTTCGTGGCCACGGGCGAGGTGCTCGGGCAGCGCCCCATGAGCCAGCGCAGGGAGACCTTTCCGCTCATGGATAGGGAGGCTGGCCTCGAGGGCTACGTCCTCAGGCCCCTCAGCGCGAAGCTCCTTAAGCCCACAGTCGCGGAGACCGAGGGACTGGTGGACAGGGAAAGACTCTGCGGCTTCAGCGGCCGTAGCCGCAAGCCCCAGATGGCCCTTGCCAGGGAGTTCGGCCTCACTGACTACCCGAGCCCTGCGGGCGGCTGTCTTCTCACCGAGCCCAACTACGCCTACAGGCTGCGTGAGCTTCTCGACCACAGCCCGGACCCCGACCTCCGGGATCTGGCCCTCCTGAGGCTGGGACGCCACTTCAGGGGACCTGGCGGAAGAAAGATAGTGGTGGGACGAAACGAGGCCGAAAACGAAAGGCTCGAGTCCATCGCCGGAGAGGGGGATTTTCAGATGTGGGTGGAGGGCTTCGGCAGCCCCCTCACGCTACTCGAAAAGGGCGCCTCCGAGGAGGACATCCTCTTTGCGGCCTCGCTCTCAGCGCGCTACTCCGACGCCAAGCGCCTGGACAAGGTGGAAGTGACCGTCTCCAACGCCACGGGCTCCTACAGCCTCGAAGTGCGCCCCGCCGGAGAGGAGATGATAAATTCTCTGAGGATTGAGGGCGCCGGGCGGAAAAAGGGGCGCCGGGTCAAAGCTCGATAACCTCGGGCTCCATCCTTTCGGTATCGAGTATGACGGCCGTGGAGCGGCCCTTATGGAGCTTGGCGACCTTCCCGGGATTAACAACTAAGGTACCATTTACCTTTCGCACGTCCGGCGTGTGGGTGTGCCCGTAGACCACGAGGTCGAACCGGCCGCTTGCCGCAAGGGCCTCGACCGAGGCGGGCTCGTGCACCAGGGCTATCTTCTTTCCCCCGAGCTCGAACAGGTAGGGCTGGGTCCTGATGGCATCGCCAGACTTTTCCCTCAGAAGGAGCCTGTCACCGTCGTTGTTTCCAAAGATGCCCCGGAAGCCCGCCCTGAGGTCTCCGAGAATCTCGAAAGTAAAAGGCGAGACCAGGTCTCCGGCGTGCACGACCTCCGAGATCCCCTTGGAGTTGAAGAGATTCACCACCTTCCTTATCTGCTGCATGTCGTCGTGCGTGTCCGAAATTAAACCTATGAGCATCTTCTCTCCTTCGCAGGCGCGCGGTTTAGCAAATTATAGTTTTTCTGGTCCAGGTGTTTCAAGGCCCCTGTGAGGTGCTTCTGGAAATTGACATGGCCCCGCAAAAGAGGTATAACTTTAGGCAGGAAATAGGGGCGGCCAAGAAGGTAATCGTTTCAAGCTAAAAGGAGGGACCATGCCTACGTACGTGATTCTCAGCACCCTTACCGATAAGGGTAGGAAGACCCTGAAGGAGAACCCCGAGAGGATTATGCAGGTTGACGAGGAGCTGGAGAAGCTGGGCATCAAGGTGAAGGAGCAGTATGCCGTGCTCGGCCCGTACGATTTCGTTAACATCGTTGAGGCGGCCGATAACGAGGCGGTCATGCGCATGTCCGTGGAATTGGGCTCCAGGGGCTCGGTGCAGCTCCTTACCCTGGCCGCGCTGCCAGTATCGGAGTTCATAAAGAGCATCAAGTGAGGCGCGTCCCTTCCTCCCCGAGGACGGAAAGGTTTGATAACCAGAGGGCCGAACTGATGAGGCTAACGGCCCTCTACCGGGACGCCGTGCTAAGGGGCAAGTTTAGGGTATCGGGCGGGGATGCCGTGGACTCTCTGCGTAGGCTCGTCGGACCCGACTGCGCCTATCACCTGTACCGCCGCATTCCCGTGCGGCAGGGGTGATCTTCGTCATGGGTGCAGGGATAACATGAAGCCTAGGGCGGATTCGCGCCTCGATACCTCGGGGCTTGCAAGGCCCCTTCCGGTCCTCAGGGCCAGAAAGGCCCTGGACTCCATGCGCCCGGGGCAGGTGCTCGAAGTGACCTCCACCACGGCGGGGACAGACGCGGACCTGGAGCTCTTCGCAGGCAGGGTGGGCCACGAGCTCATAGGGGCAATTACGGAGGGCGAAAGGACTTTCTTCTACATAAGAAAAGCGAGGGAGCGGTAGCCCGCCGCCCCTTCGCTTCCACTCAAGCCATAGTGTCCGGAATCCCCTCTTGCGCCCTTTGCTGTAACAGCTCCTGTGGTAAGATAATCCGATGCCGGGCCAGCTGGAAACGGGCAAGCCGCATCCCGCACAGAGGAGGGGGGATGTAGCCGCACTGGGCGTCGTGCTCTTTTATTGCGCGGTCTACGCTGCGGTCCGGCTAGCTATTTCCTCCACCATGGGACTGGACGACGCCGAGCAGTTCCTTGGGAGCGCCTCCCTTTCCTGGGGCTACGCCCGCCAGCCGCCTCTCTACACCTGGCTGGTATGGACCGCGTTTTCGCTCTTTGGCAGGAGCGTGGAGGTTCTCGTTGCGGTAAAGTACCTCACTCTCTTTCTCTTCTACGGCGGGTTTTATCTCCTGGCCCGCTCCTTTTGGAATGTCAAAGAGTCCCTGCTGGTCACGGCCTCGCTCCTGCTCATTCCGACCTATTCATATGAGTTCAACCGCGAGGCGACCCATAACGTGCTCATGACCGCGATGGCAGTGGCAACGTGCCTCTTCGCCGTGCGCCTCGCGCTCAGGCAGAGGACGGCCGACTACGTGTTCCTCGGCGTGTTTGTTGCCCTGGGCGGACTTTCGAAGTACAACTTTGCGCTCTTTGTCATCGCACTGCTCCTTGCCGCGGTCTCCACCAGCGAGGGCCGTCGCGCTATATTCGACAAGCGGATGGCGCTTTCGGCCTCGGTGTGCCTCGCGCTATTTCTTCCTCACCTTCTATGGCTTGTCAGGGAGGACTTTCTCCCTGTGCGCTATGCCCTGGAGAGGGTGGAGGCTGGAGAGACTCCCGGTTCGCTCTCCGGGGTCTTTTCGGTAATGGTCTCTCCGTACCTTGACGTCCTGGTATATGCATTTCTTTTTCTCCTGTTCTTCCGCGGACGGTTCTCCCTGAGAGGAAAGGGCCAAGCAGTGCCGATGGTCGAGTGGCTTGCGCTTTACGCCCTCGCGGTTCCCCTGGTAGTGACGGTCCTCTTTCAGGCCGGGAATTTCCAGGGACGCTGGCTTGCCTCCGTGCTATTTACGGTGCCGCTGGCAATGTTTTCAAGGACTACCCTACGGGACTGGTCTTGGCGGGTGGGGGCCTTCGGGGCTCTGTGCGTCTTCGCTGCCCTGGCCGTCCTTGGGCTGCGGTCCTTTGCGGGGTTCTTTCCCGACGAGGCAGGCAAGGTGGAGCGCATCAACACTCCCTTTGAGGTCGTTTCTCTGGGGCTGCGCGCGGAGCTCGAAAGGCAGGGTGTGGAAGATTTCAAAGGCTATTCTGTGGCCTCCGGCGACCCCTACCTTGCCGCAAACGTGATGGCCTGGCTTCCGGGCTCCCGGTTTGTTCCCCTTGATACGCATGAAGCGGCCGCCGTGAAGCGTGAATTTGGCACCCAGGGAGGCGTCGTTGTCTGGAACGAAAGCTCTGGGGATTCTCCGCACAGAAGCGAGGCCGCTCGAGCCTTCCCCTCGGCCGTGTTTCTGAACATCTCCGCGCCATACCTCCATGCCAGGCAATTTCCCCCCTATGTCCTGGGCGCGGCAGTTGTCCCACCGCAGCGGCAAAGGCATACCCGATAGGGTGTCGAATCTCAGTCGCGGCTAAGCACAAAGAACGCGATGGAGCGGCTTTCCAGTTGGTACGATTCGCCGCTGCTTACGCGTCTGCCACTGTTTACTTTTGCCTCTCTTGTATCCATAACCAGTTCCCATGTGTTTCCGGTACCATGGTGTGGCAGGACGAAATTGGCAGGTTCTTGACGGGCGTTAAGTATGACAAATAGCGTATCGTCAACGATGCGCTCTCCCCGTTCGTCCACCTCCTCGATGGCGTCTCCGGCAAGCTCGATACCGAGACATTTGCATTTGGTGTTTGACCAATCCTTGTCAGCCATCTCCCTGCCGTCAGGCCTGAACCAGAGGAGGTCGTGCACCTCCGAACCCGCTATCTTCCGGCCCTGGAAGAAGTGCTTGCGCCTGAGGACCGGATGCTCGCGGCAGAAACGTATCAGGAAGCGCGTGAAATCAAGCAGCCCCTGATGGCTTTCGTCCATCTTCCAGTCCAGCCAGGAGAGCTCGTTGTCCTGGCAATAGGCGTTGTTGTTGCCCTGCTGGGTGCGGCCGATCTCGTCCCCCGCAAGGAGCATCGCCACCCCCTGGGACAATAACAGCGTCGCAAGGAAATTCCGCTTCTGGCGCTCTCTGAGCTTCAATATTCCCGGGTCGTCGGTCGGTCCCTCCACGCCGCAGTTCCAACTGAGATTCTCGTCTGTGCCGTCCCTGTTGTCATCTCCATTTGCCTCGTTGTGCTTTCCGTTGTAGCTGACCAGGTCGTGCAGGGTAAATCCGTCGTGGCATGTAACGAAATTAACACTGGCATAGGGCCTGCGGCCACTGTGCTCATAGAGGTCGCTGCTTCCGGTGAGGCGATAGGCCAGATCCCCGACCTCTCCCTCGTCGCCCCGCCAGAAGCGCCGGACGGTGTCGCGGTATTTCCCGTTCCACTCCGACCATAGCACGGGGAAGTTCCCCACCTGATATCCGCCCTCGCCGAGGTCCCAGGGCTCGGCTATGAGTTTCACCTGCGACAGGACGGGGTCCTGGTGGATGATGTCGAAGAAAGCCCCCAGCCTGTCCACTTCGTGAAGCTGGCGCGCCAGGGCCGCCGCAAGATCGAAACGGAATCCGTCCACGTGCATCTCCAGGACCCAGTAGCGGAGGCTGTCCATGATGAGCCTGAGCACGCTGGGATGCATCATGCCCATGGTGTTGCCCGTCCCGGTGTAGTCCATGTAGTACCGCTTTTCGTCGTCTTTCAGGAGATAGTAGCTGGCATTGTCTACGCCCCGGAAGGATAGGGTCGGCCCCAAATGGTTCCACTCCTCGGTTTGGTTGTATACCACGTCCAGTATGACCTCCATGCCCTCGCGGTGAAAGGCCTTGACCATGTTCCTGAACTCCGTAACCTGCTGTCCCATCGAGCC
>JARRNG010000080.1:0-7716 GCA_037385265.1 Nitrospirota bacterium
GCATAAATAAATAACTCTTATTTACTCCAGTATAAGTAGAGTGGACTGTGCCCACTGTTTGAAAGTCGTTTACATCCAATATCTTCGGCAAATTACGATATCCAGCTCTTCGATGATCGGTTATAACCTTGCCCAAAAAGAATGTGGACATTGCCCACCCCACATTGTTGATTTCCGACTGTACTCTAGTCTTTTTGACAATTACTGCCAATGAGGATAACAGGAAGTAGTTGTGCCTGCGCATTTCAGCTGAAGGTGGCGCACTAAAGCACATTTATCCTATGGGCGAGACAGCCTGCGCCGAAGCCGTTGTCTATGTTCATTACGGCGATGCCCGGCACGCAGGAGTTCAGCATCGAAAATAGCGCCGTGAGCCCTCCCAGGCTCGTCCCATAGCCCGTAGAGGTGGGCACCGCTAAGATGGGCCTGTCGGTGAGGCCCCCCACCACGGAGGGCAAGGCGCCCTCCATGCCCGCCACCACAATTATGACCCTCGCCTCGGCGAGGGCCTTCCTCTGGTCCATTATCCTGTGTATCCCGGCGACGCCCACGTCGGAGACGGCGCTAACCCTGCTTCCGAGGAACTCGGCCGTGACCGACGCCTCCTCGGCCGCCGGGGCGTCGGACGTGCCGGCCGAGACGACCAGCACGTTTCCCTTCCTCGCCCTGGCGCCACCCGCGGCGATGGCGCCGGAGCGCTCGTGGTATTTGGCACCTTTTATCTTTAGCGCCTTGAAGACCTCCTCCCTCGCCCTGGTAATCAGGAGGCGCCCGCTTTTCTTGTAAATCGCTCGGGCTATGGCGGCCACCTCCTCGGTCTTCTTGCCCTCGGCCATCACCACCTCGGGGATGCCCTGCCTGAGGTGCCGGTGGTGGTCGACCTTGGCGCAGGTTATGTCTTCGTAGGGGAGGTCTCGCAGCTTGCGGAGGGCCTCTTCGACGTCCAGCTTGCCTGATTTTACGGAGCGGAGGACGGCCTTGAGGCTACGGCTATCCATGAAACTCGGCCTTGAGGGTGCGGTTCATGAGGTCCGTGACCGCCTGGCGGGGGTCCTTGTTCTCGTAGAGCACGGAATACACTTCGGACACTATCGGCATATCGACGTTGTGCTTGAGGGCGAGCTCCTGAGTGGCCTTGGTCGTGGCGACGCCCTCGGCCACGCTCTTTCTCTTGGAGATTATGTCGGTGAGCCTCTCGCCCTGCCCCAGCTCGTAGCCCACCGTGTAGTTTCTCGAAATGGCGGAGGTGCAGGTGAGCACCAGGTCGCCCAGGCCGCTCAGGCCGGAGAAGGTGTTTTCGTTCGCCCCCAAGATGACGCCCAGGCGCGACATCTCGGCCAGGGCCCTCGTTATGAGGGCGCTCCTTGCGTTGTTGCCCAGGCCCATCCCGTCGGATATCCCCGAGGCGATGGCCATCACGTTCTTGAGCGCGCCGCCCAGCTCGACGCCGATTACGTCGTGATGGGTGTATACCCTGAAGTTGTCGGTGGAGAAGACCTCCTGGAGGAGGAGGGAGTTTTCGTAATCAGGAGCGGCCAGCGTGACCGCCGTCGGCAGGTGCCTGGCGACCTCCTTGGCGAAACTCGGGCCGGAAATGACCGCGGCGGTCCGGTTCGTGACCTGATTGATGATGGCGCTTCCGGTGAGGTAAGTATCGTTTTCGATGCCCTTGGAGGCGCTTATTATCATTGCTTCAGGAGGGATGTGGTGGGCGGCCTGGGCCAGCACCCGGCGCATGAACTGCGTGGGAATGACGCTCACCACGTATCGGGCGTTCCGGAGGGCCTGCTCCATGTCCCACGCGACCGCTATGTTGTCGGGGATGGGCGTTTCGGGGAAGTAGACGCTGTTCACCCTCGTTCTCTTCATCTCCTCTGCCAGCTCCTTTTCGTAGACCCAGAGCGAGACGTCGAATTCCTTTTCCGCAAGGAGGCAGGCCAGGGTGGTCCCCCAGCTTCCGGCTCCCATGACAGTTATGTAGCTCATATTTCCCAGTCTCCGCGGAATTTCATCTCAATAATAATTATATTCCGTCCCGGATATTAATCAAGAGTCCTGCTTTTGAGCAATCCTGGCCCACGTGTCCCTGAGCCCCACGGTCCGGTTGAATACCAATTTCCCTGCGGAGGAATCAGTGTCCACGCAGAAGTAGCCCAGCCTCAGGAACTGGTAGCTGCCTCCGGGCTCCGCTTCCGCGAGGGACGGCTCGACGTAGCAGTGGCCCAGGACCTCCAGGGATGCGGGGTTCAGGTGCGCCGTGAAGTCGGTGTCCTTTTCGTCCTCGGGGTTGGGCCTTGTGAAAAGGTGCTCGTAGAGCCGGACCTCCGCCTCCACGGCGTGGGGGGCTGACACCCAGTGGAGCGTCCCCTTCACCTTGCGCGACGCCTGCGGGGCGCCGCTCTTGGTCTCGGGGTCGTAGGTGCAGTGGACCTCCCTGACATCTCCTGAATTCTCGTCCTTCACAACCTTTTCGCACTTTATGATGTAGGCGTGCTTGAGCCTGACCTCGCGGCCAGGGGCCAGCCTGAAGAACTTCCTGGGGGGGTCCTCGAGGAAGTCGTCCCTCTCGATGTATACCACCCCCGAAAAGGGTATCTTTCTCGTTCCCGCCGAGGGGTCCTCGGGGTTGTTTTCGGCCTCCAGCTCCTCGGACTCTCCCGCGGGATAGTTGGTGATGACCACCTTGAGCGGCCTCAGGACGGCCATGGCGCGGGGGGCCCTCTTGTTGAGGTCCTCCCTGAGGCTGTTTTCCAGGAGGGCGAGGTCCACGGTGCTCTGCGTCTTGGCCACGCCTATCCTGTCGCAGAAGGCCCTGACGGCCTCGGGGGTGTAGCCCCGCCTCCTCAGGCCCGAGAGGGTCGGCATCCGGGGGTCGTCCCATCCCGACACGTGCCCCTCCTTCACGAGCTTCAGGAGCTTGCGCTTGCTGAGCACCGTGTTGCTGATGTTAAGCCTGGCGAACTCGTACTGCCGCGGGTGGTACGCCTCCAGCGCGTCGAGGAACCAGTCGTAGAGGGGCCGGTGGTCCTCGAACTCCAGCGTGCAGATGGAGTGCGTTACCCCCTCGATGGAGTCGGACTGACCGTGTGCCCAATCGTAGGTGGGGTAGATGCACCACTTGTCTCCCGTCCTGTGGTGGGGGACCTTGAGTATCCGGTACATGACCGGGTCGCGCATGTTGAGGTTGCCAGAGGCCATGTCTATCTTCGCCCTCAGGGTCTTTTCTCCCTCGGCGAACTCCCCCGCCTTCATGCGCTCCAGGAGGTCGAGGTTCTCCTCGGCGCTCCGGTTGCGGAAGGGGCTCTCCTTCCCCGGCCTGAAGAAGTCGCCGCGGTACTGGCTGATCTCCTCCGGGGCGAGGTCGTCCACGTAGGCCTTGCCCTTCTTCACGAGCTCCACGGCGAACTCGTAGAGCCTGTCGAAATAGTCAGAGGCGTAAAAGAGCCTACCGCCCCAGTCGAAGCCGAGCCACCGGACGTCCTCGACGATGGACTCCACATATTTGGACTCTTCCTTGATGGGGTTGGTGTCGTCCATCCTGAGGTTGCAGAGCCCGCCGTACTTCTCGGCCAGGCCGAAGTTGAGGCAGATGCTCTTGGCGTGGCCTATGTGGAGGTAGCCGTTGGGCTCGGGGGGAAAGCGCGTGTGGACGCGGCCGTCGTAGGTCCCTTTCCTGAGGTCCTCCTCGATGACCTCTTCTATGAAATTGCCCGGCCCGGTATTTTCCGGCTCATTCATGGGCGCTCTCCCTGATGGAGGAAATGGCCCTTTCGAGCCTTCCGAGCGTTCTTTCCTTGCCCAGGATTTCCATGACCTCGAATATGCCCGGGCTCTCGGTGCCCCCCGTGAGGGCCACCCTCACGGGCTGGGCCACCTTGCCGAGCTTGACCCCGTGCTTCTCCATGACCCCCTCGAAGGCGGCCTTGAGGCTATCGTGGGTGAACTCGTCCAGGGCCGAAAGGGCCTCGCCGACGTCGGCGAGGTAGGGCGCGGTCTTTTCGCTCAGGAACTTCGCTCTGCCCTTCTCCTCGAACTCGATATCCTTGTCCCCTACCAGGTAGAACCTGAGCTTCCGGGCGAGCTCATCCAGGGTGCGCGCCCTCTCGACGAGAGTGGCCACGGCCTTAGAAAGATACGCTTTATCCGGCTCGCTCCCTTCGGAAACAGTGCCCTGTCTTACGAGGAAGGGCACCACGAGCTCCGCGAGCTCCTCCGGCGGGGTGGTCTTCAGGTACTCGGCGTTGAGCCAGAGGAGCTTTTCGGGGTTGAAGACCGCGGCGGACTTCCCGACGTTATCGAGCGAAAAGAGCTCTGTGAGCTCCTCCCTGGAGAAGACCTCCTGGTCGCCGTGAGACCAGCCGAGCCTGGCAAGATAGTTCACGAGCGCCTGCGGGAGGTAGCCCTCTTCCCTGTACGCGATGACCGAGGTGGCGCCGTGCCGCTTGGAGAGCCTAGTCTTGTCGGAGCCCAGTATCATGGGCAGGTGGCCGAACCTGGGGGGCTCGTGGCCCAGGGCCCGGCAGATATGCACCTGCTTGGGGGTGTTGTTCAGGTGGTCGTCGCCCCTAATGACATGGGTGATGTCCATGTCCACGTCGTCCACCACCACGACGAAATTGTAGGTGGGAGTGCCGTCGGAGCGCATGATTATAAGGTCGTCCAGCTGGCTGTTGTCGAAGGTGATGTTGCCCTTTATCATGTCCTCCACCACGACATTCCCAAGCGTGGGCATCTTGAAGCGCACCGAGGCCGCGCGTCCGGGGAGGGCCTCCTTGAGGTCCAGGCAGCGCCTGTCGTATTTCACTGGCCTTCCTTCTGCCAGGGCCTTCTTGCGGCGCTCCTCGAGCTCCTCGGCCGTGCAGTAGCAGCGGTAGGCCTTTCCCTCCAGGATGAGCCTTTCGATGTGCTCCCTGTAGCGGTCGAACCTCTCCGTCTGCCGGTAGGGACCCTCGTCCCAATCGAGGCCGAGCCACCTCATTCCGTCGAGGATGCTCTCTATGTATTCCTCCGTGGAGCGGCTCCGGTCGGTGTCCTCTATCCTGAGGACGAACGTTCCGCCCCTGCCCCTTGCGAAAAGCCAGTTGAAAAGAGCCGTCCTCGCGCCTCCTATGTGGAGGTGGCCGGTGGGGCTGGGGGCGAACCTCACTCGAATCTTCCCTGTGTCAGGCAATATCCTCTCCCTCGCGAATATCTAAAAGATAAAATATACCAGATTCAACGCATTTATTCTATGAGCGGAGCCATGCGGATGGAGATCATTTGGAGGGCTCCCGGTCCTTGGATTTCGAATGCATCTCCCGGGCCTGCGCCACGTAGTACGAGGCGTATCCCATCAGGGTGCGCCGCACCGCCCGCCGCGCGGACTCAGGCGGAAGGGGGGCCTCGTGTCCCGTCGTGCGGTCCAGGAGGACGGGGTATTCCCAGAGATAACCCTTGTTTTCGGGGGAAGTAAGCTCTCGCTGGGAAGTGACGTCCCATAGGGCTGCGCAATCGGCGTATACCTGTAGCGCCCTGCCGAGGGCCCATGCGACTTCCCTGTGGTACGACTCGTCGGCATGGGCGCTCTTCGTTATCTTATCGAGGGTCGCCCTGGCGCGGTCGAGCTTTTCCCGGAAATCGCCTACTTCGGCATTCAAGGAGACCGATGCCTCGAGGTCGTCAAGGTCCCGCAGGCCGGTGTGCAACGCCTTTCTAAAGGCTCTGAGGGCGAATTTGCGCTTGAGGCTCCGGCCAAGCGACAGGCCTGCCGCGCCGATAACGAACGCGCCGGCCATTACCCAAAGGGAAAAGAACCCCTTTTCGAGAAGCGGCCTGTATTTCCGCAACTGGATGAGGACGTCGGCCTCAAACAACTTGATTCTCTCTCCATCGGGCTCGTCTACGACCACCACTTCCTCAGCGGAAGGAGTTTTCTTCACATTGGAGTAGTGGGGCACTCCGTCTTCGCCCACCCAGGCGTAGGCGACCTTCACCGGTGAGGAGTATCTTTCCTCGAGCTGCCCCTCGATAACAGGTAAGGCTAATGAAGTTCCCGCATAGAGCAACCCGACGACAACGACCAGGTAGAACCACGCCCTGACGTATGCGGGGAGACGTCTATTGTCGTCTTCAGAAGAGTCGTATCTCATGGATGTCCTTAACCGCTGTGTCTCTTGAGCTCAAGCACAAGAGAGCGCTTTGTATCCTCTCGGCGCACGAAGCGGTCGTCGGCCCTCATGCCGGCGACCCATACTATGTCGTCGCCCGAGGTTACGATTGGCACGGCGTCGCGCTCGTCGCGGGGCACCTTCTCGTCCACAAAGAAGTCCTGGAGCTTCTTCTTCCTCCCGAAGCCCTCGGGGTAGAAGTAGTCTCCCTCCTTCCGGGCTCTCACCGTGAGGGGGAAGGTCGCCTTGTCGGCGTCCAGGACGGCGACGTCGGCGCCGCCGTCGGAGTCAGCTTCCCCGCCCATGTATGCGTATAGCGCCAGACCGGCCTCGCGGAGCGATATCTCCTCGCCGGGGCTTATGGTGTAAGTGCCGAGCTTCTGGGGCGGCTCGGAAGTCAGGAGCAGGGTGGAGTATTTCTTTATGACCCTCACGTCGCGCGGAAGGTAGAGCCTGTCGCCGGCGCTCCCGCCCTTTATGAGATGCACGACGTCCTCTATGTGCCTGAAGGTGATGGCCCTCAGCCCCTCGGTGGCGTCCACCGCCCGGCGGAGAACCCTCCTCAGGAGCGCCGTGTCGAGTCCTTCGAGAGGCGTCAGGAAAAGCTCGATGGAGCCGCCGGTCTTTCTCGTGACGAGCCTCATGAGGGTCTTCGTGACCTGGAGCTCCAGATACCTTTCTTCGTCCCTGAGTATCTCCGTGGTCCGCGCTATGGCGTCGGCGATGCCGGGATTCACCTCCTTGAGGACGGGCATGATATTGGCCCTCAGGCGGTTCCTCAGGTAGTCGTGCTTGAGGTTCGAGTGGTCCACGACGTAGGAGATGCCCTCGCCGTCCAGAAACGCCTCTATGTCCTTCCTCTCGGTCTCTATGAAGGGGCGTATGATTTTCCCCCTCACGGGCGGGATTCCCGAAAGCCCCCTGGGCCCGGAACCCCGCAGGATGTGCATGAAGAACGTCTCCACCTGGTCGTCGAGATGGTGGCCTATGGCGATGCGGTGGGCGGCGCTTTCGATGGCGGCGTCCTCGAGGGCCTCGTATCTCAGGGCCCGGGCGGCGTCCTGGAGGCTGAGGCCCTGCTCCTCCGCGTACTGGCGGGGGCTTATCTGCCTTACTCCGAAGGGGACGTCCAGCTTGAGGCAGAAGTCGCCTGCGAAATCTATCTCCGCGGGCGTATCCTCGGGCCTCAGGCCGTGGTCGACATAGACGGCCCGGAGACTGAGTTCCATCCCGGGGGCGAGGGCATGGAGGACCGAGAGAAGGCAGACGGAGTCCGGCCCCCCGGAGAGGCCGACAAGCACGGTCTCGCCGCCCGAGAGCATCGAATACTTCCTGATGGTTTCCGAAGCCTTTTCAACGAGGGACATCGCTAAAGCCTTACGGTCACTCCCCTGGAGCGGAGGTATTCCTTGGTTTCCCTTATCGTGTATTCCCTGTAATGAAATATGGACGCGGCGAGCACGGCGTGGGCCTTGCCCTCTTCGAGGGCCTCGTAGAGGTGCTCCAGATTGCCGGCCCCGCCGGAGGCTATGACGGGTATCCTGAGGGCCTCCGAGACGGCGCGCGTGAG
>JARRNG010000081.1:0-7627 GCA_037385265.1 Nitrospirota bacterium
GCGAGCTCTCCCAGTCCCGGCAGAAGCTGCGGCAGACCGAGAAGATCGCCGCGTGGCAGGAGATCGCCCAGCGCATGGCCCACGAGATCAAGAACCCCCTCACGCCCATCAAGCTATCGGCCGAGCGGATGCTCAAGAAGAAGGCCTCGGGCGACGGCGAGTTCGACCGGGTCTTCGAGCGCTCCATGAGGACGATAATCCGGGAGGTCGACGGCCTCAAGGCCCTGGTGGACGAGTTCTCCCGCCTGGGCAAGATGCCCCAGGCCGTGCTGGAGCCCACGGACCCCGGGGAGGTGGTGGATGAGGCCGCCTCGCTCTACGGCGACTACAAGGGGCTCACGATAAACGTGCTGAGGGCCGGCCACGCGCCCCCCATACCGCTGGACAGGGCGCAGTTCCGGAGGGTGCTCCTGAACCTCTTTGAGAACGCCGTCAGGGCCATGGGCCAGAGCGGGACCATCGAGGTGAGGATCATCCCCGACCCGGAGGCCGGGAAGCTCTTCATCGAGGTGGCCGACGAGGGCCCCGGCATAAGCGACGAGGCCAAGGAGAGGCTCTTCGTACCCTATTTCTCCACCGAGACGGGGGGCACTGGCCTTGGCCTGGCCATAGCCGATAGAATAGTGGCTGAGCACAACGGCCACATAAGGGTCAGGGACAACGTCCCCCGAGGGACGGTATTCATCATAGAGCTGCCCATGTGAAGGAGGCGCGGAGTTCATGCCCAAGCCCATGGTTCTGGTAGTCGACGACGAGGAGGGCATCCGGGAGAGCCTCTCGGACATCTTCGCCGACGAGGGCTACCGGGTGGCCTCGGCCCGAAGCGGCGCCGAGGCCCTGGAGAAGATAGAGAGCGAGCCCCCGGACCTCGTACTCCTGGACATATGGCTTCCCGAGGTGGACGGCCTGGAGGTGCTCGAGCGCATCAAGGAGCGCATCCCCGGCATGCCGGTCATCATGATCTCGGGCCACGGCAACATAGAGATGGCCGTGAGGGCCACGAAGAACGGGGCCTACGACTTCCTCGAAAAGCCCCTCTCGCTGGAGCGGGTGGTCCTCGTCGCCCAGCGCGCCCTGGAGCGGAGCACGCTTGAGACCGAGAACCGGACCCTCAGGGAGTCCCTGACGAAGAGGTGGCTCCTCATCGGCGAGACCCCGGCCATGAAGACGCTGAGGCGGCAGGTGGAGAGCGCCGCGAAGGGCCACGCTCGGGTCCTCATCACCGGCGAGTCCGGCACGGGCAAGGAGGTGGTGGCCCGGAGGCTCCACGCCTTGAGCCCCAGGGCGGACAAGCCCTTCGTGGAGGTAAACTGCGCGGCCATCCCCCAGGAGCTAATAGAGTCGGAGCTCTTCGGCCACGAGAAGGGCTCCTTCACGGGGGCCTTCGAGCGCAAGAGGGGCAAGTTCGAGATGGCCGACGGAGGCACCCTCTTCCTGGACGAGATAGCCGACATGTCCCCCCAGACCCAGGCCAAGCTCCTCAGGGTGATAGAGATGCAGCAGTTCCAGCGCGTGGGCGGCTCCAAGGACATCAAGGTGGACGTGCGGGTGATGGCCGCCACCAACAGGGACATCCCGGCGAGGATAAAGGAGGGGCTCTTCCGGGACGACCTCTACTTCAGGCTCAACGTGATCCCCATCACCACGCCCCCCCTCAGGCAGAGGATCGAGGACATCCCCCTCCTGGTGGACCACTTCCTCGGGCTTCTGGCGGCGGAGTACGGCCAGCCCAAGAAGTCCATGACCCCGGAGGCCGTAAAGAGGCTAAAGGAGAGGGACTGGCCCGGCAACATAAGGGAACTGAGGAACCTCATCGAGAGGCTCGTGCTGATGACCCCCTCGGATACCATCGGCGAGGCCGCCGTCCTGGAGGCGGGGGGCGAGGCCCCGAGCACGGACTACTTCGAGATGGAGACCCTCAAGGACGCCCGGGAGGCCTTCGAGCGGGATTTCCTGGCCGATAAGCTCAGGGAGCACAACTTCAACGTATCGCGCACCGCCGAGGCCCTGGGCATCGAGCGCTCGAACCTCCACAGGAAGATAAAGGCCTACGGGATAAAGATTCCCTGATTCCGGGCTCCCTCCCTCATGCCCTGATAGTTCCACGTGGAACAATCCCAGGGGCCGGCAGTTGCCCCCACACTTCCAAGTCACATGTTCCACGTGGAACAAAATGTCTAACCAGCAGATATTACAGATTAATTTCCCTAGACGGGCGCATTCCTCGCCAGGGGCGGGGCTGCCCCGCAAGATACCTCCGGCGGCGGGCAGATCTCTGCGCCCCCATAATCCCCTGCCCCTCCATGGCCGGTAGAAAATTCCTTTTCTCCCGTCCGGCCCTTTCCTCCCGCCCGGTTTGTTTGACTATTAAGGGGTTAGTATTTATAATCATTAATTCGCGTACTTTGGACGTTCCCCCTGCATGACATGAAAGAGCACAGCGAACACGTAGAGAGCAGGCTCAAGAAGCTCCGCGACCTCAGGGAGGCCGGGGTGGAGCCCTTCGCCGGGGCCTTCGAAAGCGAGGACTTGGCCGGCGCCCTCGCCGAGAGGCACGCCGGGGCGAGCGCCGAGGAGCTTTCCGCTAGCCCCGTCCGCTGCTCCCTGGCCGGGAGGCTCGTGGCCCTCAGACGCTTCGGGAAGGCCGCCTTCGCCCACCTGGACGACGGGACGGGAAGGATACAGGTGTATTTCAAAAAAGACGTCCTCGGCGAGGGCTACGATGTCGTAAATAAGCTCGACATGGGCGACATCGTCGGCGTGAGGGGCAAGCTCTTCAGGACGAAGACCGGGGAGCTCACCGTGGAGGTGGAGGAGCTCAAGCTCCTCACCAAGTCCATACGCCCCCTGCCCGAGAAGTGGCACGGCCTCAGGGACGTGGAGCTCCGCTACCGCCAGCGCTACCTCGACCTCAGAGTGAACCCCGTCGTGAAGGAGACCTTCCGGAAGCGGAGCGCCATAATAAGCGCGATCAGGGGCTTCCTGGAGTCCAGGGGCTACATAGAGGTGGAGACCCCCATGATGCAGCGCATCCCCGGCGGGGCCGCGGCAAGGCCCTTCCGGACGCACCACAACGCCCTGGACATCGACCTCTACCTGAGGATAGCCCCGGAGCTATATCTAAAGAGGCTCCTCATAGGGGGCTACGGCCGCATCTACGAGCTAAACCGCAACTTCCGGAACGAGGGCATCTCCACGAAGCACAACCCCGAGTTCTCGATGCTGGAGTTCTACACGGCCTACAAGGACTATAACTACCTGATGGACCTGACCGAGGAGCTGATAACCCAGGTCTGCGAGAAGGTGCTGGGCACCCTCCACCTCCGCTACGGAAACTGGGACATAGACTTCTCGGCCCCCTGGCCCAGGGTCTCCTTCCTCGACGCCCTCCTGGACAAGGGCGTGCCCGAGGAGACCTTCGCGGACCGCGAAAAAGCCGTCCGGTGGGCGGAGGCGGAGGGCATAGAGCTTCCCTCGGGGGCCTCGCAGGCCAAGGTCCTGGACGAGATATTCAAGGACAAGGTGGAGCCCTGGCTAATCCAGCCCACCTTCATAACCGACTACCCAGTGGAGCTCTCCCCCCTGGCCCGGCGCAAGCCCGGGGCGCCGGGGCTCGTTGAGCGCTTCGAGCTCTTCGTGGCCACCCAGGAGATAGCCAACGCCTTCAGCGAGCTCACGGACCCCATGGACCAGCGCGAGAGGTTCCTGGCCCAGGTGGAGGGGGACGAGGAGGCCCACAGGATGGACGAGGACTTCGTCACTGCCCTGGAGCACGGCATGCCTCCGGCGGCGGGCGAGGGCATAGGGATAGACAGGCTCGTGATGATACTTACGGACTCCCCCTCCATAAGGGACGTCATATTCTTCCCCCACCTGAGGCCCCGGAGCCCCGGCGAGGAAGCGCCCGAGGGGGACGAGGGCGGCGGACAAGGCGCATGAGCCTTCCCTACCAGGTCTTCATAGCCCTGAGGTACCTGAAGTCCCGGAAGCGCCACCGCTCGGTCTCCTTCACCACGGTCATCACCGTGGGCGGCGTGGCCGTGGGCGTCATGGCCCTCCTGGTGGTGCTTTCCGTGATGAGCGGCTTTCACGAGGACCTCCAGAAGAAGATACTCGGCGTGAGCACCCACGTGGTGGTGCTGGACTACGCCGGCAGCATGGCCGACTACGAGCCCGTGCTGGAGGAAGTGCGGAAGCGCCCCCACGTGGTCTCGGCCTCGCCCTTCGTGCTGGGGCAGGTGATGATATCCTTCCAGGGCCGGGCCCAGGGGGTCTTCCTCCGGGGCATAGACCCCGGGCTCGAGGCCAAGACCACCGACATAGAGAGCCATATGAAGGCGGGCTCCCTCCGCGACCTCGAGGGAGGCGACGGCCTGCCGGGCATAGTGCTCGGCTCCGAGCTGGCGGGCCGCCTGGGCATCGCCCCGGGCGACGCCGTGAGGCTGGTCTCGCCCGTGGGGGGCACGGGCCCCCTGGGGATGATCCCCCGGCAGAAGAAGTTCGTCGTGGTGGGCCTCTTCGATATAGGCATGTTCGAGTACGACAGCAACCTCGTGTTCACCGCCCTTAAGCCTGCGCAGGACTTCTTCGGCCTGGACGAGGACTCGGTGACGGGCATAGAGCTGAGGGTGGACGACATCTACCAGGCGGGAAAGATAGGCGCCCAGATAGAGAAGTCCCTGGACCGGGGCCTCTACACCAGGGACTGGATAGAGATGAACCGGAACCTCTTCGCCGCGCTCAAGCTCGAGAAGCTCGCCATGTTCGTAATCCTGGTCCTCATTGTCCTGGTGGCGGCCTTCAACATAGTGAGCACCCAGATAATGAACGTCATCGAGAAGGAGCGCGAGATAGCCATCCTCAAGGCCATGGGGGCCACGAGGGGGGGCATAATGAGCGTCTTCATGCTCCAGGGGTTCCTCATAGGGCTCTTCGGCACCGCCATAGGCATAGCGGGGGGCTTCGGGCTCAACTACCTCATAGACACCTTCGAGATTATAAAGCTCCCGGCCGACGTCTACTACCTGAGCCACCTGCCGGCGAAGATGGAGCTCTCGGACTTCGTGGCCGTCTCGGCCTCGGCGATGCTCATAAGCTTCGCCGCCACCATATACCCGGCCTGGCAGGCCGCCAGGCTAAACCCCGTGGAGCCCCTTAGGTACGAGTAGGGGGGAACTTTCCCTCCCCGTCAGCAGGAGGGAGAAAATCCCGCCGCCTTCGGAAAGCCCCGGCCTCCTTCGCCCTCTCCTATTCCCCCAGGGTCTCGAGCCGCTCAAGGGGCGAGGGCCTCTTTCTGCCGAAGAGCCCCAGCGAGCCTGCCGCCGCGGCGAGGAGGCCCAGGTCCTCGTAGGAGCCCAGGGCCAGGCCCTGGGCGGCCCCGGCAAGCGACAGAAGGAGGGGCAGGACCACCGCGTAGGCCGGCACCTCCTCGCCCGCCCGGAGCAAAAGCCCCAGTGTGAACATGAGCGTCGGGGCCGGAAGCCCCAGGGTCTCAAACCAGGGCCAGTCGCGTCCCAGGTATATGGCCACGAGGGGGTAGACGGCCACGGCGTATACGACCAGGGCGACCCCGAGGGACGAGAGGGCCCCCCGCTGGAGATTGAAGTCCACCTTGAGAAGCAGAAGTGCCTGAAGCATGAAGAGCCCGCCCAGGACGAAGCCCAGGGGCGTCATGGGCCCCAGGGCCCTCATGAAGTAGATTCCGCCGGTCCACACCCAGAGGGCCGCCAGGCCCAGGTTGGCCGCCCTCCTTCCCCTGGCGGCATAGAAGACCACGACCGCGGCCAGGACGTAGAGGGCCGCGTGGGCGGGCCAGATGCCGAGATTATAGGCCCCTACCGTTGCGAAGTGCTGCGCCTCCGTGATTGGAAGTGCCATGTCCGTCCCCTCCTCAGCACGAACTCAGCTCGATTATAGTCCCCTTTGGCGGCCCCGTCCAGGGGCCCGCCGGCCCGGTTAACCGTTGCGCATCGCTAACCATATGTTGCTATTTAGTATCCTATTGTTGATGCATCGCATACAATCATTTACTATCCCCGGCCTTCTCTTCCGGTATAGTCCCCTCGTGCAGGTGGGCCACGCCGAGGGTGAGGGCCGTGGCCTTAACGTCCGTAAGCCCGGCCCGGCGCATCGTCCCGGAGAACTCCCCGGGCGAGGGAAACTCCATTATGGACTCGGCGAGGTAGCTGTAGGCCCCCGAGTCCCCCGAGACCACCCTGCCTATGACGGGGAGGAGCCCCTTGAGATAAAGAGCGTAAAGCGCCCTGAGGAGCGCGCCCCGGGGCGTGGTGAGCTCAAGGACCAGCACCCTTCCGCCGGGCACGACCACCCGGGCCATCTCCCTGAGCGCCGTCTCGCGGTCGGGGATGTTGCGGATGCCGAAGGCGATGGAGGCGGTGTCGAAGGAGCCCCGCTCGAAGGGGAGCGCCAGGGCGTCGCCCTCCACGAGCCTCACCCTCCCCTCGAGGCCCCGGCGGCGGATCTTCTCGCGCCCCAGCTCGAGCATGCCGGGCACGAGGTCCAGGCCCACGACCTCTATCTCGGGATATACCAGGGCGGCCTCTATGGCCAGGTCCCCGGTTCCGGTGGCAACGTCAAGGAGGCGGCGGGTCCTGAAGAATTGCATCCGCCCCACGGCCGCGCGCCGCCAGGCCACGTCGCGGCGGAAGCTCAGGAAGTGGTTGAGGAAGTCGTAGCGCCGGGGAATGGAGGAAAATATCCTCCTTACCTGCTCGGTGCGCTCCCGGCCGTCCCCCTCCTGCGAAATCATGAAAGATTATAGAACCAACAGGGTGTTAATTCAAGGAGGGGCACGGCCCCCGGAGGCGGAAAAAAGAGGGGGGCCAAAGCCCCCCTCCTTGCGGTCAGTCAGATTGAATGGGCCTGGAGGCCGCGGTGGCCTCCGCCCTGTTACTCCTCGATGAAGTCCGCCTCCTCGACGGCGTAGACGTTTTCGTCTATGGTGGCCCTTATCTCGTCGAGGCTCGTGACCTCGTCGTCGAAGGTGACCACGGCGATGCGGTTGTCCAGGTCTATGGTGTAGCCCTTCACGCCCTCGATGGGGTCGAGTATGCCGCCCATGATGAACTCGTCCTTGGCGCAGTGCATGCCCATCACCTTGAGCCTCACCTTCCGCTCGGCCGCCAGCGCCCCGCCGAAGGAAAAGGCCAGGAGCAGGGCCCCCGCCACGATTGCCGCGATTAACCTCTTTGCCCTCATTAATGATACCTCCGCGTTTTCGATGTCCCCGGTTCCCTCCGGGTGTCGCCTCCCCGCCCTCAGGCCCGTGATTACATATTATACTATATTTATATGTTGATTTGTAAAGGGAGGGGGGCAAATCGGAGGGCGCATCCAGCAGACTCAAAATGACAAGACGGCGGGAAGCTCAATAAACCGCAATTGCTCCGCTTGAAAAAGCCCTCCCCCCTTCACGCCGCCATTAAGCGTTCCCGGCGGCGGCAGGAGGCGCAGTCGGCCTCCTCGGGGGCCAGCTCCCAGCGGGTGAGCCTCATGGCGTTCCAGCAGACGGGGCAGGTGACCCAGAAGGTCTCGCCGAAGCCCCTCCGCTCGTTGTACCTCAGCGTGCTTTCCTTGTGCATGTCTATATTTTATCAGCCCCTGCGCG
>JARRNG010000082.1:0-7604 GCA_037385265.1 Nitrospirota bacterium
TTCGCGCTCCTCCACATGACGGCGCGCACTCCCGATATGATGCACCTTTCCGCGAGGAAGAAGGACTTCGACGAGCTCCTTGAGATATACAACGTCCATGCCGACGAGCTCCTCATGGCCGACGAGGAGAAGTACCCCTCGGAGGAGCTGCTCTCGGAGCTTAAGACCGCCTCGGTCCTCATGCAGTGGATACTTGAGACCCCCGAGGACGGCATAGTCGGGCACTTCGGCATCGGCCCGGGCGACCTCCGCACCCTGGTGGACCTCTGCGACTGGCTCCTTTATAGCGCCTCGGAGATAGCAAAGATATTCGACCTCAAGGACGCCCGCAGGACCATCGCCATGCTCAGGGCTCGCGTGGCCTACGGCGTGAGGGAGGAGCTCCTGGAGCTCGTGTCCCTGCGCGGCATCGGCAGGGTGAGGGCCAGGAACCTCTATAACTCCGGCTTCCGGAAGCTCCGGGACATAAGGGAGGCCGAGGTCCAACAGCTCGAGGGCATCCCGGGCATCGGAAAGTCCATAGCCCAGGACATAAAGCGGCAGGCCTCGGGGGACGCATGAGCCATGTCCATCATTCCCAGGATAAGACGCATATTCTCAGGAAAGCCCACGACCCCCGAACGAGAAATACTCCCCGTCGAAGAGCAGGCAAGCGCCTGGCGCGGGGCCGACAAGAAAATGAAGTGGGGCATCCCGGAGGAGGAATTAGAAAGAATCGGCGTGCCCCCTCCGCTTATCGGAAGCGACCTGGAGCACGGCTTTGTTGGCGTTATTGTCTGCTACGGCTTCGGGGACGACGGCGCGGGCCACGCCGATTCCGTCTTATCCGGGAAGCTGGCCTGGGAGTATGCCCGCAGGCAGCGAGGGCGCTCACTCTGGCAGAGCCCCTACATAGATTTCGACCAGCTTGACCACTTCCGGCTCCGGCCCGGGGCGCCCGGGAGGCCCAGGGGGTTCTATTTCGCAAAGATTCAGCTCGGGGAGCGGTTCATGGGGATGACCGTCTCCGAGGCGCGCCGGCGTTTCGATTCTCTGACTGGGTGCGGCCCGGAGGGTCTTCAGTTCCTCTGCGTAACCCACACGCATTTCCCTGACCTGATGAGCGATAGGAAGAGGCCATTCATGGCCCTTGCGGACTACGACGTCGCTCCCCACGGCTTTGGCGATTTCTTCGACGCCCCGCAGCTCTTCTCAAGCAACAGGGTCCTGGGGTTGGGAATAGGAAATGTAGACCAGAGCTACCGGGGGTTCGGTATTCCCACGGTCCGCTTCTGAGGCCTCAGACGTTGAACCTGAAGTTAATTATGTCTCCGTCCTGGACGACGTAGCCCTTGCCCTCGAGGCGCAGGTGGCCCTTTTCGCGGGCAGCGGCCATGTTGCCCGCGGCTATGAAGTCCTCGTAGGAGACCACCTCGGCCCTTATGAAGCCGCGCTGGATGTCCGAGTGTATCTTGCCTGCGGCATGAAGGGCGTCGGTGCCCTTCCTCAGGGCCCAGGCTCTGACCTCGTCCTCGCCGACGGTGAGGAAGGATATGAGTCCCACGCAACCGTAGGAGACGCGGATGAGCCTGTCAAGGGCCGGCTCATCTATGCCGAGCTCGTCGAGGAAGGCCTTCCTCTCCTCCGCGAGAAGCTCGGCTATCTCCATCTCCACCTTTCCCGAAAGGGCCACCACCGGGCCGCCGTACGACTCCTCGAGCTTCTTTCTGGTCTCCTCCGTCCGCTCGGAGCCCAAGTCTCCCTCGGCGATGTTGAGGACGATTATCTCGGGCTTTAGCGTCATGAACTGAAGGTGGCGCAGGGCGAGGAGTTCGTCCCCGGAGAAGCCCACTCCCCTGAGGGGCCTTTCCTCCTCGAGGGACTCCTTGCACCTAAGGAGCGCCGTGCGCTCGGCCTCGTCGGGCTTCTTGCCCTTCTTCCCCATCTGCTCCATGGAATCGAGCCTCCGCTCCACGAGCTCGAGGTCGCCCAGGATCAGCTCCGTCCTGAGGGCCCCGGCGTCCCTCAAGGGATCAACGCCCCCCAAGGGATGGACAACAGCCTCGTCCTCGAAGGCCCTGACCACCTGCACGACGGCGTCGGCGTCCTTCAGGAGCTCCAGGACGCTCCGGTTCTGCTTCTGGTCGCCTTTGGTAAGACCCAGGTAGTCGATGTACTCTATCTTAGAGTAGGTGGTCTTCTTTGGCTTGTATAACTCCGAGAGCCTGTCCACCCTCTCGTCGGGGACGTCGACCACGCCGTAGCGGGGCTCGCCCGCGGTAGTGGGATAGACGGTGGTCTCGGCGCTCAGCCCCGTGAGGGCGTTAAAGATGGTTGTCTTTCCGGAGTTAGACAGTCCGGTTATGGCGATTTTCATAACTGGGTATTATAGCTTAATCCAGATGGACCGGAGGGGTTCACAGCACTTCCCTCAGGTACCTTCCCGTGTAAGACTTCCTGAGCTTGGCCAGGCCCTCGGGCACCCCGCCATAGAGTATTATTCCGCCGGCCGCCCCGCCCTCGGGCCCAAGGTCCACGACCCAGTCGGCGGATCTTATGACATCGAGGTTGTGCTCTATCACCAGGACCGTATTGCCGGCGTCCACGAGGCGGTTCAGAACCTCGAGGAGGGAGGCCACGTCTCTCATGTGCAGGCCCACGGTGGGCTCGTCAAGGACGTAGACCACGTCCGTGACCCTGCCCGCCCCGAGCTCGGCGCATATCTTGAGCCTCTGGGCCTCGCCGCCGGAAAGCGTGGTCGCGGGCTGGCCGAGCCTCAGGTAGCCGAGGCCGACGTCCTTCATGAGCGCGAGGCGGGAGGCCACCTGCGGCGTGTCGTAGAAAAGCCCCAGGGCCTCCTCCACCGTCATGTTGAGCACGTCGTCGATGTTCTTGTCCCTGTAGCGTATCTTCAGGGCCTCGCGCCCGTAGCGCCTGCCGCCGCACTCCTCGCACTTGATGAAGAGGTCCTCGAAGAAGTACATCTCCACCTTCTGGTATCCCTCGCCCTTGCAGGTCTCGCACCGGCCGCCGGGGACGTTGAAGGAGAAGAACCCTGGCGATAGGTTCTGGCTCCTGGCCTCGGGCTGGGCGGCGAAGAGCTTCCTTATGTGGTCGAAGACCTTCATGTAGGTGACTGGGTTCGAGCGGGGGCTTCTCCCTATGGGGGCGTGGTCTATTAGCTTGGCCGCCTTAAGCCCCTCGTAGCCCTTCAAGGACTTGAACGGAAGCGGTGCGCCCTCGTTCATGCGAAGCTGCCTCGAAAGCCCCCTGTAGAGGGTCTCCACCACGAGGCTCGACTTGCCAGAGCCCGATACCCCGGTGACGCAGGTGAAGGTGCCCAGTGGTAGCTCGAAGTCCACGTTCTTCAGGTTGTTTCCAGAAGCGCCGCGCAGAAGGAGGATCCCCGAGGGCTCCCGCCTTGTCTTCCGCAGGGGCGACTCCTCCTCTCCCCTCAGGTACCTCGCCGTCAGGGCCTCGGACTTAAGGAAATCCTCCTCCGGCCCTGAAAACACCACTTCCCCTCCCTTGTGCCCTCCGCCGGGACCGAGCTCCACTATCCAGTCCGCCGACTCTATGACGCCCCTGTCGTGCTCCACCACGACCACAGTATTTCCGGCCTCCGAAAGCTCGCCCATGATCTCCGATATCCTGTCGGTGTCCCGCTTGTGGAGGCCCACGGTCGGCTCGTCGAGCACATAGAGCGTCCCGGTGAGGTCCGAGGCGAGCTGGTTCGAAAGGTTTATTCTCTGGTATTCGCCGCCCGAGAGCGTCTTGCCCTCCCTCGAAAGGGTCAGGTAGTCCAGGCCCACACGCTTGAGGAAGTCGAGCTTCAGCCCTATCTGCCTGAGGGCCTCCTTCACCACGTCCCGCTTGAAAGGCGAAAGCTCCATCTCTGCCAGGAACTTTTTCAGGTCGCCCACCGAATATGCCGTGAGCTCCGAGATGTCGAGCCCCGAGAGCTTGTACTGGAGGGCGCCGGGCTGGAGCCTCTTTCCTCCGCACTGGGGGCAAGTGACGCCCTTGCGGTACCGCGAGAGGAAGACCCTCACGTGGAGCTTGTAGCGTATGCTTTCGAGGTCCTCGAAGAAGTCGTTTATGCCGAGAAACCCCTCGCCACCCTCAAAGAGCATTCTGCGCTGCTTCCTGGACAGTTTCCTGTAGGGAATGTCGACGTTGACCCCCTCTCTTCTGGCCCAGTCGAGCATCTGGCCCTTCCACCACCGAGCAGCGGGCTTCTCCCAGGGCTCCACCGCCCCTTCCGAGAGCGACAGGTGCTTGTCCGGGACGACGAGGTCCTCGTCGTAGCGGAGGATGTTTCCGAAGCCCTTGCACTCCGGGCACGCCCCCACGGGGTGGTTGAATGAGAATAGGAGCGGCGTTGGCTCCGGGAGCTCTATGCCGCAGCGGTCGCACTCGGTGCGGGAAGTGAAGACCAGGGAGGGGCCGTCTATAAAAATTACCCTTATCCTTCCGCCGCCCTCGGCGAAGGCCGTCTCCAGGGAGTCAGAGAGCCTCGGCTCGTCGCTTACGACGAGCCTGTCGAGAACCACCTCGAAGGGCGGCCCCGGCTTATCCTTGAGGTCCTCGAAGTCCTCGATGTCGATCACGGCGCCCCCGTGCCACAGGCGGGTGAAACCGCGCTTTCGCAGTTCGTCAGCCACAAGGTGCGTGGGGAAGGTGATTATGGCCTTTCCGCCCTCGTAGGAGCTCAATAGCTCATCCCTGACCCCCGAGGGGTCCCAGGACCTTATCTCCTTGCCGCAACGGGGGCAGTAAGGGGTTGCGGCCTTGGCGTAGATGAGCCGCAGGAAGTCGTATATTTCCGTAAGGGTGCCCACGTTGGTGCGGGAGCTCCGCACAGGGTTCCTCTGTTCCAGGGCGATGGCGGGCCTTATGTTTTCGATGGAGTCCACCTCGGGCCGGTCCATCTTTTCGAGAAACAGCCTCGCGTAGGTCGAAAGGGACTCTATGAAGCGCCATTGGCCCTCGGCAAAGACGGTGTCGAAGGCCAGGGAGGACTTGCCGGAGCCCGAAACACCCGTCACGGCTATCACTTTGCCGTGGGGAAGCCTGAGGTTGATGCCCTTGAGGTTATTCTGTCTGGCCCCTTCGATTATGAGCTCGTCTGCGGACATCTGGATATTTTAACAGGGGGGCAGACAGCCTTTCCACCTGATGCGTCCTGACGCGGGAAGAGCGGCAACAGGCTCGAAGACCGGAAGTTTATCCCAGGCAAAAAAGAAGATTTCGAGGCTACTTCGCCATTATCTCGGTGCCCAGCCCCTTGTGAGTGAATATCTCGAGCAAAAGGCAGTGGGGCACCCGGCCGTCGACTATATGGGTCTTCTTCACGCCCTTTTCGAGGGCCTCGAGGGCCGCCGAGACCTTCGGTATCATTCCGCCCGCCACGGCCCCGGAAGATATCATCCGCTTGGCCCGGGCGCGCGTCAGGGTCTCGACCACCTTGCCCTTCTTGTCCTTTATCCCCGGGACGTCGGTAAGGAATATGAGCTTCTCCGCCCCCAGGGCCGAAGCCACGGCCGAGGACATAGAGTCCGCGTTTATGTTCAGGGTCTCTCCCTCGGCGCCGACGCCTATGGGCGAGATTACCGGGATGAAACCTTCCTTGTCGAGGCTCTGGAGGACGCGGGGGTTGACCTCCTCGACCTCGCCCACCAGGCCGATGTCCACCAGGTCGTCCCCGGCGCCGCGTTTGAGCTTCTTGCGCGAGGCCTTTATCATCCCGCCGTCCTTGCCGCTGAGGCCCACGGCCTTGCCGCCCTGACCGTTGATGAGAGAGACGATGTGCTTGTTGATCAGCCCTCCGAGGACCATCTCCACGATGTCCATGGTCTCGGCGTCCGTGACCCGGTGACCGTGGACGAAGTTCGGGACCTTCCCCATCTTCTGCATGGTCTCGTTTATGCGCGGCCCTCCGCCGTGCACGATGACAGTACGGATACCGATGAAGTTCATCAGCACCACGTCCTCCGCGAAGGCGCGCTTCAGGCCCTCGTCGGTCTGCGCCGCGCCCCCGTACTTTATAACGAAGGTCTTGCCGTAAAAACTCCGTATATAGGGCAGCGCCTCTATCAGTACTCCGGCCTTGTCAATAAGCTCCTTCATTTCGTCTCCACCCCGCGGATGTCAATCAGCCTTATCGAAACAGGGAATGCACACGGTTTTCCCTTCCCTGAGCCTCGCCCTGGGCTCCATGACCTTCTCGCCACAGAGCTCGCATCGGACCGAACGGTAAATTCGAGCCTCCGGCGGAAGCTCTACCTCCGGCCAGGAGACAGCGAAGAGGTCCTCATCGCTGGCGTTCATTATCGCCTCAATTTTCCGGGACTTCCTCCGATGTACCACCGTGAGCACGTCCTCCGAACGGTCGCCCTTCATGTACCTTTCCCAGGCCTCCTTCTCCTCCTCCGTCTCCTCGGGCGTGACCCACTCGACCGAGACCCTCAGGGCCTCCCCGGAAGGCCTCTTCATGAAGGTGTAGACCTGCTTTCCGTAATCCCTGTGAATCAGGTTCCCTTTTCCGAAGGTGCAGCCCGTGAGGACCTGCACCGCATCCACGGCGCAGGAGTCGTTTTCGACGACAGCCACAAGCTCCTCGTCCTCGGCCTTCGGACCGAGCTTCCCCATGGCGAACCGGGCCACCCGGTAGCCTATTGCCAGCCCAGGACAGACGTGGCCATGGAATTCCGAGACGTCATCCAATGTTTTCATGATTTGATTTTATACAAAAACCATAAATTTTTCATGCCCGCGGGAGATTGCAAAGCAGCGTCTAATAGGAGCGAAGCCCGGTTGCACAGAGTCGCGATTCATTGACAGTGTATTGAATAATGTGATATTTTCTATAGATATGGCGGATAATGCCTCCATCTTGAAGAGTGCGCAGAAATTCCTCTCAAAAGGGCAAGTCGACAAAGCCGTTGCCGAAGGGGAGAAACTCGTCAAATCGTACCCCGACAGCACCGCCTTTAACTTCCTCGGCGACTTGTACCTCAAAAAAGGGGACAAGAAGAAGGCCTGCGATACCTACCACAAGACGGCCAAGGCCTTCAGGGACGACGGGTTCTCGCTCAAGGCCCTCGCCACATACAAGAAGATACTTAATATCGACCCTTCGGACGCGAGCGCCCTTCTTGCCCTGGGCGAGCTGAACGAGGAGAAGAACATAGTCTCCGACGCCACAAAATTCTATCTGGCGGCCGCCGACGCCCTGATCAAGGGGAAAAAGAAGGACGACGCGCAGAAGGTCTACGAGAGGATTCTCGGGCTGGCCTCCGACAACATTCCCTTGAGAGCTAAGATCGCCGAGGTGATGAAGAAGCAAGGGTTCACGGGCCGCGCCGCTTCGGAATACCACGATATAGGCAGGGAGTTCGAAACCAGGAGCGAGTTCGACAAGGCCAAGGAGTTCTTCATCAAGTCCCTCGACTCAAACCCCGGCAGCAGACAGACCATGCTAGACCTGAGCCGCATTGCCGAGAAGACCGGTGACCTCGGCCAGGCCATGAACTATGTGAAGATCGCCGTGGAGAGAACGGGCGAGAGCCCGGAGCTGCTTCTCAGGTGCGCCCAAATTCTGAAAGGAAAGGGCTCATACGACG
>JARRNG010000083.1:0-15902 GCA_037385265.1 Nitrospirota bacterium
GTGGGCTCTTCCAAAAGCCATGATTTCGTGGCCGTAGGCAGGAAGCAGGACGTAAACAATCTTCTCGGCGACGCCTCCAGGCTCTTCGGCAGGAAAGTAAAGTCGTTCTATGGCGAGAAGGACCTCAGCCGGAAATCCGTGCTCTCCTTCGTCAGCGACGGCAAGGAAGTCAATATGGGCCTTATGAGGCTGGCTTACTCCGTCATAGACTCGCGGACGGAGATCCCTCGAGAAGAGATTCTCGCTTATCTAGAAGAAAGCTGCCTGGCATGATTCAGAGCCTTCGCCCGCAGCCCTCCCCTGCTGATTCATAAGGCAGTACTCCTGCCACATTAAGACTTCGCCACTATCACAAGCCGCGCTTGTATTTATCAATAGATATGCTACTATGTCATTAGTAGGACTTGACTTAAGCCTTGTAGGGGATGTCCTACGATGTAACGGGGGAGGACGAATGGATTATAATAAGCGAATCAGAGAGTTGCGCCTTAAGGCCCGCTTGACCCAGGGCCAGCTCGCCGAGGCCATGGGCCTCGAGACCCCGAACTTCTTGTCTCAAATCGAAACGGGCCGGAAGAAAGTTGGACTCTCCGTCATCGTGAAATTCTGTGCGGCCCTCGACATGGAAATGGCCGATTTCTTCAAGGAGCCTCGAGACCGGTATCCCGATAAGATGATCCCCCTCGTTGACCTATCCAGCACGACGGCAAAAGACATTTTGAACATAGCCTCCCGCAAAGAGGCGGAGGGGTTTTTCCTGATAGAGAGGCCCGTGGATTTGAAAGACCAGCGCGCCTACTGCGCGATAGTGAGCGGCGACGAGATGACGCCCGCCCTGAAGGACAGGGACGCGGTATTCCTTGCTCCCTCACAACCCTACAGGGAAGGGGACAAAGTCCTCGTGGGGCTCAGTGCCGGGGAGGTGCTTGTGAGAGAGGTCTGCGCCGGGGACAACAATTTGCTTCTCCTCGAGAGCTGCAACCCTTCCGTCGAGGCCCGCGGAGTAGAGGTCTCGGAAGTGCAGTTCGTCCACCCGATTCTGTGGGTGCGCTACAACATGCCTAACATGCCCCTGCCCGGCCTCCCCTCCTTCTGAGAGGGCCCGGCTTTGGGGATGAATCGGACCTCCCTGGACACGCCACTTCGAAGTGAAATCCATAATGGGAAAGCAGAGAGTCTTCCTGCGCTCTGGTGATGAATCACCCCACGCGAAATAATGGGACGCTTCAAAAAGAAAGGGTTACGGAACGAGCCGTAACCCTTCACTTTTCAATGGTCGGGGCGAGCCGATTTGAACGGCCGACCTCTCGCACCCCAAGCGAGTGCGCTACCAGGCTGCGCTACGCCCCGTTTAGTCGAGTTGCCGGAGGATTTCCCTGAGCCTTTCCTTGACTTGCTCTATGGACTTGACAGCTGAAACGGCGGCTTCCTTGCGGGGCGCCTGGGGCTTCTTGCTCGGACCTACGTCTCCGAGCTTCTTCCTGACGCCCTCGATGGTGTATCTCTCGTTATAGACTGCCCGGATTTGCTCTTCCGGGGCTTCAGGAAGTTGAACTCGCTCTCCCAGTACCTCAGGACATAAGGCTCCACGCCGGCAATCTTGCTGACCTCGCCTATCTTGTAAAACAGCTTGTCTGGATAAGCCTTCTGAGCTTTCGGCTTTTTTGCGGATGCCTTCTGCATCTTATTAGCTCTTCTCTATATCGTCCTTCAGTTGGTTGCTGGCCTTGAAGGTCAGCACCCTCCGAGGCGATATCGTAAGTTCGTCGCCCGTCTGGGGATTCCTTCCCCTGCGGGCCGCCTTTTTTCTCACGTTAAAGGTCCCGAATCCCGGAATCTTGACCGACTCACCCTCCACGAAGGCCTGCTTGATAGTATCGAAGATTATCTCGACGATGTCCTGGGCCTCCTTCTTCGAAAGCCCCACCTTCTCAAAGATGATTTCAACCAAATCTGCTTTTGTCATAGCCCCTTTTGCCTCTTACTTGAATTTCTTAATTATATTAAGTAGATATCTAATTGTCAAGTGGTAACTTCCGGTTTTTTCGCCTTTTTTCGTATTTTTCATTCTAAAACGAGCTTTTTTAGCCTCGCCAATAGCCTCAGGAGGGTTCCGCGAGGCTCTTTAGGCTCAGTTCCCTGAGCTGTTTTTCGTCCACGGCCGAGGGGGCGGAACTGAGGAGGCACACAGCCTTCTGGGTCTTGGGGAAGGCAATGACTTCCCTAATGGACGATGCCCCCACCATGAGCATCACGAGCCTGTCAAGGCCCAGGGCTATGCCCCCGTGGGGAGGGGCGCCGAACCGCAGGGCCTCTATGAGGAAGCCGAACTTCTGCTCCGCCTCCTCCGGCGATATGCCCAGCACCTCGAACATCCTCCGCTGAACCTCGGGCCTGTGAATCCTTATGCTGCCGCCGCCGATCTCGTAGCCGTTAAGTACTATGTCGTAGGCCCTGGCCATGAGCGACGAGAGCATCTCCCTGTCGCCTGTATCTCCCTCGAGCATTCTCGCCGCGTCTTCCTCCGTAGGCGAGGTGAAAGGGTGGTGCATGGCCTTGAAGCGCCCCTCCTCATCGTCCCACTCAAGGAGCGGATAATCGGTAACCCAGAGGGGCTTGAAGCCCCCCCTCTCTATGCCGACCCTGTCGGCCACGGAGAGCCTGAGCCTCCCGAGCACGTCGAGCACGGTTTCGCCGTCGTCGGCCACGAACCTCATTAGGTCGCCCTCCCCGGCGCCGAGCCTCGAGGCCATCTCTTCCAGGACCTCCCGCGGGAAGAACTTGGCTATCGGCGAGTCAAACCCACCCTTCACCTTTATCCATGCCAGGCCCTTCGCCCCGTAGGACTGGGTCTCCTCGGTAAGCAGGTCTATCTCCCTCCTCGTCAGGGCGGCCATGCCGGGGCCCCTCAGGGCCTTGACCCTGCCCCCCCTTTTCAGGGCGTCGAGGAAGACCTTGAAGGTGCCCTTCCTGGCGAGGTCCTCCATCTCGGTGATCTCGAGGCCGAAACGCATGTCGGGCTTGTCGTTTCCGAAGCGCTCCATGGACTCCCTGAAGCTGAGCCTCTCGAAGGGCCTCTCGAGCTCCACGCCCAGCACCTCCCTGAAGAGCCGCGCCATCATGCCCTCTATGAGCTCGACAATGTCCTCCACTTCGGCGAAGGACATCTCCAGGTCCACCTGCGTGAACTCGGGCTGGCGGTCGGCCCTGAGGTCCTCGTCCCTGAAGCAGCGCACTATCTGGAAATACTTTTCCATGCCGCCCACCATGAGTATCTGCTTGAAGAGCTGCGGAGACTGGGGGAGAGCGAAGAAGTGCCCGGGGTTTAAGCGGCTCGGCACGAGGTAGTCCCTCGCCCCCTCGGGGGTGCTCTTCGTGAGCATGGGGGTCTCTATCTCGAGGAATCCCCTCTCGTCGAGGTAGTCTCTTATGGATTTCGTGGCCCTGTGCCTCATTATGAGGTTCCTCTGCATGTCCGGGCGCCTGAGGTCCAGGTACCTGTACTTGAGCCTCACGGACTCCGAGGCGTCCTGGGCCTCCTCCATCGGAAAAGGCAGGGCCGCCGAGGCGCTCAGGACCCTGAACTCCTCGACATACAGTTCCGTCATACCGGTAGAGAGATCGGGGTTTTCGGTGCCCTCGGGCCTTCTTCTTACCTCGCCCGTGACAGAGATCACGAACTCGGATCGGAGGTCGTGGGCCTCCCTGTGCACTACAGGCGACACGTCTGGGCTGAAGACGACCTGGACGAGGCCGCTCCGGTCGCGCAGGTCTATGAAGATGAGGCCGCCGTGGTCGCGGCGCCTGAATACCCACCCCGAAAGGGTAAGCCTTCGCCCTATGTCGCCCTCTCTTACCTCCCCGCACCCCTTATCCCGAAGCATGCGCGCTAACCTCCCTCCGAAAGTCCTGCCGAGTATTTTAGCCTTTTTAGCTCGTTGTTGGAAAGATGTCTCATCTCTCCGGGCGCGAGCGAGCCGAGGCTTAAGCCGTCTATGCGGGTGCGTATGAGCCTGATGACGGGATGTCCCACCGCCTGGAGCATCCGCCTTATCTGGCGCTTCCTGCCCTCGTATATCGTCATCTCTATCCAGGAGTTCTGTTTCAGCGCCTCAAGCGGCCTCACCTCGGCGGGGGCGGTCAGGCCGTCGTCGAGCCTTACGCCCCGGCGCAGCTTCTCGAAGTCCTTCTCTTCCAGCACACCCTTTATCTTCACCCTGTAGGTCTTCGGCATCTTCCCCGAAGGATGCATGACGGCATGGGCGAGCTCGCCGTCGTTGGTCAGAAGCAGAAGCCCCTCAGAATCGAAATCGAGGCGCCCCACGGGATATACCCTCTCCCTCACCCCAGCTAGAAAATCCCTCACCGTGGGCCTCGTCTCCTCGGGGTCGAGGGTGGTAATAACATTCTTCGGCTTATGGAGCACCAGGTATTTCCTGGCTCCGGCCGGCTGGCTCAGGAGCTTGCCGTCGAGCTTTTACCGTGACCCGGCCCTCCTCGATAATCTCCTCGGCCTTCCTTCGCGATGCAACACCCCTGTCGGCGAGTATCTTCTGTAGCCTCATTATCATAAGCTCTTATATTAACAGAAGTTTTCTATCTAATTCTATATGCCGGAAAATCGTGAAATTAGTCTGCTATTGGATTATTATCAATAAGATATGATGGTATATATTAAGTATTTCTAGATGTATATTAGCATATTTACCTAATATTATGGATATTATTAGCAGTCATATGGCGGAAGCCGATTAGGAGGCGGGGCGTTCTACCGCTCCTGGCTCTTAAGACGCTTAAGCTCGTCTGAGGTGAGGGCATTCGTTGGGTCGAGCCTCAGGGCCTCCGAGAAGGCCTCGCCTGCCTCGCCGGTCCTTCCCATCAGCCTCAGGGTCAGTCCGAGGAAATGGTAGAATCTGGCCTCTTCCGGGCCGACCGAGACGGCCTCTCGAAAAGACCTCTCGGCCGCCTCCAGGCGTCCCAGGGCAAGGTGCCTCTTGCCGTCCCGGAACCGGGCCAGGGCCGACTCGGCCTGATGGCCGACGGCCGCCGCCTCCGCCCCCACAATGCCGGGCTGGGTAGGCCTCTCTGCCGCTTCCTCCGAACGATAAGGCTCGATAACGCCCGCCCCCGTGAGGGCGCAAATGGTCTTTATGGTCTCCATTTCGTCATAGGGCGATTCCCTCAAGATGTTGTTCAATCGGGTCCTTCCGTCCACGAGAGAAAGTATCTTCCTGTCATTGTCTTCAAGAGGGATTGAAAGGAAGTCCAGGCCGGACTTGGCGAACCGGACCACATCGTCCATCATGGGGCAATACTGCTCGAGCACCGCACTGTTTTCGGTTCTCTTGAGCCCCCTGTAAATAATGTCGCTCGTCGAAAGGTTCATCGTTATGAGATCGCTGGCCGGAATCACCTCCTCTTCGAAGCTGAAGCACGCTTCCTGGTCGGCGAGCATGCTCATTATTATTTCCTCCGCCTGCGTCCTCGCTATACCAACAAGCTCCGCGGGCTTGATATAGCCGAGCCCCACGAGCACAGCGCCCTCCTTCTTTCCGGTACGCCTGCGCTCGTCGAGGGCGCGGTGGTACTGCTCCTCGTTCAAAATGCCCTTCCTCAGGAGGAACATCTCCAGGCTGTCGTCGGGGCTTTCTGAGGAGGCAAAGACGGGCGCGCCGTTCTTTACGTACATCCTCCTTCCGCTCTTGTCAGCCAGGGAAAAGGTCCCGGTCTTTTTCGCCCTGCGGAGGCCCTCCAAGATGTCGGAGAAACGGAAATAACGGAAACAGCTATCGAAGGGCTTGATCAGGGAAAGGCCGACGAGGGTTCCCTCTTCCCCGGCCCGGGCCCAGGCGACCGAGGCGTCGCCCGCGTTGCCAAGCTCCATCTGCCCTATTCGCAAGAGGTCGCCCTGCTTTAGGGGAGGACGGCCCTCTATGCGCGCCCCGAGCCCCTGGAGGGAATAATTGAGGGTCTCGGCCCTGAAGGGCTTCCCACCGATATTGAGGGTGAAGCCCAGCGACTTGGAGCGCCTTATGAACCGCCTTAGATCATCCGAAGAATCCATCATGGAATGATATCAAAATCAATCAGAAATATGGAATGACCCGCAATCCCGCATATGTAAACCTTCGGAGTGGATGTATCAGAACCTCCTCAGGCCGCTTGACCCGGGAGATGCAGGGAATCGAAATGAAATCGCCTAAGAGGCTTTATGAAGCCTCACCGCGGAGATGCTCGTCCTCGTCGCCCCTCAGCTCGTAAACCCTTTCCTCATCGGGCTCGGAAGTCCGCCCCCTGCTTCTTAGCTCGGCGTGTATAAGGGGCTTGGAGGATGCGGGCACCTTGGGGTCGTTGTAAAGGTCCTGGAGGTCCGTGGTCCTAAGCTCGCCCACGAACCGTTCCACCCATTCCCCCGGCGTGTGGAAGTTCCTCGCGAGGGCGTACTTTATGGAATACCTGAGAGACCATTTAGGGCTGTTGACAATGGAGCGTATCACGGCGGGCCCAGTCCTCGGGCGCTCTATGAGCCGCCTCAAGTGGTCTTCGGTTATAAGGGGGCTTTCGAGGCAGGAGTCCACCAGCTTTTCGTCTCCGGTCTCAATGAGCCTCACGACCAGGCTGGCGCAGGCCCTCCTGGCCAGAGCCGCCTTCACGCCGGGCGGAAGGGCCGGGAGCTTCTCGGAGATGGAAAGCTCCACCTTCTGCCTGAACACCGAGGGAAGGCGCTTGTCCCTGGTGATGTCGGCGAGGTCGAAGAGCCTCAGGTGCTTTACGAGGGAAAGAGCCACACGCGGGGGGCACTTGGGGTTTTTGGCGACGGCGAGCCTTACCCTGTAGACCTCCCTGAAGCGGACGTCCCCGGCCAGGAAGCCCAGGGTCTCTGACGGTGTGTTCTTGTTCTTGGCGATATAGAGGGCCATGTCCTCCGTCAGGTGCCTGTTGAGCGTGGCGTTCTCCAGCGCCTCGGGGTGCTGGCTCCTTATGGCCTTCCTGAGGTCTTCGCCCTCCTCGGTCTGGGCGGCCCTTATGCTGTCCCTCGCGCTAGGCATGGCGGTGCTGCCTTATAGTAACAAATGCCCGGGAGAGCGGGCCGAGGCGCCGGCCTTGAGGCGAGGACTACCTGACCTGCTCCACTATCAGCTCAAGGGGCATCACAATCGCATCGCCGCGGGGAATCGGCTTGAAGAGCTCATCGGGGAGGTCGTCCACCCGCTCGGGGTCTATCAACTCCACGTCGGCCGAGTAGCCCCCGAAGAGGTCGACGCTCATGCTCATGGGCACTCCGCCCAGGTACCGGGCGAAGCTTATCGTGAGATACCTCTCGTCGGAGTCGTAGAAGTTTATCTCCTTATTGAGGAGGGTCTCGCGGTCGAATACGTAGGAGGCGCGGAGGCGGGTCGCTCCGTTATGGGATTCATAGGCGAGAAGCTCGTAATCGCCCCCCGAGTCCCTCATGTTGTAGGCGAGGCCGCCCCCAGAAGCCGGAGACTTCCCCTCGTAGAGAACCCTTTCCTGGGGAAAATATATCTGAAGAAGCCCCCGGCTGTGCACCGCCTCGAGGCCCGCGTTCCCTAAGGCGCCGTAAACCCGGAGCCTCAGGAGGTCGGGGCTTTCGAAGGCCAGCGACCCCTTGTATGTGCCGAGCCCCTTTCCCTCCCTCCTGACCCTCACCCTGACCTCGGACCTCAGCCCGCTTACGCCCTTGAAGGCCATGGAGTCCCTGAGGGCCTCCACCGTTACGGGTCCCCTGTGGGGAGGAGCTTTTTCGAGGGATAGTACATGGGGGGGCTTCTTGGGCGCGCAGGAGAAAACGAAAAGGCAGAGGAAAAAGAGCGCTGTCCGGCTCAGAGATCTTCCCAGCGGGGGCACGGACTCAGTCAAAACGCCTCTCGGTTATCGTGGTCCCCTCGGGAGGGCTGAAGACGAAGACATCGTCGCTGAACCCGGCGTTGAGCTTTACGTCCTTGAACTTTATGACCGCCTTCTCGCCGGTGGTCTGCACCACGGTCACCTCCGAGGGGAAGGCCTGTCCCTTGGGGAAGGTCATGGTCATCGAGGAAAAGGGCATCTCCTCCCTGGGCCTGAGCGTCAGCTCTATGGCATCGCCCTTCCTCTCGGCCGATATGTCGTAATCCTCCCTGAGGTCCTCGATGTCGAAGGCCAGGGGCCCCATGAAGCCCTTCCCGCCCTCTATCTTCTGGGCCTCCTTGGTCTCGGGCGAATAGACGTAGAGGACGCTCCCGTCGTATATCACCAGGGCGTCGGCGTACTCCCACCGCACACCCTTGCCGCTTCGGAAATAGAACTGCCCGGAGCTCTTTATCGCCCGGCCCAGAAGGGGGTCGTACTGCTCCTGGGAGAAGGCGGCCTGGACGGAGCCGAGGCTCTCCTGCCTCTTGACTAGCTCGTCCAGGGCTCCGGTCTTCTCCGCCGCCCGGGAGCCCGCCGCAAGGGCGAAAATAAGCGCCAGGGCGACCACGAGCCCAAGGGGCATACGGAATCCGAAAATCACGCGCATGACTTAATTTAGCATATCCAAGGTGGAAAGGGAATTGAGGACGCGCGTGGGGCTTCCTGTTATCCGCTGCGAGGATAGTGAAGGCGGCGGCAACGGATGCCAAGCACAGTTTCTAACGAAACGCCGGGGTTTGAGACCCACAGCCCGATGCGGCAAGGATGCCGATATCGCCTACGTTACTTTGAGTTTTATGCCTGATGACACTATAATATGGCATGCCTATGCTCGCGCCGCCACAAATATGTAATGCCGCCTTACCTCACTTCTTGCCGCGCCATAATATCAAACTCCCGCGAATACATTTGGCATTGGAAGAGACATCCGCTGAATTCCAAATTTGCGAAACTGCAAGTCAAGCCATGCCCGATTTTGGGGCGGGAAGAACAACAACAGGCGGGTAGCCGGCATTTTTCTTTACGGAGCCCGTCCAATATGCTCGAATAGGTTATGCTGAAGGCAATTATAGGGTTTCTGGTCCTGCTCAATCCCGTTGCGCTTTATGTCTATCTGCAACCGGTAAGTAGGGAGCTTGAAACCTGGACTTTCATGAAAGTCCTCATCAAGGCTTCCTTGATATCTCTTGCCATATTCATCTTCTTCGCCTGGTCCGGGGAATATATCTTCGCCGAGATAATTCAGATACGATTCGAGGCCTTCAGGATATTCGGGGGGGTAGTCTTTTTCATAATCGCAATCATGTATCTCGTTAACAGCAGGAAAGCTATCATAGAGTTGAAGGAGGATTTGCACGACACGGCCAGCGAGATAGCCCTTCCCTTCATGGTGGGCGCGGGCACGATCTCTTATTCGGTTATCATCGGCCATAAATTCATGCCTCTCAAGGCGTCATTCATGCTGTTTGTGATAATGGCAATCACTGTGGCCTGTATCTACGGCCTGCATTCCCTGAGAAGGATCCTCTCACCCACGCTGCAAATTGCCTTCGACAAGATAATGGCCATATCCCTGAGGCTCATAGGCTTCTTCGTCGGCGCGATTGGTGTGGACATGATCATTACCGGGATAGACAACCACTACTTCAGTTGAATTTGACTCGGGCTTCGCACTTGAAATAGTTTTCATGGCGGTGTAGATTTCAGCTATAGGTCATAATTCAAATGAAGGAGCGCCCCATGCGGACAATCAAGGTACTCGCCGGAATGCTTGCAATATCAATACTGCTGATAGCGTCGATATGCCTTGGCGACTTGCCCCCCGACATCTCCACCTTCGATATACACGGCATAAAGCTGGGCATGACGGCCGAGCAGGTGAAGCAGTTATACCCTCAGGCTGTAATCGAGAAACTTGTCCCCGCGCAGGACAGCGAAGGGAAACCGCTCCTGAAGTACCCGATGACATACAGGGAGGGGACGGACTGGTGGAAGGACGCCTACGAGGGAGAGATAGACGGTGTCCACATACTTTTCACTTCCGACAGGCTCGGCAAGAGGGCCTTCGCCATCACGGCGACTGGCGCCTACTCGCCGGACGTATTCGACTCCATGGTCGAGAGATACGGGGACCTGTATTCGGGGGTGTCCACTGACGCCCGATGGGGAGGCTCCGGCATGATACTGCGGTTTAAAGTCATCGGGCAGGGCGAAACGAGCCTGTGGGTCCTGGAACTGATAGACGAGGACCTGATGATGAAGAACGGGGAGAAGTAAGAAAGCGGCGGAAACGAGCCCGCACTCACAACAAGCCCAAATTCAGCGAGATACCTTGCCTGAAGCGTTATGAATTGCAATCCCCGAAACGTATTTCCTCGCCTTGAACAGAGCCCCTTCCGTAAACTTCGATGTCGCCATTCCAGTCATCCCGACGAACTCTATATCCCTGAACCCCACCTGCTCCATGAGCATTATCTGGTCCTTCACGAGGACCGCCCCGCCTATTCAGTCCGACCAGGCGTCAAGGCTCCGGGCCTTCTCGTCAGGCAGGTCGCCTTTGAGCACTATATCGGCGAACTGGAGCCTCCCGCCCGGTTTTAGAACCCGCAATATCTCCGCAAAGCACTTCTCCTTTTCCGGCGAGAGATTGAGTACCCCGTTTGATATCACCAGGTCGAACTCCTCGTCAGGGAAGGGTAACTCCTCGCACCCGGCCACCTTAACCTCCCCGGCTATTCCGGCGGTCTCAAGATAGCGGCGGGCCTTCTCCACCATCTCAGGTGTAAGGTCTATCCCACTGGCCCGGCCCTCAGGGCCCACGAGCCTGCCAGCGGTAATGAGGTCGAATCCGGCCCCACAGCCTACGTCCAGCACAGATTGGCCGGCCTCTACCGGTCCGAGGCTGAAGGGGTTCCCCACTCCGCAGAAAGACTCAATAAGCCCCTCAGGCATGGCGTCAATTATGGACTGGTCATATTTCAGGGCCTCGGCCCCGGTTCGTCCAGTGGAGTATTTGAATTTTCCCTCAGCCGAGGCGGCTACCTCGCGGTACTTCCCGCGCACCGCTTCCCTTATCTCCGCAGCACCGGGCGCTGTCCGCTTGGAGAAAATCTTTTTAAGAAGATCCATCCCAATCCTCTGTAGTTACTTCTTCTTAATTCTGGCGGAGGGGGTGGGATTCGAACCCACGGTGGAGTTGCCCCCACAGCGGTTTTCGAGACCGCCGCCTTCGTCCACTCGGCCACCCCTCCTCTTACGGCTGAAAAAATCCCGGAGCACCCCGGCGCACTCGCCCTCGAGGACCCCGCCCGTCACTTCCACCACGTGATTGAGCTTCCCGTCCGCGAGCATCCCGTAGATGCTCACGGCGCCGCCCTTTTCGTCGGCGCACCCGTAGACGAGGCGCCCGAGCCTCGCGTTTATCATCGTGCCGGCGCACATGACGCAGGGCTCCTTGGTCGAATAGAGCGTGGCCCCGGAGAGCCTCCAGGATCCCGCCTCGGCGGCCCCCCGCCTCAGGGCCAGGAGCTCGGCGTGGGCCGTGGGGTCCTGCACCGCCTCCCTGCGGTTATGCGCCCTTGCCACGACCCGGCCCTCCACGACGAGCACAGCCCCCACGGGGACCTCGCCCTCTTCGGCGGCCTTCCCGGCCTCCTCGAGGGCCATCCTCATGAAACGCTCGTCGATGCCCGGCACGGGATTCACCACGAACTCAGAATCTACTATAAAAACATGAGAAAAATCAACTTGGCCCCACGCCTCTCCGTCCCCCGCGGCGCCGCTTGCATCGGGCGCGGAAGGGTGATATAAGTCTAATCATGAGGCGCCTCTTTCCGGCCTTGGCCCTTATAGCGCTCGTCCTCTCCGGGTGCGCCTACGCCATATCGGGCGACCTGCGCAGGCAGGCTCGCACCGACGTGCCCTTCGGGGAGGAGGTGGTTCAAAACCCCCTCGACCGCTACGGCGCCGTGACGAACGAAGACGTATCGGGGGGCCGCTTCCTCGTGCGCTCCGGAAGGTTCCTCGACCCCCTGATCTACGAGAAGGGGCGGGAGGTCACCGTGGCCGGCGTCCTAAAGGGCTCGACGAAGAGGCGGATGGACGGCGCCTCCTACACCTATCCGGTGCTTGAGCCGAGGGAAATCTATCTTTGGAGAGAGGAAGAGTACTACTATGGGCCGGGCTACTACCCCTACGGCCCCTGGTATGACCCCTGGTGGGACGGGTGGCCCTACCGCCGCTACGGCCCCTGGTGCGACCCCTTCTGGGACCCCTGGTGCCCCTAAGACCTACGAGGCTTCCGCCGTGGCCTCCGAGTGGCCCTCGGCCTTTCTCTCGGACATCTCGATGAGCTTTGAGCCCTCGCTCTGCATCGCGATCCTGCCGTCCACGACGCCGCCGTCCACCACCGTGAGCTTGGCGGTGACGATGTCTCCCTTGACCCTGCCCTTCTTCTGTATGTCCACGAGCCCCTTGGCGAAGACGTTGCCCTCGACGGTTCCGCCCACGACTATGCTCGTGGCGCTGGCGTTGCCCTTGATGTGAGCCTTTTCTCCTACGATAAGGCCCTCGGCATGGACATCACCCTCGACGCTGCCGTCGATCCTGAGAGTGCCCTTGGTCGTTATCTCTCCCTTGAGATGGGTGTTCGAGCCAAGAAACGATTCCAATTTTTCTCCCTTCTGAAACATCACTCGTCTCCCTTTTTAACGAAATTTTTGGGGTTCGTGGGCTTGCCGTCCTTCCAGACCTCGTAATGGACGTGGGGGCCCGTGGAACTACCTGTGGAGCCCACGTACGCTATGACGTCTCCGCGCTGGACGACGTCGCCGACCTTCACGTCGTTCTTCTTGGTGTGGGCGTAGAAGGTTCTGAAGCCGTGCCCGTGCTCTATGGCAACCAGCCTGCCGTTGGCGCCGCTCCAGCCCGAAAAGCTCACTATCCCGTCCGCCGTGGCCTTGATGGGCGTGCCGGGATCGGCAGAGATGTCCATGCCGGTATGGAAGTCCCTGACGCCCTTAATGGGGTGCTTCCTCCAGCCGAAGGGGGAGCTCAGCCAGCCGTTTACGGGCCATCCCTGCGGGGTGGCCATGTAGATGTCGCGCTGTTCGCTCAGATAGTCCTTTATCTCCCCCACGGAGTCTACGGTCTTGTTGATCTGCTGCTTGAGGATCTCCATGTCGATGGCGCCGGAGTCCGAGAAATTAAGGCTTTCGAGCACCTCGTCCTTCGAATCCACCGCAAAGAGCTTATGGAATTGGGTCTCGGCCTGTTTTAAAGCTAATATTGTGGACTCAAGCTCGCTGAACTGTCCGGCATAATAGTCGAGCTCCTTCTTCGTCTCGTTGTACTTCATGGCTTCCATCGTCACGGTGAAGACATAAAAGGCCCCGATAACAGAGAGCACCGCGGCGTTAACGAGGATGAGCGCCGGAACCCTGACCCGGTAGGGCTTGGAACTGGAGTGAGGCACGAACATTATGGTGACCGATGTAAAAAGCTTATTTAGAAGCCTACGCCACATATTCGACTCCTTTTCCCCCCTCTTGCACTTGCCCTATTATACACGATTTGAATCCCGTTTTGTCCAGTATTTTCAAGGCCTCTTGAGAATTTTCTTCATCCAACACTATAACAAATCCCACGCCCATGTTGAAGGTGCTCCTCATGTCGTCCTCGGGCACGCCACCGAGCTCCCTTATTACTTTAAAAACAGGCGGTTCCGACCAGGAACCCTCCCGAATCACCGCCCGAGTGCCCTTCGGCAGCGCCCTGGGAACGTTGCCCGGTATTCCGCCCCCCGTGATATGGGCCATTCCCTTAATCTCGAATGATTTTCCCAGTTCCTGAACGGCCTTCACGTAGATGGCCGTGGGCCTCAGGAACTCCTCGCCAACGGTGCAGCCGAGCTCGGGCAAAAACTTCCCGACATTGTACCCTAAATGGTCAAAAAATATCTTCCTCACGAGCGAGTACCCGTTGCTGTGCAGGCCGCTGGAGCAAAGCCCTATTATGGCGTCTCCGGGGGCTATCTTCGAGCCGTCCACGATATCTTTCTTCTCCACCACGCCCACGGCGAAGCCCGAGAGGTCGTACTCGCCCTCCTGGTAGAAGCCAGGCATCTCGGCAGTCTCGCCCCCCACGAGGGAGCACCCGGCCTCGCGGCAGCCGTCGGCTATGCCCTCGATGACGCGCGCCGCCCTGCCCGCGCTGAGCTTGCCGGTGGCGAAATAGTCGAGGAAGAAAAGGGGCTCGGCCCCGCTGGTGAGGATATCGTTGACGCACATGGCCACGAGGTCCACTCCCACCGTGTTGTGGACGTCGGCCATGAAGGCCACCTTCAGCTTCGTGCCCACGCCGTCGGTGCCGCTCACGAGCACCGGCTCCCTGTATTTCTTAACGTCAAGCTGAAACAGGGCCCCGAAGGAGCCTATGTCCGTAAGGACCTCGGGCCTGAAGGTCTTCTTTACCATGGGTGCGATGGCGTCCACCAGGCGCTCGCCCTCCTCGATGTCAACCCCGGCCTTCTTGTATGTAAACTCCGGCATTTCCCTCCCCGCGTGCGAGGTCTATATTTTACACGCAACGGCATGCCCTAGGGCAAGCCCTTTTTGCTAAAATAATCCATGCCTCTGATTCTCGTCACAAACGATGACGGCGTCCACTCCGAGGGGCTCAGGGCGCTCTACGATGCCGTGAAGGGGCTGGGCGAGACCTTCGTGGTGGCCCCGGACAGGGAGAGGTCCGCGGCGGCCCATTCCCTTACCATCCACAAGCCCCTGAAGGTCCAGGAGATCCGCGACCGCACCTTCAGCGTCACCGGCACCCCCACCGATTGCGTGGCCGTGGGGGTGGAAAAGATACTTCCCCGCCGCCCGGACCTGGTGCTTTCGGGCATCAACCACGGCCCCAACCTCGGCGACGACCTGACCTACTCGGGCACCGTCTCGGCGGCCCTGGAGGGAACCATAATGACCATCCCTTCCCTGGCCGTCTCGCTGGCCGTGGAAAACGGCGCCGAGCCCCATTTCGAGACCGCCGCCCACATATCCGCCAGGGTCGCAGAGTACGTCCTTGAGCACTCCCTGCCCTTCGACACGCTTCTGAACGTAAACGTGCCGAACATCAGGACCGAAGAGCTCAAGGGCATAAGGTTCACCCGCCAGGGCAAGCGCATCTACGAGGGCTCCATCCAGGAGACCTTCTCGCCCTGGGGCGAGAAATTCTTCTGGATCGGCGGCGGCACACCCCGCTGGGAGCACGGCGAGGACACCGACATAACGGCGGTGATGGAAGGCTACGTCTCGATAACCCCCCTCCACCCCGACTTCACCAACTACAAGGCTATCGAATTCCTTAAAAGCAGACCCGGACCACAGCCGGGTCCTCGATGCCATCGCCAGGGTCCCCAGGCATCTCTTCGTCGGCGAGGCCCATCTCACGAGGGCTTACAGCGATACGGCCCTTTCCATAGATGAGGGCCAGACCATCTCGCAACCCTTTATCGTGGCCAGCATGACGGAGCTCCTCCAGCTCCGCGGGGACGAGAAGGTCCTGGAGATAGGTACCGGCTCGGGCTACCAGACGGCGATTCTTGCCGAGCTGGCCCGCGAGGTCTTTACCGTCGAGCGCCACGGGAACCTCTCGGCCAAGGCCCAGAACGTCCTGAGCCTCCTGAACTACGAAAACATTTGCTTCACCGTGGGCGACGGCACGCTCGGATGGCCCGAGAAAGCCCCCTTCGACAGGATAATCGTAACCGCCGCGATGCCCGCCATACCGGATACCTACAGGGAGCAGCTGAGGGAAGGCGGCATTATCGTGGCCCCCGTGGGCGACAGGCTCTCGCAGAACCTTGTCAGGGCCTTCAAGCGGCGCGGCGAACTCAGCGTGGAGCAGCACAGTCCCTGCGTCTTCGTGCAGCTGGTAGGAGAGTTCGGCTTCAGGGATTAGAAGGCCGAGGGAGCGCGCCCCGGCCGCAGTTACTCGGA
>JARRNG010000084.1:0-7921 GCA_037385265.1 Nitrospirota bacterium
GTCGGCCGTCCAGGAGGCGGCCTCCTTCAGGGCCTTTTCGATATCGCCTTCAAGGGGCAAAACTTCCCTCTGTCCTCTATAATATCCTCTGTGACTGGTCGCCCGGGCGCGAGGGCCCGGCCCACTCGATTTAAGATAATAAAGCAACGCAGGAGGAAAATGCCATGAAGATGGTTTCCGCGATCATAAAGCACTTCAAGCTCGACGAAGTGCGCGCCGCCCTCACCGAGGCGGGCGTCCACGGCATGACCCTCACGGAGGTCAAGGGCTTCGGCAAGCAGAAGGGCCACGTGGAGCTCTACAGGGGGGCCAAGTACGAAGTCAACTTCCTCCCGAAGATAAAGATAGAGGTGGCCGTGGATGACGATAAGGCGGCCGAGATAATAAGCCTCATAGCCGACTCGGCGAGGACGGGGGAGATAGGCGACGGGAAGATATTCGTCTACGAGCTCTCGGAGGTGGTGCGCATAAGAACCGGGGAGACGGGCGAAGAGGCCATATAGCCCCCTGAGGTTTCCGGGCCCGCGATTAAATGTCGTAGTACAGGTAGAACTCGTAGGGGTGGGGCCTGAGCCTCAGGGCGTCCACCTCGTTCTCGCGCTTGTACTCGATCCACTTGCTGATGGCGTCCTCGGTGAAAACGCTTCCCTTGAGCAGGAAGTCGTGGTCGGCCTCCAAGGCATCCAGGGCCTCGTCCAGCGCACCGGCGACGGTGGGGATGTTGGCCAGTTCCTCCGGCGGAAGGTCGTAGAGGTCCTTGTCCATGGCCTCGCCCGGGTCTATCTTGTTCTCGATTCCGTCCAGACCCGCCATGAGCATGGCCGCAAAGGCCAGGTAGGCGTTGCAGCTGGGGTCGGGGAACCGAACCTCGACGCGCTTTGCCTTGGGCGAGGGGGAGTACATGGGGATGCGCAGGGCCGCCGAGCGGTTCCGGGCACTGTAGGCCAGGAGCACCGGGGCCTCGAAGCCCGGCACCAGGCGCTTGTAGGAGTTGGTGGTCGGGTTGGTGAGGGCGTTGAGGGCCTTGGCGTGCTTCAGGATGCCGCCCATGTAATGCAGGGCCATCTCGCTGACACCGGCATAGCCGCTGCCGGCGAAGAGGGGCTCGCCGCCCTTCCATATGGACTGGTGGGTGTGCATGCCGGAGCCGTTGTCCTCAAAGAGGGGCTTGGGCATGAAGGTTACGGTCTTGCCGTGGCTCCGGGCGACGTTCTTGATGATGTACTTGAAGAGCATTAGCTTGTCGGCCATCTCAACGAGGGGGGAGAACCTCATGTCTATCTCGCCCTGGCCGCCGGTGGCCACCTCGTGGTGCTGGGCCTCGACGTGGATGCCGCACTTCTGCATGATGGTGACCATCTCGGTCCTCATGTCCTCGTAGCTGTCGGTGGGTGGCACGGGGAAGTAGCCCTCCTTGTGCCTGGGCTTGTAGCCGAGGTTGGGGCACTCGTCGCGGCCGGAGTTCCATATGCCCTCCACGGAGTCCACCATGTAGAAGGCGCCGTTCGAGGTCTGCTCGTAGCGCACGTCGTCGAAGATGAAGAACTCGGCCTCGGGGCCGAAATAGGCGGTGTCGCCGATGCCCGTGGACTGCAGGTACTTGACCGCCTTCTGGGAGATGAACCGAGGGTCGCGCGAGTAGGACTCCTTGGTCACCGGGTCCACGATGTTGCAGATGAGGCTCAAAGTGGGGTACTGCCTGAAGGGGTCGAGCATGGCAGTCTTGGGGTCGGGCACGATGAGCATGTCCGAGGCGTGGATGGCCTGCCAGCCCCTGATGGATGAGCCGTCGAAGCCCACGCCGTCCTCGAAGGTGCCCTCCTCGAACTCCTCGATGGGCACCGAGAAGTGCTGCCAGATGCCCGGGAAGTCGATGAACTTGAAGTCCACCATCACCACGTTGTTTTCCTTCGCGAAAGTTATGACATCCTTAGGTGTCATGTTGTGTGTCATGTTCCCTCCTTGCTCTTGATCAAATGCCTAAAGCATTTTTAAGTGGTAAAGAACTTCTCATAGAAGTTTCTCGCTCTGGCGTCGCACTCTCCGTGGTACCTGGCCGTGTCGGCCATAACCCTTTCGCGCTCGGGCTCCCCCCTGAACCACTCCTCCAGCATCTCCGGCGTAACCTCCACGTGGAACTGAAGGGCGTAGGAGCCTCCGCCGTAGGAGAAGGCCTGGTTTTCGTAGAGCTCCGAGCCGGCCAGCCTCGTGGCCCCTTCCGGAAGGTCAAAGGTGTCCCCGTGCCAGTGAAATACCTTGAACCTCCCCGAGGGGCCTTCGCCCGCCGGGCCTTCCGCCATGGCCCTCATCGCCGTATCCTCGAGGCCCTCGCCCGTGAGGGTTATGTCGAGCCAGCCCACCTCCTTGGCGTGCCCCTTGTAGACCCTGGCCCCCAGGACCTGGGCCATCACCTGCGCCCCCAGGCAGACGCCGAGGACCTTCTTGCCCGCCTTTAGGGCCTCCTCAACGGCCCGAAAGCCGTTTCTCAGGAAGGGGTAGTCGTCGGCCTCGTAGAGCCCCATGGGCCCCCCCATGACCAATACAGAATGGTAGTCCTCCACGGGGGGCGGAAGCTCCCCCTTTTCGAGCTCCACCACGTCGCGGCCCCAGGAGTTTTCCTCCAGGTAATCGCCTATGGTCCCGGGACCCTCCGTCTCTATGTTTTTAAGGACAAGCACACGCATGGCTATTTTATTGGTCGGCAAACGGTTGCCGTATGTCAATAGAATACATAGGCCCTATTTATTTGTCAAGTCTCCGGGCACCCTCCGCCGGCCCCCGCCCATGCGGTAAAAAAGGAGCAATTTCATGGGGTTAGGTGTGCCCGGCCTTCACGGCCCCGGGCCGCCCCAACCGCCTGCCGGGGAAATATATTTCCCCCCGGCTAACCTTTCACGGTGTCGTCCACCCAGCTCAGGGCCGCCGACACCGTGGGGAAGCCTACGGTGCTCGTGACTAGAAGGAGGGCGTGGTGAAGCTCCTCCGGGGTAGCCCCGGCCTCCAGGGCCCTCCTGGCGTGGGAGTGCACCGCCCCCTCGCTTCTTATCGAAGCGGCGGCGGCAAGCTGGATTAGGTGGCCGGTCTTCTCGTCTATGGGGCCCGCCTCGCGGGCCGCCTTGCCCAGGGCCTCGAGGGCACTGTAGTATGGCTTGAACCTATCCCTTATGCTTTCGTACTGCTCGGGGAATTTATCCATTTCGCCTCCTTAGCGTCATAAGCATTATAGATTGGCGGTGTACCCGCGGTTCATCCGACCAGTTCTCTGCCCGCCTCGAGGGCGTCCTTGAGGGCCGTGGGATGCTTGAGTATGTCCCCCAGGGCGTCCACCCCGGTATAGGCCAGGGTGCTGTGCTCGGGGACGCTCACCGAACGGAACCACGCCTTGGCGGTCCTGCCGACGCATTCCACGCCCTGGGCGTTCTTCATGCCGCCGACGACGAGAAGGAGGCCCTTCCTGCCGCGCTCGCCGGCGGGTATCTCTCTCTTCAGGAGGTACTTTTCGCACCAGAACTGCTGGCAGCGGTCTATCATGGCCTTGACCTGGGCGCTCACGCCGGAGAAGAAGACCGGGGTGGCGAGGATTATGCGGTCCGCCTCCCTTATGGCGGAGGACACCTGCTCCATGTCGTCGGGTATGATACACGCGCCCGTGTCCTCGCAGCCCCCGCAGTGCTGGCAGGGCTTTATCTGCATTTCGTTGAGGTCGAAGACCCTCGCCTCCACGCCGGCCCCTTTGAGGGCCTCCTTGAGGAGGGTCTCTGTGTTCCCTCCCCGGCGGGGGCTTCCCCTGAACGCTATGACCTTCATTCCCTCAGACAAGGTCATCCATTTTACACGAAGGCCTATTCATTTTCACCCTCTTCGTCCTCATGTTCCTCCAGGGCCTTCATCGCCTTGAGCTTGAGATCTATCTTGTCCTTCATCTCCTGGAGGTTCGTGGTCATGCCCCACCAGCCGTACTTGAAGGCAGTGTAGTCCTGCGCCCCCGTCATGGCCGAGGCGTACTTGGTGGTGTTTGCGTAGAAGAGCCACTGCTTAATCCACTTCTGCTCCAGGGCCTCGTCGAAGGGGTTCGAGTTGTCGGCCAGGCCGTTTTCCCAGGCGTAGGTCATGAGCTTCGTGGCCTGGAGGATCATGTGGTCGGTCTCCTTTATGGTGTTGTCGAGCTTGGCGAAGTGCGCCTCGACCCAGCTTGTGCTGTGGCAGCCCTTGCAAACGCCCTGCATGATGGCCTTCCTCTTCGCCTGCTCCTCGGGGCCGATGAGGTACTCCGAGGCCGGTTGGCCGAGGAACGTGGTGGGAAGGGGCAGGCCGTCGGCGTTCCGGATTATCGAGGTGTCTCCACTCTTGGGCTGGGGGTGCGAATATATGAGTCCGAAGAGCCTCACCCAGAGCCTCGCGCCGAAGTCGTGGGAGCGCTGGGCTATGACCCCTCCGTCGGCCGTGGACAGGAGGCTGTTGTGGCAGGCGGCGCAGGTGGGGGCCGTGAAGTCCTTCCCCAGCTTCCAGGGCACGGCGTCGAAGTCCCACTGGCTCTCCAGGGAGTGGTAGATGTTCCCGTGCTTGCTCTCAGAAAATACGTTCCAGGCCGGCACGTCGGGCTCGAGGTGGCACTGCGAGCAGGTGTGGGGCTCCCTGGCCACCCTTAAGGAGAAGGCGTGCCTGGCGTGGCAGGGGGTGCAGGCGCCCATCGTCCCGTCGGGGTTGAGCCTGCCCACCCCCTGGTTGGGCCAGTTCTCCAGGTCCGGCACGTGCACGGGCCCGAGCTTGGACTTGATGGTCTTCATGCCCCTGACCTTTATCTCCGTGCCGTGGCAGGCGAAGCAGGTCTCCTGGCGCGTGTAGTCCGAGGGGTCGGTCTGGGTGATGGTCTTCCCCTCGACGTCCTTCTTGCCGATTATGGTCTTCACCAGGGTGTGGTAGACGGGGTTATTGTAGAGGTTGCCCCAGGCGTTGGCCTTCTTGCTTCCGGCGTACTGCTGGACCTCCACGGGGTGGCAGGTCCGGCAGTCGTTGGGGGAGACCACGACGTTTATGCTGAAGCCGAAGTGGTTGAAGTTGTCCTTGTGCCTGTCGGTGTTCTGGCCGTGGCACTCGTAGCAGCCCACTACCTTGTCGAGGAACCTCTCGTCCACCTCCTGGGCCGACATCCGCCTCTCCAGTTCGGGCTTCTGCATGGCCTCGGTCGGGGAGGTTCTGGAGTGTCGGCTGGTCTCCCAGTCGCCCACTATGCCCGGCGTAAGCCCCCTGTGGCAGTTCAGGCAAGACTTCGTCTCCTCGCTCATCTCGGCGGCAAAAACGATGGCCGGAACCAGCATCAGAGCGGCCAACACCAAAAATTTTCTCCAAGTCGAGATCCTCATATCCCCCGTCCCCCCTTTAGAACGATTTTAATGACCTAAATCTTATCAGACCCCTGGATAATTTCAAGAAACTAAAAGACCCGGGTTATATCCCGCTATTCTTAGCGACGAGATGGTGCGCCATAGGGAGGTACTCGCCGTTAGTGCCCAAGGGGGCCTTGCCGGGCAAGGTTTCGCAAGGGGCGGGCCGGGGACTTACGCGCAAGAACCCCTAAGGGAGACGTAACCTATTAGAATTAAGGCTTTTATTCCGATGAACAAATAATAGGCAGAATGCCGGGTCCGGCCTCTTAGATGCCTCCGTGGACTTCGGCTGCCAAGTTACCAACACTTATTGCACAACTGTTGACAATTTCCGGCTGCAACCGCCGGGGGGCGCATCCTCGCCGGGCTGCGCCATAGACGGGTTCATGCACGATGGCTCAAGACCTTTCAAGCAACCTTATTTTCACGACGACGTTGCCGCCTCCAGCAGCCCCGGAGACTGTTTTCACGTCTCCCACATCCCCGAGTCCGCCGAGCTCGCGGACGAGGGCGCTGATCTTCTCGGGGGCGATTTCCACGTAATAGACCATCTCGCCGGCAGAGGCCTCCTTTTCGATTACCTTACCCCCGGCCCCCTCGACCGCCGCATCGAGGGCCTCCTCCGTCCCCTCGAGGCGAGGGACCCGGACGGAGACCTCGTAATCCTCCCTACCGGCCGCCCGGCCCCCGGCCCCCTTAGCGAGGCGGAATTCCTCCCGGGCCGGCTCCTCGGCCCTCTGGGCCTCCGCCTCCGGAGGGGGGGCCGCCGCATCCCGCATGACGCTGGACCTGGGCAGAGGGGGCCCGGCCTTCCTCCTGGCCGCGTACTCCGGCTCGGCGGCCTTCTCGGGGGCATGGCCCTCCCCGGTTACAGCCTCCTCCATCTTCTTTCCCGCGTCGAGGCCCTCCCCGGCCTGGGCGGCCTCTTCTTCCTTCATCTCTCCAAGAGAGGCCACTTCATCGGCGGTCTGGGGGGCGGTGGCCACCGCAGGGGGCTTCATGGCCACCTCGCGCTTCATGGCCACCTCAGGACCCAGGGCCTTGAACACGTAGATCGCGACCACGGCCACCAGGGCCACGGCGAGGGCCTCGGCCGGGAGCTTCACGCGCAGGGGGAAGAAGAGCTTTCTCAGCAGCCCGGGCTTCGCCCGGGCCTCCTCGCGGACTTTCCGCATCACGCTTTCCGCATAAAAGGGCGGAGGCTCCACCTCGGGAAGGGAGCGCAGATGCCCCAGGGTGCGCTCAAGCTCACGAAGCTCCCTGCGGCAGGCCTCGCAGCCCCCCAGGTGTTCCTCCACGCTCCGGCGCGCATCGAGCGGAAGCTCGCCGTCAAGATAATCGGAAAGACTCTTTCTTATCTCGTCGCACCTCATCCCAGACCTCCGAGCGCCCGCTTCAGGCACTCCCTCACGGACTCCCTGGCCCTATGCAGGCGGGACTTCACCGTGCCCTCGGCGAGGCCCAGCATGCCCCCTATTTCGGCGTAACTGAACCCCTGCACGTCCCTGAGCACCATGGCCTCCCTGAACTCGGCCTCCAGGGCCTCAAGGCACCGCTTCACCTTCTCCCGGACCTCCTTGAGCTCAAGCTCGGCAAGGGGAGAGGCCCCCTCCGAGGCGGGCTCCAGGGCGGGGCTTTCGGCCTCGGCCGATGAGGGGTTTCCTATCGAGACGGCCTCGCGACCCGCCCTGGTCATGGACTGCCGGAGGCGGTTCCGCGAGAGGTTGAGCACTATGGAGCAGAGCCACGTGGAGAACCTGGAGCCGCCCCTGAATTTCTTCAGGTTCCTGTAGGCAGAGACGAAGGCGTCCTGCACGACCTCGCAGGCGTCGTCGAAGTTGCCGGTGATTCGGTAGGCCACGTTTATCATCCTCTTTTCATGCCTCCTTACGAGCCCCTCGAAGGCCTCCACGTCGCCTCCGCGGCACCTGGCCACAAGCTCCTCGTCCGCATCGGCGCCTATGTTGGTCTCATCGCTCATATCTTAGACAATCCCCGCCGCATAAATGTTCCCGGCGCTGCCGCGCGGCAGAAGGCAATTAAATTATAGAATTTCGCCGCCCCTGAGCGACAGCCCCAGGCCTCGTCGCGGCGGGTCGCTTAATTTTTTCCGGGAACTTTTCCGTTCGCGGAGTTGTCAAAGCGGGTGAAGGCGAAAAAACTCTCGAAGGAGGAAAGGACGATGAAGATTCTCAGGGCAGCAATAGTGGTGGCGCTCATGGCGGCACTCTCGGGCTGCGGCCAGCCCGCGGCGGCGAAGGCGGACGAGCCTTTAAAGGCCTCGTCCACGGGCGCGGAGGAGCAGAGCGGGGTGGCCCTCACGGTCTATAACGTTAACCTCGGCCTGGTGAAGGACCAGAGGACCATAACCCTGGGGAGGGGCGAGGGGGAACTGAGCTTCATGGACGTGGCCTCGAGGATAGTGCCCACCAGCGTGCACATCAAGTCGCTTACGGACCCCGGGGACCTACAGGTCCTCGAGCAGTACTACGAGTACGACCTTCTGAGCCCCCAGAAGCTCCTGGACAAGTACG
>JARRNG010000084.1:7974-12819 GCA_037385265.1 Nitrospirota bacterium
GGGACGGGAGGTGAAGCTCAACCAGAAGAACCCCAACACCGAGAGGGAGCAGGTCGTCACCGCCACCCTCCTTTCCAACAACGGGGGGCCGATATTCAGGATAGGGGACGAGATAACCTACGGCCATCCGGGGCGCATAATCTTCCCCGACATACCCGAAAACCTCCGCTCCAAGCCCACCCTCGTCTGGCTCCTGAGGAACGGCCACATCGGCCCCCAGAAGGTGGAGGCCTCGTACCTCACCGAGGGTATCGGCTGGCAGGCCGACTACGTGGTGGTGCTCAACGAGGACGATACGAAGACCGACCTCTCGGGCTGGGTGACCATCGACAACAAGAGCGGCGCCACCTATAAGGACGCGAAGCTGAAGCTCGTAGCGGGCGACGTCCACCGTGCGAAGGACGAATACCGCCTGCGGGACGCCATGGGGAGGATGGCCGTAGAGGAGGCAAAGTCGGCGCCGCAGTTCGTCGAGGACTCGTTCTTCGAATACCACCTCTACTCCCTCCAGAGGCCCTCCACCATAAAGGACAACCAGACCAAGCAGATAAGCCTGGTCGAGGCCTCGGACGTTCCCGTGCGGAAGGAGCTCCGCTACTACGGCGCGGCCTACTACTACCGGGGCAAGTACGGCGAGCTGGTCTCGAACCAGAAGGTGGGCGTCTTCGTGGAGATAGAGAACCGGAAGCGGAACAACCTGGGCATACCGCTTCCCAAGGGGAAGATAAGGGCCTACAAGCACGACAAGGAAGGAAGCCTCCAGTTCGTGGGCGAGGACAGGATAGACCACACCCCCAAGGACGAAAAGGTCAGGATAAAGCTCGGCGATGCCTTCGACGTCGTGGCCACGCGCAAGCAGACCGACTGGCGTAAGATCGCCCACGACACCTACGAGGCGGCCTTCGAGGTCTCGCTCAGGAATCACAAGGCGGAGGACGTCGTCGTGAAGGTCCTAGAGCCCATACCCGGCGACTGGAGGATGCTCCAGAACTCTCACGAATACGAAAAGACGGACGCCTTCACCGCCGTCTTCAAGGTCCCCGTGCCCAAGGACAAGGAGACGAAGCTCACCTACAGGGTCAGGATGCGGTTTTAGGGAGCGGTAATCACGCCTCGATGAAAGGGGGGATGCCCCGTCGGGCATCCCCCCTTCATTTCTTGCGCCAGCAGTCCCCATAGCACGCGCCCTGCCTGCCATTGCTGTGTTGAATCTGCAACCTCAAGTGGTGATATCGCCACACGCTTGGTGATATGGCTGCCTGCTCTTCACTACCATAAGTAAAAACATTTGTTTAAAAAAGTACCCTAAAGTAGCCTCAAAGCAACCATTATTAGTATCGCCTGGCATATTACTACTCATTGTGGTATCATTATTGCAACTCACAGTAGGCCATCATGCTAGCGAACGTTTAAGAGAAAGCATTGGGGGCCAAATGAAAAAAGGTCCTTAGTCACTGGGAATTGGCAAGTTCAGCACGTTGATGACAATCAACCGATCGAACCGACCTGGACAGGAGGGGATCAATTATGAAATGGATTTTAGTAGCCTTATTCGCGGTACTTGCAGCCACGACCATGGTCTGCGGCATGGCCAACGCCAAGGTCGCCGGCGAGTGCGCCAACTGCCACACCATGCACAACAGCCAGGACGGCGCGCCCATGGCCCTTTCGGGCGCGGCCTGGGAGTCAGGCGGCTTCCTCAACGGCACGGCCGCTTCGAGCCCCAACGCGAGCCTTCTGGTGGCGGACTGCATAGGCTGCCACTCCTCCGCGTCCAGCCAGACCATAATCAGCGCCGGCTCAAGCGATATTCCGATCGTCTACAACCACGTGCCGCCTACGGACCCGCTTGCCGGGGGCAACTTTTACTGGGTCGCCCAGGGCGACGACACCAAGGGCCACAACGTCTACGGCATAAGCGGCCAGGACTCTAACATCGGCCTTGACGAGGGAGCCCCCGGGCACGACGGCATATCCTGCGGGGGCCCTGGCTCCTGCCACAGCACCCTCGCGGCCCCGCCCGATGACGGCGCGGGCCCGGGTAGCACGGGCAACTGGAACAGGGGCGGCTGCCAGGGATGCCACGTCTTCACGTACCACCACGTGGACAACGCCGCGTACAGGTTCCTCAAAGGCCACGGCAGCGGAACGCTCCCGCCGAACATCGACGTGGTCCATAGGGAGAACATCTCCGTCTATACGGACTACGTCACTGGCGTCGAGGACAGCGACTGGGAGCAGACAGTCTCCACGGCTGACCACAACTGGTACAAGGGCTCAACAGAGGAATACTTCGGCGACGCCTTCTTCAACGGCCTGAGGGTGCAGCACACCGTCACGGCGTTCTGCGCCGGCTGCCACTGGGGGTTCCACGGTCCTACGGGCATCGACCCCATAACGCCGAGCCTGGGAATGGGCCCCATGGGGGGCCCCTGGGTAAGGCATCCCGTGGACATAGCGCTTCCCACCACGGGGGAGTTCGCTACTTATGCCAACGACCCGATAGCCAACTACAGCGTCGAGACGCCCATTGGGTGGGTGACCCTGCCCACGGACTCAAGCGGCACTGGCGCCGCGGGACCCGTAGTAATGTGTCTTTCCTGCCACAGGCCCCACGGCTCTGACCAGCCGGACCTCATGAGGTTCGACTACGGCACCATGCTGGCCGGCGAAGACGGAAGCGGCGGTTGCTTCAACTGCCACACGGCCAAGTGACAATACGTGAGATTTAATTCAGCTTTGATTTGGACTTGATCTGGACTTAGCTGGGCAGGGCGGATGCCCTGCCCAGCCTCCTATGTCTTCAGATACCTTCAGGGGCGATGGGACTTTTCATTTATCCCGTCAGCTATGTGTTTGCCTGGTCCTGTTTGCCCCACCACCTGCCACCGCCTCTAAGCCCCCCGCCCTTGATGCAAAATGGTGCCGGTGGGGAGAGTCGAACTCCCACGGGGTTGCCCCCAGCGGATTTTGAGTCCAAATCTAGCTCAATCTGAGTATAAGCTAAGCCCCTGATTCTAAAGCAAATTGCTTTAGAATCAGGGGCTTTCTCTTTTTCTTCAGGTTGGCAGGAGTTGGGTAAAGTTGGAAGGAATTCAGACCTCGCGGGCACAAAATGGACACAATCTTTGCCCCGGCTTTCAGTAAGTAGTATGGCCCCTTAGGCTTCGGCCTGGGGACTTTAATTTGTAAATACATTTACAGATGAATTGATCCTCGACTGAATATTACACCTACTAAATCATTTTAGAGTTCAGTAGATTTCTGGATTTACTGTTGAAACTTGGAGTGAAGAATTGATACAAGCGGCACAAATGAGAATTTGGGCCTCTCAGAGTGCCAATATTTGTCAGCCAAGTGTCTTTTTTTGAACGTCTATTTTGCACATGCAAATCCAATGTAAAATTATCTCATATAATCAGCCTATTAGGAAGTGAGATTGACGGCATGTTTGTTGCAAGAGTCCAAAACGGTAAAGCCGTCCTCTCCTTCGTTGTGAACCAAGAGGGACGATAAGTGAGAGAGCATTCGCGGATATTTGAAGAAGTCGCCGAGTACGAGCATGGAGGCAAAATGAAAGGAGAAGGTCTGAGTGAAGACGAAGGAGCGTAGTCCTTTAACCCCACGGGGAAACGTCGTGAAGCTGGTTGCATATTCCTTAGCTCTGCTGTTATTTTTATCTACGATAAACATGGGTTACGCAGAGGAAGCACCTCTGCAAGCCACCCTCAATGACGAGATCATGGGGCTCATCAGGAATTCAGTCTTCGAGGTGGTTGCACCCAAGCCCTCCCACGACTCCCTGATCTACGAAAGGCCGCTTCCCGTGGAGCTCCTCCCATATTCAATCAGGAATGACAAGTATTATTCCATCGGCACGGCATTTGCCATCGGTCCAGACCAATTCGTATCTGCGGCGCATGTGATGAACCTCGGAATCGTCGAGAGCCAACTGAAAGATGTGTTCCTCAGAGATGGCGAAGGCAAAGTATACGAAATCGCCCAGATTCTCAAGTACTCGGACCACAGGGATTTCGTGGTATTCTCCTTGAAAGATAAAACAGCCGAGCATTATCTGCCGCTGAACCGGAATCCAAAACTGGATGCGAGGGTCTACGCGGTGGGCAATGCCCTCGGCCAGGGCATCATCATCCGTGACGGCCTCTACACCTCCAACACACCGGAGGATTTCGAAGGCGAGTGGCAATGGATGAGATTTTCCGCGGCAGTATCGCCGGGAAACAGCGGCGGCCCGCTTCTTGATGAGAGAGGCAGGGTGCTCGGCATCGTGCTCGGCAAGTCTGAGAACGAGAACCTTAACTATGCCTTGCCATTTGCGGAGGTGTTCGGCGCGAAAGAGAGCGTCGCAGTCTCTTATAAGAAGGTGAAGTACGTTCTTGAAAACATGGCGAATATGTCAAAGCTGGCCACCTTCAAAAAGGAGATTGAGCTGCCGAAGACTCATCGGGAACTGAACGACCAGCTGGTCCGGGATTTCACGGAGTTTACTAAACAGCTTCTCAACGACTTCCTGGCGGAAAATAGGGCAGATATATTTCCCAATGGCGATGGTTCATCGCTGTTGCTACATAAAGTATACAACACAGTCTTTCCGAACCTGATCATGAGGGACAGCGACGGTTCCTGGGAATCTTTTCATCCCTCGGATACTTACACCTCTGAGCTTGGAAACAACGGATACCTTTCCTTCGGCCATCGCGCGGATCAGTTCGGTCAGGAAATCATCGTCCGCCCAGGCGTCTCCGCCGCGCCAGCCGGCGACCTCGACATGCACGTAGGCCCAGTTAAGCTCGTTTTCGGTGTTCCATAACTTAACCGAATACG
>JARRNG010000085.1:0-16927 GCA_037385265.1 Nitrospirota bacterium
GTGGCCACGAACAACGTGGCCGAGTACGAGGCCCTCATCCGGGGCCTCGAGGAGGCCCTCGCCCTGGGGGCCCAGGAGGTGGAGGCCAGGATGGACTCCGAGCTCCTGGCCAAGCAGCTGAGCGGCGAGTACCGGGTGAAGCACCCGGGCCTCCTGCCCCTCTACCAGAAGGTCCTCCGCCTCGTGGCCTCCTTCAGGCGCGTCACCTTCGCCCACGTCCCCCGCCAGGAGAACAAGCGGGCCGACAAGCTCGCCAAGGACGCCGTCAGGAAGGCCCCCAAGGGGTCGCCCGACCAGCCCCCACAGGCCCCGCCCGGACGCCTCTTTTAGCCAATAACACACCGATATATAAGCGTTATATTTTTCGAGCCGCCCCCTGCCGGTTTTTGTTGACAAGAATTCAAAGTTTAAGATAACCTAAATTTACAACTTTAGGCTCAACGGAGGTAGAGCTATGCGGAAACTCGTCCGTCCCGTATTTACTGCGGCCCTGGCTGCGGCCCTGGTGCTTGTCGCCTGGGGCCCGGCAAGCGCGGGCAAGCCACAGATTGGCGGCCCCTGCGTGCAGTGCCACAGCGGCGCTCCGGACGTGGTGAGAGGGACCCTCGGCACGCGCTCGGAGAAGTTCTCGACCATCAACGTGCAGGTGGGCGACCTCGTCTGGGTCATCAAGTACGACCAGGCCACCAAGGTAAACGGAGCGGCCTCGCTCGAGGCCATCCCGGCGGGCAAGGAGATTGCCGTCACCTTCACCGGCGACGCCAAGACCGCCCGGGCCACGGCCATCTCGGTGAAGCAGCCCTACAAGACCCCGGCCGAGCAGGTGGCCTCGCTCGAGTACATGAAGGAGATGGTGGCAAAGGGCCCCGACAAGGGTAGCTTCCTCCTCGTAGACGCAAGGCCCACGCCGCCCTACCTCGAGGGGCACATCCCCGGCGCCGTCTCGATGCCCTACGGGGCCTTCGACAAGATGCACGCCCAGGTGCTCCCCAAGGACAAGGGCAAGCTCCTCATCTTCTACTGCGGCGGCGACACTTGAGTGATGAGCCCCCTTTCCGCCAGGAAGGCGGAAGCGCTCGGCTACACCAACCTTAAGGTCTTCACCACAGGCCTCCCCGCATGGAAGAAGGACAGTAACGTCGTGGTCACCTCGCCCGAGCACGTCATGGGCATGATTGAGAAGGACATCGCCCACGTGCTCGTGGACCTCAGGGCCCCCAAGGCGGCCGAGGCCGGCCACATCAAGGGCGCCGTCAACATCCCCGCCGACAAGCTCGCCGGGGCCAGGGACATGTTCCCCTCCCGGATGGACGCCCCGGTGATCCTATACACCGACGAGGGCTACGACGCCAGTGCCTTCGCCACCGTGAGAGGGTGGGGCTACAAGAACGCCTCGCTCCTCGAAGGCGGCGCCAGGGGCTGGGAGCCCGCCGGCGGCAGGCTCTTCGCGGGAAAGACGGAAGCCAAGATAGTCTACGAGCCCAAGCCCCTGCCGGGCACCATCACGGGCGAGGAGTTCGCCAAGGTGGTCGAGACGAAGCCCGCCGACAAGGTCATCCTAGACGTCAGGGACGCAGACGAGGTGATGGCGGGCAAGCTTCCGGGGGCGGTGCACATCCCCGTGGGCGAGCTGGCCGAGCGGATGGCGGAGCTTCCCACGGACAAGGAGATACTCATCCACTGCACCACCGGAATCAGGGCCATGATGGCCCACGACGCCCTCGCGAAGAAGGGCTACAGGGCCCGGTACCTCAACGAGGTGCTACAGGTCGCCTCGGACGGCAGCTTCGAGATAGCCAAGTAGAGAGTCTTCTCATTGAGGGCCGGCTCCGCCCCTTGGGCGGGGCCGGCCTCTCCCCGACGCGGCGCGAGAGAACGGGTGCGAAGGAAACGCTCGAATACCGCACCGGCAACGACCCTGGTTGTGAGGGGGAAAGATGCTCTAAACCCCGCCCCTCACAAACAACTCTCTGTGGTATAATTTGCCATGCCGGTTAGGCTGATAATCTTCGACCTCGACGGCACCCTGGTGGATACGGCCCGGGACATCCAGGCCGCCCTGAACGGCGCGGTGAAGCCCCTGGGGCTTCAGCCCCTGGGCATGGAGGAGACCATCGCCCTTATCGGCGAGGGCACGGCGAGGCTAATAGAGAAGGCCCTGAGGCCCCTGGGCCCGAAGGCCGACGACGCCCTGAGGGAGGAGACCTTGGGGAAGTTCCTCCGCTCCTACTCCGAAAACCTGACGGCGCACTCGAGGCCCTACCCGGACGTGAAGGAGACCCTCCTGAGGCTGCGGGGCTTCCAGAAGGCCGTGCTTTCGAACAAGGGCGAGGAGCTTTCAAGGAGGCTCCTTGAGGCCTTTGGCCTGGCCGGGCACTTCGCCCTCATCGCCGGAAGCGACACCACGAAGTCCCGGAAGCCCTCGCCCGAGCCCGTGCGCTTCATCCTCAAGAAGCTTGGCTTCAGTCCGGAGGAGGCCCTGGTGGTGGGCGACAGCCCCTACGACATAGAGGCCGCCCAGGGGGCCGGGGCCGCCGCCGTGGCCGTCACCTACGGCTACAGGGGGCGGAGCCTCCTTGTGGAGGCCGACCACGTCATCGACTCCATCGAGGAGCTCCTGCCCCTGCTCGTGGAGCTCGAGGCCATCGAGCAAACGAGGCGCGAGCCCAGGTATCCGGTGCCCCCGGGCTACAGGGATCACATCGAGTTGAGGCTCAGGGCGGGAGAGCGGACCATATCCGCCAGGCTCCTGGGCATAAGCGAAAGCGGCGTCTCGGTCGAGACCCCCGCGCCGCTTGAGCCGGGCTCGCCGGTCTCCTGCGAGCTAAGCATGCCCCACTCCCTCACCCAGGGGGCCTCCTTCTCGGGCACCGTGAGGCACTCGGGCCCCTGGGATGGCGAAAGCTACAGGGGGGGCATAGAGATAGACGGCGCGTCGCACAGCGCCTGGTTCAGGGTCTTCGGGAAGGTCATGGCCTTCGTCGCCACCCGGCCGGAGTTCCACTGAGAGGAGGGGGGCGTGTCGCTAAGGTATCTTCTCTTCGGACAATACCTCGCCAGGAAGGGCCTCATCACCGAGCGGGAGATCATCGCGGCCCGCATGATGCAGAAGAAGACGAACAAGCGCATAGGGCGGCTGGCCCGGGAGCGGGGGATGATGGGCAAGGACGACGTGGCCATGATACTTGCGCTCCAGGAGCACGACCCCGACAGGAAGTTCATAGAGCTCGCCGTAGAGCAGGAGATGCTGAGCCCCGAGGACGTGGAGAGGCTCCTCCGGGAGCAGGAGGACTCGCACCTCTTTTTCGGCGAGGCCCTCGTAAAGCTCGGCTCCCTCACCCGCGAGGAGCTCCAGCGGGAGCTTGCGGAGTTCGACGAGGCGAAGGAGAAGTCGCACCTGGAGTAGGGGGGCGGTTGCTGCGCGCGGGGATTTCACGATACATATTCAGATGGCCCAATCAGGCGAAGTCCTTGTCCATCCTTGCCAGGGCGAGAAACGACTGGGAAAAAGCGTCCACTTCTTTCGCTGTTAGCTTCTTGCCCCGTATATTCTCGACGATGTAATCATAGAGCTGCTCGTCCGTGAGGCAGTGGACGTGGCCTGTCGAACCCCACGTCGCTTTCACGTGAGCGGAGGGGAAGACGAGCAGGCCCCTGATAAAAGGGTCTTTCAAGGGCGACAGCACCTCAATCTTACTCTTAATGCTCATGATTCTTCGAATCAGGTTCTTGACCTCCGGCTTCGACGTTGGCCTTCCATTTAGCAAGAACTCTCCGCTTCGACGACTCCTTTCCAATTCTTCGTGTCGATTATGTACGCCCCCGATGGCCCGACGACAACGTGGTCGATATTGCCGAAGTCCGTGGTTATATCATTGATAACGTAATAGTCGTCGGGGAAGTTGTCCAATACGTGCGCCACGACGGCTTCGCCCACCGCCCCCTTGCGAAATTGCAGCCTCTCACGTTCCAGGCTCGCAACATCCCGGTCAAGCTTTTTATGGGCAAGAATGAATGTAATCAAGAGTAAAACTAAAAGGGCATACGAAAACAGCCCTTTCGGTCTTGCGCCTACCAGACAGCCCACACCAAAAGCAAAGACACAAGTAATAAGGAAGATAGCGATGAACTGCTTTTGGTATTTCTTAATAGACTGCTGGGACACATAACGGCCCGCTTCGCCCAATACCTTCGACATGGCGCAATCCACCCTGATTATTGTTGACCTGCGTTGATAATTTACAACTTTCGGTAATCATTTTTCAACAAGACTCGCACTAACACAGTTCCCCGAGCACTACTATGTTCTCAAACTTGCATCCAGGACTAAACGCGATGCTTACTTTCGTCCGGCGAGAAGCAAAACTAATAAGTCCGCTGAATCTTAATAAGTCGCGCACTCCGGATCTAAAGGCAAATATGCGCACCGAGGAATGAGGGCCGCAGTCCGTTGACAACCTTCCCCTTTGATGCTAATTTCTACTCATATTCAGGGGCGGAAAAACGGAGCGATACTTCGTCTCCAATGTGGAATCCGCCTCTTGCAGCGGCGTCCGAGCCGGGTTGGTTTGAGCCAATGAGTGATGAGAAACTTCCAAAATCGGTCCACAACTGGGTAAGCCTTGCCGGGGCCGTGGTGGCGGTCGTCTCGGGGGCGATAATACTTTTTCTTCTAGCCATCAATTTTCTGGAGTCCATAACGAACCCCTACCTCGGCATCCTGCTGTACCTGGTCCTACCACTGGCGCTGGCGGCCGGCCTCCTTATGATAACCCTCGGCATGTATGCCCGGTGGCGGTCGCTCCAGAAGAGGGGCGAGGTGGTCCGCCTCAAGTGGCCCTCCATAGACCTGAACAAGCCCCGCCACCGAAACGCCTCGCTCGTATTTTTGCTGGGTACGCTTGCTTTTGTGCTGATGAGCACGGTGGGCATTTACCAGGCCTATCAGTTTTCGGACTCGGTGACTTTTTGCGGAACTACCTGCCACACGATCATGAAGCCCGAGTACACCACTTACCAGCACTCCCCGCACGCACGGGTAAAGTGCGTGGCTTGCCACATAGGGCCGGGCGCGGGATGGTACGTGAGGTCGAAGCTTTCGGGACTTTATCAGGTCTACGCGACGATTGCAAACATCTACCCGAGGCCGTTGCCAAACCCCATCAAGCACCTGAGGCCTCTTCAGAGGGAATGCCTCAGCTGCCACTGGCCCTCGAAGTTCTTTGGGACCATGGAGCGGCATTTCGACCACTACCTCTATGACAAGTCCAACACCCCATGGTCCATCGTCATGCTCCTGAGGGTCGGCGGTGGAGGGCCGAGTGTGGGCCGCAGACAAGGCATCCACTGGCATACGAGCCCGGAGATAAGGGTCGAGTACATCGCCACAGACAGGCTCAGGCAGAACATACCCTGGGTCAGGGTAACCGACCTCAGGACCGGAAAGTCCATCGTATACCGGGAAGCCGGCGCCAAGCCTTCGACGGAAGTCGCCTGGGCTCAGGCCGGCCGCGTGATGGACTGCATCGACTGCCACAATCATCCGAGCCACATATTCCACAGCCCTGACTTCGAAGTCGACATGGCCATCTCAAACGGCGGCATAGACCGTGGCATTCCCGAAATCAAGCGGGTCGCTGTCGGGGCGATGGAAAAGAAATATCCCTCGGCCGAGGAGGCCGCGGGCAGCATCGAAAACGACATCACGGGCTTCTACAGGAAAGACTACCCGGAGTTCTCCTCGAAGCACCATCCCCTCATAGCCAACGCCGTCAAGGCCGTTCAGGCCGCCTTTGCCAATTCGGTCTTCCCCGCAATGAAAGCTAGGTGGACCACCTACCCCGACAACTCAGAGCACTTCACCTCCCGGGGCTGCATGCGTTGCCACGACGGACGCCACAGGAGCCTCGATGGCGCGACCATCCCCAACGACTGCCGCACCTGCCACGTGATACTTCAGCAGGGCTCGGGACGCCACTTGGAGCAGGCCTCGGACTTTGACAAGGGCCTCGACTTCAGGCACCCCGTCGACATAGCGGGCCTCTGGAAGGGCGGGGTCTGCTACGAATGCCACAGCGGGACGAAGCCCTGATGGGCCGCGCCGCCAGTGCCATCCTGCCTCGGCCTCACTGCCACAGGTAGCCAACCGCTGTCCTTCCAGCCACTATAAACGTCACACCCCTGTTGCCATCTCGGGTTTTCATCTTTCACCGGGAAAGTCGCAGCCACCAAAAAGATGAAACCATTGCAACTTACGGGAAGCAATTCGTGCCGCGGCTCCTTCGAACTTATGAAAACGCCGCTGGGCTTGGACGCACGGGTGATGCCGGGATATCGTGTGCGCGCGTACGGGGAGGGCGCAGGCGCGAGGAAATTTAAAAGCAGAAGCGCGGAAGGTGAGCGCTACTTGGCGCGGTATCTTATCTTTATGTCGTAGGAGATCCTGGCGTGGTTGCGGCTCAGTTTTTCGCCCCTGCCGCGGCAGGCCATCTCTCCCTTGGCGGCCTTCTTGCGGCCCCTCACCATGGAAGAGATCACGGGGTCGAGGTCGAAGCCGCCTTCCTGGCAGTCCTTGTCCATGCAGCTCATGAGGAAATAGGCGTGGCTGGAGGGGAAGACGTTCACCGTGCGCACCATGAGGACGGGCTCGACCGACTCGTGGAAGTAGGTCATCTTTATTAGCATGCCCGAGACCTTGGGAAAGCGCTCGGAGACGAGCCCCGCGTCGAGCTTCTCCTGGTTGCGCTTCTGCTCCTCGGCGTATCTCTGCGAAGCCGCTGTCCTCTTCTTTGCCATCGTCTATATCCTCCTATCGCGGGTAAGCGTTGAACTCAAGCCCTGATGCTGCTACTAACCCTGGTCCTCCGGCGGAGCTTCGGGTTCGCCCTCGGCAGCCTGGGCCTCCTGCTCCTCCGGCGGGGCTTCGGGCTCGCCCTCGGCAGCCTGGGCCTCCTGCTCCTCCGGGGAAGTGCCGGGCTCGCCCTTCTGCTGCCGTTTCAGGAGCTTTTCCTCTTTCTTCTTCTTCCTCTTGAGTTCCTTTCTTCTCTTTTCGCTCTTGTAAGCTCCGCCTCTTCTTGCCAACAAGGCCTCCTTTACGGGTTGGTCCGGCGCCTAACGGCCGAAGGTTCTCCTGCCCCTGCCCCTGCTTCTGGCCCTGGCCCTCTTCCTCGCCGCCTCGCGCTGCTTGTTCTTGCGCTTGACGGAGGGCTTTTCGTAGTAGCGCCTCTTCTTGAGCTCTCCCAGGACTCCCTCCTTCTGGAGCTTTCGCCTCAGGAGCTTTATGGCGCTGTCGAGTTCGCCGGTTACCCTTACCTCCAACCGCCGGGCCTCCCTCCGCCGCCGGAGGGCCCGCGGCGGCGCTCCCGGCCGCCTCCCCCGCCGCCCCTCTCGGGACGGGGCCGCGCCTCGCTCACCACGAGGCTTCTTTCCATGAACATCTTGCCGTTCAGGGTGGCTATCGCCTTTTCCGCGCCCTCGTCCGAGGCCATCTCGACGAAGCCGAAGCCCCTGGAGCGTCCCGTCGCGGCGTCGGTGATTATGTTGACCGCCTGGACTTCCCCGGCCTGGGCGAAAAATTCCCTGAGCGAATCTTCGTCAGCGTTGTAAGAGAGGTTCCCCACGTATAGCTTCTTTGCCATTTTCCCTCGTCCTGTGCGTTGAGGTTTGTACTACATCCGCCCGGGGGCGCGAGACCTGAGATTAGCGGTGAGAATGAGAGACGTGCTCCGAAACGGAATTAAAGCGAGCCTGCCCCGTGGCCCGGGGCAGGCCTCGCCGGCTTTACACCTTTACGATGTTGGTCGCCTTCGGTCCCTTGTCGCCGTCTACGACGTCAAAGCTCACGGCATCGCCCTCGGCAAGGGTCTTGAAGCCGTCGCCCTGGATCGCCGAGTAGTGGGCGAAGACGTCGGTGCCGTCGTCCTGGGTGATGAAGCCGAAACCCTTGGACTCGTTGAACCACTTAACGGTTCCGTTTGCCATGCGACTACCTCCTTCTTGAGGATATTGAAGTTAACGGAGGTAGTGTATAAGAAAAACCGCAAAGCGGGATACCTTGCGGCGACCATACATGATACTCCATTTAGCTTCTTAACTATTATAGCATATTTTCAGATAAGTCAACAACATAAAGGCGGAGCGGACCTTCCTACGGGTGCGGCGCCCCTCCCCCCGGCCCGCTTTCGACGGCGAAGGTGGCCGAGGCGGCCTCGGAGCCCCCGCCGGAGGTCATCCTGAGGTCGTATATCCCGGCCTCCCGGGGCGCGGTGAAGACGAGCCGCCCGGAGGTCCGGCCGCCCAGGCTCTGCCGGGCTACGGCCTGGCGCTCGTTCTGGGCCCCGCTTCCGTGGCCCACGCTTGCGGGCACGATGCCCACCCAGGCGCCGGGCCCCAGGGCGGAGGGCGCCCTGAAGCGGACCACCACTTCCTCGCCCGGGGCGAAGCTTATCCTTTCGAGGACGAGCTCGGGCTCGACGCCGGCCCCGGGAGGCGGCCCCGCCACGTCGAAGGCGTGCCTCGCCCTCACCTCTCCCACGCCCGAGGGCCAGTCGAAAAAGACCCTCGCCTCGTACCGCCCCGGCGGGAGGCCGCCGAAGGTGTGCCGCCCCTCGGTCTTGCCCCCGGTATGGAAGGTCTCGCCAAGTACGCTCCGGGGGGCCGAGGCCTCGACCACCGTAATGAGGCCCCGCTCGTTTCCGGGAAGGCCCGAGTACTCGACCACTATGGCCTCGCCCTGGGCGTAGACCTCTTTTGAGGTCGCCACCCGGGCCTCCGGGGCAGGGGCGCTTATGACGCCGAGCTCCCGGAAGGCGGGGAGGCCCTCCACGCCCCGGAGGAAGCCGAGAACCGCAGTGCCGAAGATGAAGAAGGCCGCCAAAAGTGGAAGCACGTAGCCCGCCGTGGCCAGGGCTATCCACTTGCCCTTCGCCCAGGCGCCGCTCTGGTATCTCACGTCCCTGCCCTTGACGCCCCGGAGGTCCTTGTAGATGTGGACCATGAAGAGTACCATGAAGGGCGTGAAGAGCAGGCTCCCCACCACGGGGACCAGGGATGCGAGAAGCGCCAGGACGGTTATGACGAGGAGCCTCAAGAAGACGTCCCAGCCAAAGCCCCGCACGTAGGCCCGGCTCTTGAGCACGGCGTCCATGCCCCTTTCGCCTTCCTCGAAGATGATGAACTGCGAGGCGAAGAACCACACCAGCATGGCCAGGCCCGGAAGGACGAAGAGCATGAGCCCCCCGCCCACGACGTAGCCGGCCATGAGGTAGAGCCAGAGGAGCGACCAGAGCCTCCTCCAGCCCGTTCCCAGGGCCTCGCCGAACTTCATGGTCTCGTCGCAGGAGGCCGCAAGGAAGGCCCCGAAGGCCCATATTGAGCCAAGCATCCCGGCAAGCGTGGCCAGGAGCGAGGCCCCGAAGACCGCCCCGCCGGCGAAGGGCACCGTGGCGGCGATAATCGCCCCCAGGGCCGCGATGGCCGCCGGGAGCGCCACCACCAAAGCGGCCGATAGCACATAGAGGCCCACCAGCACCCAGAAACGCCCCTTGTATAAGAGCCAGGTGGCGCCCAGGAGGTCGCCTATGCTCTCGAGCTCAGGCTCCCTGGGCACGACGGGTATCCTTATTTCGGGGGGCTTCTTCTCCCCGTCGGCCCTCTCTTCCCCGGCCTTCTCTTCGCCGGCCCCCGGCTTGGTCTGGGCCTCCCCCGCCGCCGCGGCCTCGCGCTCTGCGGCGGCCCGCTTTTCCCTGAGCCTTCGCGCGTATTCCCTGAAGTCGAGGCCGCAGCTTGAGCACCTCGCGCTGAGGGGATGGACCGTCTTGCACCTGGGGCACCTGACCCGCTTTTTCTCCATGCCCGTAAATCCTCCGTCCGGCCCGAGCCATCCTCCGCCGGAATTTTACTCCGGGTATATTAGCACAGGGGGCGCGGGGCCTTTCGCCGGGCGGGGCTCAGGCCGAGAGCATCCTTTCGAGGTCGGCCTCCAGGTCCTCGGCGTCCTCCACCCCCGCGGAGAGGCGGATGAGGGAGTCCGAGATCCCCGCCCTCCTCCTTTCCTCGGCGGACATCGCGGCGTGGGAGGTCTCGCTGGGAAAGCATATCAGGGACTCCACGCCGCCGAGGCTCACGGCGGGGGTTATCACCCGGAGCCCTGCCACCCGCCTCCGGGCGGAGGGGGCGTCGCAGTCCAGCTCGAAGGAGAGCATCCCGCCGCAGCCCCCCATCTGGGCCCTGGCGGTCTCGTGCCCCTCGTGGCCGGGGAGGCCGGGGTAGTAGACCTTACGGACGAGGGGGTGGGCCGCGAGGAAGGCCGCGAGCCTCGCGGCGTTTGAGTTGTGCCTTTCCACGCGGAGGCCCAGGGTCTTCATGCCCCGCTCGAGCATGTAGCAGGCGTGGACGTCGAGGGTGCCGCCGTGGTTGACGGCGACGGGCCATATCCTCTCCATGAGCTCCCGGGAGGTTACCACGGCGCCGCAGTTTACGTCGCTGTGGCCGTTTAGGTACTTCGTGCCGCTATGGACCACCACGTCGAGGCCGAGGGCGAGGGGGGTCTGGTTTAGCGGGGTGGCGAAGGTGTTGTCGATTACCGTCAGGATTCCCCGCTCCCTGGCCAGGCGGGCCACGGCCTCGAGGTCCACTATCCTGAGAAGAGGGTTAGAGGGGCTCTCAAGGAAGATTACCCTGGTGTTTTCCCTCACCGCGCCTTCGAAGTCCGCCGCCGCCTCCCCGGAGGCGAAGGAAAACTCCAGGCCGAACCTCTCGAACTCCGAGGTCACGAAGTGGTGGGTGCCCCCGTAGAGGTCCCGCTGGAAGAGGGCGTGGTCGCCCCTCCGGAGGAGAGCGAAGAGCACCGAGGTTATGGCGGCCATCCCGGAGCTCAGCACCAGGCCCCTCTCGCCGCCTTCGAGGGCGCGGACCTTCTCGGCCGCCGCGGCCTGCGTGGGGATGTTGAAGTACCTGGGGTAGAACGCCGTGCCCGAGGGGTTAGGGAAGAGGAAGGAGGTGGAGGCGAAGATGGGGGTGTTCACTCCCCCGGTCTCGGAGCTGACGTAGTTTCCGGAGTGGACGCACATGGTGTTGCGCCCGGAGAATCTCTGTTCCATGGCTTTTCTCCTTGCGGCCTTATTCTCTTGGGTGCAGATGCCGCAGCCTATGCACTTTTCCTGGTCGATGACGTGGAGCTTCTTCTTCTCGCCCGAGGCGGCGTCCACCGGGCAGACCTTGGCGCAGCGCTGGCAGCCGATGCACTTTTCCGTGATGAACGCCTTGGGCCTCGTGGGCATGAAGTCCCGGATGGCCGTGGTCGGGCAGACGCGGGCGCAGAGGCCGCAGACCTCGCATTTCTCGAGGTCTATCCTGGAGAGGTTGTTCTCCACCGTGGGGGCGTCGAAGGGGCAGATCTTCTCGCACTTGCGGCAGGCGATGCATCCCACCTCGCACTGCTTGCGCACCGTGCCGCCCTTTTCCTTGGAGTGGCAGGAGACGAGGACGGCCTTGCTTCCGGGGAGGACCTCTATGACGTTCTTGGGGCAGGCCACCTCGCACTTGCGGCAGCCGGTGCACTTGGCGATGTCCACGATGGGGAGGTCGTCGGGCCCCATGTGGATGGCGTCGAAGGGGCAGACCCTGGCGCAGGTGCCGTAGCCCAGGCAGCCGTACATGCAGGTCTTGTCTCCGCCTCCGGCGAGCACTGCGGCGCGGCAGTCCCTGACGCCCTCGTAGAGGAACTTGCGCGTGGACTTGCCGGTGCCGCCCTGGCACATTATGCGGGAGAATATCGGCTCGGTCTCGCCGGGGGCCTTGCCCGTTATCTTGGCTATCACCTCGGCCGCCCGCGCCCCGCCGGGGGTGCAGAGGTTCGGCGGCACGTCGGGGTTCGAAACCACGGCCTCGGCGTACTGCTCGCAGCCGGGATAGCCGCAGGCGCCGCAGTGCGCCCCGGCAAGGACGTCCTTGACGTGCTCCACCCTGGGGTCCACCTTCACCGAAAACCTCTTGGCCGCCAGGGCGAGCCCCACGCCGAAGAGCGCGGCGATGCTGGCCACGAAGACGGCGGTGAACTCGAGGATGGGCCTTATCTCAACGGATTCGCGGACTTCCATGCCCCCGCCCACGCCCGCCTTGGGCAGGACGAAGTGCGTCCCCAGGGACTGGAGGAGGTCGAAGGCCGCCGAAACTATGTTGTGTATCTCATGCATGCCTAATTATTCTAACACCCGCCTCAAAGGGTTATCAAGCCGGAAAACCCTGTAAAAGCAAGGGCTATCAGGGCCGCCGTGATGAAGGCTATGGGCAGGCCCCTGAAGGGCCTGGGTACCTGGGCCAGCTCCAGCCGCTCGCGGAGGACGAAGGCCGCCACGATGCCGATGAATATGATTATCTTCAGGAAGGTGATGTCCAGTGGGACCATCACGTAGAAATAGACCAGCCACGACAGGGCCGCGCTTATGACCATGACGGCCGTGAAGGTCACGCTCATGCCCACGGCCGTCTCCATCTTCTTGGAGACGCCGAAGAAGATGCACAGCCCGAGGAACCAGGTGAAGACGAAGTTGTTTATGAGAGAAGCCGCTATGAATAGCTCAAACAGCTTTGTCAGTTCAGCGCCCATGGCAGTCCCCCCTCCTTAACCCGCGCCCCCGGCGCCCTTGCCGCCGTAGAACTTGATGTCTATCCAGTTGAAAAAGCCCATCAGGAGCCCCACGGCGATGAAGCCGCCCGTGGGAAGTATCATTATCAGGAGGGGCTTGAAGTGCACGATGGGGTACTCCAGCACCGTGCCCTTGCCCAGGAGCTCCCTGAAGAAGCTGATTATGACGAGGGCCACCATGAAGCCCGCGCCCATGCCAATGCCGTCGGCCGTGGCCGGCACGGCCTTGTTCTTGCTGGCGAAGGTCTCGGCGTGGGCCAGGATGGAGGCGAAGGCCACGATGAGCTGGATGTAGAGGCCCACCTCCTTGTAGACGTCGTGGGCGAAGGCGTTCATGAGCATGTCCGTCACCGAAACCCAGCCCGATATGACGAGCATGAAGATGGGTATCCTGATCCTCGGGTGAATGAACTTCCGCATGAGCGAAACCGTGAAGTTCACCATGGTCTGCACGAACATGACGGCTATGCCCATCATGATGCCGTTCTTAAGCTTGTTGGTCACCGCGATGGCCGGGCAGAGGCTGATGGCCAGGCGGAAGATGGTGTTGTCGACGAATATGCCGTCCCTTATTATCTGCCAGCTGCTACGGTCGTCCTGCATGTCCCTCTTCCTCGGCTTCCCCGATATTGACGGCCCCGGCGCCGTACTTCTCCATGAGCATCTTCACGCCGTCCTTCACGCCGTTGGTCACGGCCCTCGATGAGATCGTGGCGCCGGTGATGGCCTGTATCTTGTCCTCCGTCTCGCCCTTTATCACCACCAGGTGGTCGAGGTCCTTGCCCCGGAACTGCTCCATGAAGGGGTCGGTCGATATCTCGTCCCCCAGGCCCGGGGTCTCGCCCTGGTGGAGGATGTTTATCTTCCGCACCGTGAAGTCCGGGTCCGTGGCCACGAGGATGTTTATGTAGCTCGAGTAGCCCTTGCCGTAGGTCTCCACGATGTAGCCCGCGGTCTGGCCTTCCTTCTTGACCTCGTAGTACTCGGCGTGCTTGTGCCAGGGCTCCCACTTGCCCGCCTCGACGGGCTCGTAGTCGGACTTGACCGCCACGGTCGTGGCGCCGGCGTCCTCGAGGTTGTCGGTTAGGCGGTCGATCTGGCTCGCCAGGATGTCCACCTCGGCCATGTATGAGCCCTGGGCGACGTCGGCGGCCCCGGGCAGGAGCTCCTTGATCCTGGGCTCGTCCTCGGCCGGGGCGTTAACTATCAGGTGCACGGGCATCATCCGCTGGAGGGCCTGCTCCTTCTCCTTCTTCTGGATCTGGAAGATTATGGGGGAGGTCTTGGCGTAGACGCCGGCGATGAGCAGGCCGCCTATTATGTAGATGACCACCAGGTTCAGGGTTATCTTGGAGATGTCCTTGCCGGTCATTTCGCCTCCGCCTTGACGGGGGGCCTGAAGCCGAAGGTCCTGCTCCTGACCTTCCGGTCTATGTAGGGCGCGAAGCAGTTCATCAGGAGTATTGCGAACATCACGCCCTCGGGGAATCCGCCCTTGAGCCTTATGAGCATGGTTATGAGGCCGCAGCCCACGCCGAATATTATCTGCCCCTTCCTCACGCTCGGAACGGTAACGTAGTCGGTGGCCATGAAGAAGGCCCCGAGCATGAGGCCCCCGCTCAGGAGGTGGATGATGGGGTCGCCGGCGAACCAGACGAACTTTCCGGTCTCGGGGTCGCTGCCGCCTAGTATCCAGGCCATTAAGGCCACGGTGGCGAGGAAGGATATCGGTATGTGCCAGCTTATGTAGCGCTTGACCATCAGGTAGCCCGCGCCCAGGAGAAGCGCCAGGGCCGAGGTCTCGCCAAGGCTCCCCGCGCTATGGCCCACCAGGAGCTCCCAGTAGAGGCTGGCCTTGTCGCCGAAGACCTCAAGGAGCCGCCCCAGGCCCTCCTCCTTCAGGAGCCCCAGCGGGGTGGCCGTGGTGACGGCGTCCAGCCGGGTGAAGGCCGCCGAGGGCGCGACCCAGGTGGTCATGGCCTTGGGCCAAGTGATGAGCACGAAGGCCCTGCCCACCAGGGCGGGGTTGAAGATGTTGAAGCCCAGGCCGCCGAAGAGCTGCTTGGTGATGGCCACGGCTACGAAGGAGCCTATTATCGGGATGTACACCGGGGATGTGGGCGGGAGGTTCATGCCCAAAAGAAGCCCCGTGAGCACCGCGCTCCCATCGGTGAGGGTTATGGGCTTGTCGGTCATCCTCTCGACGAGCCACTCGGAGAAGAGGGCCGACACTATGCAGAGGGCCGTCGTGAGGAGCGCGAGCCCCGCGGCGAAGGCCGGCATGAGGGCCAGCGAGACGGTCCACATTATCCTCGAGACCGACTCCTCGCTCTTTACGTGCGGGCTTACGGATACTATCAGTTCGTGTTCTTTCTGTGCCGTGGCCATATATGTTCCGCTCTATTCCGGTTCCTATCCGGGCTTGGTCTGGGATTTCGCGAGCCGCACCAGCTGCACTATGGGCCTCTTCGAGGGGCAGACGTAGGCGCAGGAGCCGCACTCGAAGCAGTCGAAGAGGTCGTAGTCCTTGCACTCCTCGTACATACCCGCCTCCGAAAGTACGCTGAGCATCGAGGGCATGAGCCCCATGGGGCAGGCGGCTATGCACCGGGAGCACCTGATGCAGGGCTTGAACTCGCCCGAGTGGACGACCTCGCCCTCCGGCAGGACGAGTATCCCCGAGGTGCCCTTGGTCACCGGAACGTCCTCGCTGAATATGGCGAAGCCCATCATGGGGCCGCCGGAGATAATCTTCGAGGCCTCGCCCCTGGGGCCGCCGCATTCCTTTAATAGGTGTGAAACCGGGGTGCCTATCCTCACCATCAGGTTCGAGGGCTTAGTTATGCCCTCGCCGGTTACGGTCACCACCCTCTCCACGAGGGGCCGGCCGAGCCTCGCGGCCTCGTATATCGCCACCGCCGTGCCCACGTTCTGGACCACCACGCCTATGTCCATGGGCAGCCCGCCCTTGGAGGGGACCTGCCTGTGGGTCAGGGCGTCTATGAGCATCTTTTCCGCCCCCTGGGGGTACTTGACCTCCAGGGCGTAGACCTCTATGTCTTCCGCCCCCGCCGCCGCCTCCTTCATACTCGCCACGGCGTCGGGCTGGTTGTTCTCTATTCCCACCAGGCCCTTCTTCACGCCCAGGGCCTTCATGAGTATCTTGAGCCCCTCGATTATCTCCCTGGGCCTCTCGAGCATCAGGCGGTAGTCCGCCGTGAGGTAGGGCTCGCACTCCGCGCCGTTTATGATGACCACGTCGATGGGCTTTTCCTTGGGAGGGGAGAGCTTAACGGCCGTGGGGAAGGCCGCGCCGCCCATGCCAACGATGCCGGCCTGGCGTATCTTGTCCTTTAGCTCCTCGGGCTTAAGGGAGAGGTAGTCCTCTGTTCCCGAGAGCTCCACCCAGGTGTCCTGCTTGTCGTTTTCTATTACCACCGAGGGGACCATCCTGCCCATGGCGTTGGGGAACTCCCCTATGGCGATGACCTTGCCCGAGACCGAGGCGTGCACCGGCGCGGAGACGAAGGCCTCGGCGGAGCCAACCTCCTGGCCGATTTTCACCTCCTGGCCTATCTCCACGTGGACCTTGCAGGGGGCGCCTATGTGCTGGCTCAGGGGGATGACGACGCGGTCGGGCGCGCTGGCCGGGGTTATCGGGGCGTCCTTCGAAAGCTCCTTCTTGTCGGGGGGGTGGATGCCACCCTTGAACGTCGCAAGCGCCATGGTCTAAGTATCCCGCCCTATAGTTTGGCTTATAAATTAAGCTGGTAGGGCCAAAACGACTCAGAATAATAAACGAGTCCCTATATTTATGTCAAGCTCCGGGGCCGAAAATCGCGCCGACCCCCAAAAAGCCGAGCCGAATCGGCGGCTTGCGGGGGCCGCCGCCCCGCCGGGCGCGGGGTGGGGCAGGGCAGCCCCCATGGGGTATAATCTAAAATCATGGCCGATTTCCTCGATAAGCTCTCCTGGGGGCTCCTGATAATCCTATGCCTCACCCTGGGGCTTGCCCCCTACCACCCGCCCCACCTCTGGGAGAAGCTCCAGATGCTCGCGCGGGGAAAGCTCGTAAGGCCCATCGACTGGTTCGACCTCTTCATGCACGCCACGCCCTGGGTGCTCCTGGCGCTTAAGGGCGTCTATTCATTAAAGAAGGGGGCGTGAGCGCCGCAGGGCCGAGGCCATGCCCATCTACCTTCTCACCGAGGAGATCGTATTCCCGCCGCCCCGCTTGGCCGAGCCCGAGGGCGTCCTGGCCGTGGGCGGAGACCTCTCGCC
>JARRNG010000086.1:0-7381 GCA_037385265.1 Nitrospirota bacterium
CGAGGGAGGCGGCCGAGGAGTCCATCCAGAAGAAGGCGGTCGTCTACGACAAGTCCGGCGACCAGCACTACGACACCATCAGCGCCTTCATAAAGAGCATGAGGGGAGGGGACGCCGACGCCGCCGTCTACTGGCTGGCCAAGATGCTCTATGCCGGCGAGGACCCGAGGTTCGTGGCCCGGCGCATAGTGATATGCGCCTCCGAAGACGTGGGAAACGCCGACCCCATGGCCCTGGTTGTGGCCACGGCGGCGCTCCGGGCGGTGGAGTTCGTGGGGATGCCCGAGGGCCGAATCCCCCTTTCGCAGGCCGCGATATACGTGGCCAGGGCCCCGAAGTCCAACGCCTCGTACCTGGCCATAGAGGCGGCCCTGAAGGACGTGGCCGAGGAGGCCACGCAGGAGGTGCCCGACCACCTCAAGGGAAGCGCCTTCCGGGGCGCAAAGGAGCTGGGCAGGGGCGAGGGATACGTCTACCCCCACTCGGACCCCGAGGGGGCGAAGGGCCAGGAATACATGGGGAAGAAAAAGAAGTACTACAAAGGAGAGCCCGGGAAGCCCCGATAGGCGGGGTCGGAAGGTCGCCCCAGCCCCAGCCGAGGCGTTTTTCGCGATTCCGCGCCGCGTCGGGGGCGTGCCGAATCCCGCCGGAGTCCGGGCAAATCCCGGAGGCGCGTAAGCCGTTATTTTTCTCTGGAATATGGGGATGGTTTATGTTATTGTAACGGGGCCTTAAGTATAATCACACACAGTATAACCGTATACATTAAATGTTATAATAAACATGGTTATGAGGTTATGGGGCGATGACGTCTGAGAAGGCACTTGAAGGATATTTCATGCTCAAGGGCGGCGTGTTTCAGGACGCCGGGGCCGTCTCCAAGGAGCTTAAGGAGGCCCTCTCGAGCATAGGGGTGCCCTCGCACCTCATAAGGAGGGCCGCCGTGGCGGCCTTCGAGGCCGAGATGAACGTGATAATTCACGCCGTGGCGGGCTCCCTGAGCTACGTGGTCAAGGGCGACGAGGTCAGGATAACCGTCACCGACATGGGCCCCGGGATAGAGAACATAGAACTGGCCATGCAGGAGGGGTACACCACGGCTCCCGACTGGGCCAAGGAGATGGGCTGGGGAGGGGGGCTGGGGCTCCCGAACATCAAGAGGAACTCCGACAGCTTCGAGATAGATTCCAAGGTGGGCGAGGGCACCACGCTGAACATAGTCGTCAGGCTCAAGAACGGCTGCGCGCCGGAGGGCTCCAGGTGAAGATCGGCGAGGTCGTCAAGAAGGCGGACGTGAAAGTGAGGGTCTCGGGCGACCTCGAGAGGGAAGTGGAGGGCTGCTACGTGAGCGACCTCCTTTCGGACGTGCTGGCCAACAGCAAGGAGGGGGACCTCTGGATAACCCACCAGTCCCACCCCAACGTCGTGGCCGTGGCTTCCGTGAGGGGGCTTTCGGGGGTCATCATAACCGGCGACAGGGAGATAGAGCCCGAGACCATCAAGAAGGCCGAGGCCGAGCAGGTGAACCTTATGACCTGCCATGGCTCGACCTTCGAGATAGCGGGCGAAGTCTATACCCTGTTGAAATAATTTGGAGGGAAGTTTCTGGATGCTTTTGTCCGGCGAGGCCGGGCAGGTGTCTGTCCTGGCAGGAGATGCTGAAGAGGTTCGTGGCAGACCTTCATATACATACCTGCCTGTCGCCCTGCGCCGAGGTCGACATGACCCCTCTGAGGATAGTGGAGAGGGCACTGGCTAAGGGCCTGGACATGATAGCCATATCCGACCACAACTCGGCGGAAAACATCGGCGTCGCCGTGGAGGTGGCGGCCGGCAGGGGCATGGCCCTTCTTCCGGCGATGGAGGTCACCTCTTCCGAGGAGGCCCATGTCCTGGCCATCTTCGGCACGGCCGAGCAGGCTGGCAGGATGCAGGAGCTAGTCTACGGGAGCCTCTCCGGCGGCCCCGGCGGCGGATGGGGCGAGCAGGTAGTCGTCAACGCCCGCGACGAGGTGCTGGGCTTCAACGATAGGGCCCTCTTCGGCGCAACCGGCCTGGGCCTGGGCGACCTGGTCCGGGAGATACACGCCCTCGGCGGGCTTGCCGTGGCGAGCCACGTGGACAGGGAGGCCTTCAGCGTCATCGGGCAGCTGGGCTTCATCCCCGAAGACGTCGAGTTCGACGCCCTGGAGGTCACCCGGCCAGAGAAGAAGGGCTCGCTCCTGAGCGCCTACATGGGGGTGCCCAGGGTGTGCTCCTCCGACGCCCACAGGCTCGACGACGTGGGCAGAAGGACCACCTCCTTCTACATGGAGGAGGCCACCTTCGAGGAAGTCGCCAGGGCTCTCAAGGGCCTCGACGGGCGCTCCGTCGAGACCGGCGGGGAATGAGGGACCTGTCGCTCCACATACTGGACATCGCCGAAAACTCGATAGAGGCGGGGGCCGGAAGGATAGAGATCGAGCTGGTGGAGGACAGGAAGGGCGGAAGGTTCGTCCTCCGCATAAGGGACGACGGAAAGGGCATGGACGCGGAACTGGTGAAGAAGATAGAGGACCCGTTCTTCACGATGAAGGAGGGCAAGAGGTGGGGGCTCGGCATCCCCTTCCTGGCGCAGGCCGCCAGGCAGTGCGGCGGCGAGTTCGCCGTGCACTCTGAGGAGGGCGTGGGCACTGAGGTGGTGGCGGAGTTCGCTCTCGGCCACATCGACAGGCAGCCCCTGGGAGACGTGGGCTCCACCATGGCCGCCCTCGTCGCCGGCCACCCCCGCATAGAGTATTCGCTCCGGTGCGAAAGCGACGGGGAGAGCTACGAGTTCGAGACCAGGAGCCTCAGGGAGGCCCTGGACCCGGTGCCCGTGAACGTCCCGGAGGTTCTGAAGCTGTTGAAGGACGACATAAACGAGGGGATCAGGAGGACATTACATGAAGGGTAACGTGCTTGTGGTAGACGACGAAAACGTGGTGCTCCGAAGCTGCGAGAGGGTCCTGGGCGCCGAGGGCTACTACGTTCACACGGCCGACTCGGCCCGGAAGGCCCTCGAGCTCATCCGGGAAAACGCCTACGACCTCATGCTCACGGACATCAGGATGCCCGAGATGGACGGCATAGAGCTGGCGAGGCTGGTGAAGGAGAAACACCCGGACCTCGATATCATAATCATGACCGGTTACCCCTCGCAGGAAAACATCAAGGACGCCCTCAGCCTCCGCATCGTGGACTACATAACGAAGCCCATCTCGCCCGCCGTGCTCGTGGAGGCCGCCCAGAAGGCCATGGACATAAGCAAGAAGCACGTCGCCCCGGGCATCGAGGAGGACGACTACACCGAGGAGGCCGCCAGGAAGCTGGACGATATAATCGCCCGCCACCGGGACAGGCCCGGAAGCCTGATCCCGGTCCTGCAGGAGGCCCAGGGGCTCGTGGGCTACCTTCCGCCGGTGGTGCAGAGGCACATCGCAAAGGGATTGAACATGTCGGTCAGCGAGGTCCACGGCGTGGTTTCTTTCTATTCGTTCTTCACGATGAAGCCCAGGGGGAAGCACAACATCAGGGTGTGCCTGGGCACGGCTTGCTACGTCAAGCGCGCCGAGGAGATAGTCCAGAAGCTCAGGGAGCAGCTCGGCATAGACCTGGGGGAGGTCACGGCAGACAGGTCCTTTTCCCTTGAGAGCGTGAGGTGCCTGGGGGCTTGCGGCCTGGCGCCGGTCGTCGTCGTGGACGAGGACACCCACGGCTCGGTGAACCCCGTTAAGACCGGCGAGATAATAGACCAGTACCGCCACTAAGGAGGACAGAGCATGGGAAAGCTGACGATAGACGACCTCAAGAAGATAAAGGAGAAGCACCAGGCCACCTTTTCGGTCAGGGAAGGAGGCTACAGGGCTAAGATAACCGTCCACATGGGCACCTGCGGCATCGCCGCCGGGGCCAGGGCGGTGATGGACGCCCTGATGGAGGAGATGGCGGCGAAGGACCTCAAGGACGTCATCGTCACCACCTCGGGCTGCGCGGGCTTCTGCGTGAAGGAGCCCATGGCCACCGTGGAGATAGCGGGAGAGGCCCCGGTGAAATACCAGTTTCTGGACGCCGACAAGATTAAGAGGATCCTCAACGAGCACGTCCTGGGCGGCAAGGTGGTGGAGGAATACGCCCTCGTCGTGGGGAGCGAGACGTCCTATTAAAGTGAACAACAATCTTGACATAGACAGACGGAGGAAGGCATGGCCAATTACCGCGCGAACCTGATGATATGCGGCGGAACGGGCTGCATAGCCACGGGGGGGATGAAGATTAAGAGCGCCCTCGAAAATGAGCTTGCCTCGAGGGGGCTCGAGAAGGAGTACAAGGTCGTCATCACGGGCTGTAACGGCTTCTGCGCCGAGGGCCCCATAATGACCGTGTACCCCGAGGGCATCTTCTACAAGCAGCTGAAGGTCGAGGACATCCCCCTCCTCGTGGAGGAGCACCTCCTGAAGGGCCGCCCCGTCGAGAAGCTCATGTACAAGGAGCCCGAGAAGAAGCACGCCGTGCCGGCAATGAGGGAGATACCGTTTTTCAGCCTTCAGGTCCTGAGGGCCCTCAGGAACAAGGGCATGATAGACCCCGAGAACATAGACGAGTACATCTCCAGGGACGGCTACCAGGGCGCGGCCAAGGCCCTCCTGGAGATGACGCCGGAGCAGGTATACACCGTGATGAAGGAATCCGGCCTCCGGGGCCGCGGCGGCGCCGGCTTCCCCACGGGGCTAAAGTGGGAGTTCTGCGCCAAGGTCCAGGCGGGCGAAAAATACATCCTCTGCAACGGCGACGAGGGCGACCCCGGCGCCTTCATGGACCGCTCCATAATGGAGGCCGACCCCCACGTGGTCCTGGAGTGCATGATAATCGCCGGAAAGGCCATAGGCGCCACGCAGGGCTACATATACGTCAGGGCCGAATATCCCCTGGCCGTTGCGAGGCTGAAACTGGCCATAAAGCAGGCCAGGGAGTACGGCCTCCTGGGCGAGAACATCCTGGGCTCGGGCTACAGCCTCGACATAGACCTCTATCTCGGCGCCGGGGCCTTCGTCTGCGGCGAGGAGACGGCCCTCATGCGCTCGATAGAGGGCAAGCGCGGAATGCCCGTACCCAGGCCCCCCTTCCCGGCGGTGAAGGGCCTCTGGGCCAAGCCCACGGTGCTCAACAACGTCGAGACCTACGCCAACGTGCCCCAGATAATACTTAAGGGGGCGGAGTGGTACAGGAGCCTGGGCACCGAGAAGTCCACGGGCACGAAGGTCTTCGCCCTCACCGGCGCTGTGAACAACATCGGCCTCATCGAGGTCCCCATGGGCATGCCCCTGAGGAACATAATCTTCGACATCGGCGGCGGCATAACCAAGGGCAGGAAGTTCAAGGCCGTCCAGCTCGGAGGCCCCTCCGGGGGATGCGTTCCCGAGCACCTTCTGGACACCCCCGTGACCTACGAGGACATCACCAAGACCGGAGCCATCGTGGGCTCCGGGGGGATGGTGGTCATGGACGACCTCAACTGCATGGTCTCGGTCTCCAAGTTCTTCCTGGAGTTCACGGCCGACGAGTCCTGCGGAAAGTGCACCCCCTGCAGGGTGGGCACGAGGGTGATGCTCGACAAGATAACCGACATCACCGAGGGCCGCGGAAAGCCCGAGGACATCGAAAACCTCCAGGACCTCTCCCGCGACATCATAACCACCTCTCTCTGCGGCCTGGGGCAGACGGCCCCCAACCCGGTGCTGACCACCATCAAGTACTTCCAGCACGAATACGACGAGCACATAAACGAGGGCTGGTGCAAGGCCGGGGTCTGCAGGGACCTCGTGACCTTCTACATAGACGAAGAGACCTGCAAGGGCTGCGGGGCCTGCCGCAGGGTCTGCCCCGCCGGGGCGATCTGGGGCGACAAGAAGATCCCCCACCGCATAGACCAGGAAAAGTGCATCAAGTGCCGCTCGTGCTTCGAGCGCTGCAAGTTTGGCAGCGTTCTGACGGGCCCGGGGAGCCTGCGCGAGGAGATCCTCAAGAAACAGAAGGTGGAGGCGTAAAGATGAGCACTCCTGAAAAGATAGACATCAAGATAAACGGCAGGGACATCAAGGCGGAGCCCGGCGCGACCATACTCGAGGCCGCGATGAAAAACGGCATATACATTCCCAACATGTGCTGGGACCGCAGGCTCACCCCCTACGGCGGCTGCAGGCTCTGCGTCGTGGAGGTGGAGAAAAGCCCCAAGCTCATGGCGGCCTGCTCCACGCCTGTGCAGCCGGGCATGGCGATACAGACCGAGACGCCCAAGCTCCTTAAGGCCCGGAAGACGGTCCTCGAGCTCCTCCTGGTCCACCACCCCCTTGACTGCCCCATCTGCGACAAGGCCGGCGAGTGCGAGCTCCAGGACCTGGCCTTCAAGTACGGCCCCTCGGAGGCCCGGTTCCAGGCCAAGAGGAAGCACGAGCCCGAGAGCACCGCGGCCCCCCTTGTGGAGCGCAACCCCAACCGCTGCATCCTCTGCGGAAAGTGCGTCCGCATCTGCGGCGACCACCAGGGAGTTCACGCCATAAACCTCCTGGGCAGGGGCTTTAAGAGCAAGGTGAGCCCCGCCTTCGAGGAGACCCTGGACTGCGAGTTCTGCGGGCAGTGCATAGACATATGCCCCGTGGGGGCCCTGGGCTCCAAGCCCTACAGGTACCGCTCGAGGGTGTGGTTCATGGAGGACAAGGACACCATCTGCCCCTACTGCGGCTCGGGCTGCACCGTGACCCTCAGCATAAGGGAGGGGACCATAGTGCGCTCCAGGGGCATAGACGGAAAGGGCATAAGCAGGGGTGACCTCTGCGGGAAGGGCCGCTTCGGCTTCGACTTCGTTCACTCGGACCGAAGGCTGAAGACCCCCCTGATCCGGAAGGACGGGGAGCTGGTGGGCGTTACCTGGGAGGAGGCCCTGTTCCACGTCGCCCAGAAGCTAAGCGAGGTGAAGGCCAAACACGGCCCCGAGGCCATAGGCGCAATAGGCTCCCAGCGCTGCAGCGTCGAGGATAACTACATGCTCCAGAAGTTCATGCGCTCCGTCGTGGGCACGGGCAACATCGACTCCTTCGCCCGCTTCGGGTACGCCAACATCCAGGAGGGGGCGCGGCAGGTCTTCGGCCTCAACACCCTGCCCATCAAGTACGACTCTCCTCTCGCCGCGGACGTAATATTCGTAGTGGAATCCGATATAACCTCCACCCACCCGGTCTTCGGCCTCAACATCCTGAAGGCCAAGCGGATGCACGGCGCGAGGCTCATAGTTGCCGACCCCAAGGCCACCAAGCTCACAAGGCACAGCTCCGAGTGGCTGAGGATAAGGCCCGGGACCTCCGTG
>JARRNG010000087.1:0-14153 GCA_037385265.1 Nitrospirota bacterium
TACACGGCGTCAGCACGGGCCTCGCGGGGAAGATAAGCGCCACGGAGGAGAAGGCCACCGCGGACCTCAGGGCCTCGGTGGCGGAGGACGAAATCAGCCTCACCGCCACGGCCTCTCAGTACAGGGACGCCCCCAACGTGACCTTCGACGTCTACTCGAAGCGGCTCGACCTTAACCGGCTGATGGCCCTCTCGGGCGAGAAAGGCAAAGAGGCCCCCGCCCCACAAAAACCCGGGCAGGCGGAAAAGAAGGCGAAGGGAGAAAAGCCCCTCAAGGTCTCGGCCCGAGGGAAAATCAAAGTGGGCAAGGCGTTATACAAGGACTACAGCATTAACGGCTTCTCCGCCAACGTAAGCTACCTGGACGACGCGATGACCATAGACCCCGTCGCCATGGCCCTGGCCGGGGGGACCTCGATGGTCGTGGACGGCGACTTCAAGGGCAACGTGAGCTTCAGGTATCCCAGGGGCGCCGCCGACGCCCCAGAGGTGATGAAGCGCACCATGAGCGGCAAGGGGGCCTCGACGTTCAGGAAGATACAGATAAAGGACGTGAAGGTGGCCCAAGCCATAGCCAGGCTCACGAGCGTCGAGGATCTCCGAAATCCCACCTTCACCGACTCGAGGTTCGACTACGTCATAAGAGAGCAGAAGGTGAACATCGACGGCTACATGAACTCCGAGCGGATAAAGTTCTCCACCAGAGGATACGTGGGCCTCGACAAGGCCATCGACATGGAGGCCGACCTCTGGCTCGACAAGCTCCTGGCCCGGAGGCTGGTGGTGACGCAAGTCATTCGGGGCGAGGACGGCTCGGCCGTCCTTCCGCTGGCCATCAGGGGGACCACGGAGGCCCCAAAGGTCAACATAGACGCCGAAAGGGTCATCAAGAAGGAGATAGACAAGCGCCTCGACAGGATGTTTGAGAGGCTGCTGCCCAAGAAGACGGAGGAGCCCCAGCCGGCCACGCCCCAGGAGCAGCCCCCGGCCGAGGAGCCGGCTCGGGAAAAGCAGCCCGAGGAGCAGATAAAGGACCTCTTAAAGGGAATCTTCGGGAAATAACCGCCCGCCCCTGCCCCCCCTTCCCGGAGGGGGGCGCGGTTTGTCCGCCCGAGAGGCCAATTGTTATAATACATCATGCGCCTTTTGATGCATATCTGTTGCGCAAACTGCGCCCTCTCCCCTCTCGTAAAGCTCGGTTCAAGGGGCGTAGAAACCAAAGGCCTCTGGTTCAATCCCAACATCCATCCGGAAGAAGAGTACTCTCTGAGGCTCTCCACCCTCAGGCAGCTCCAGGGCCTCTGGCGCCTGGAAATAGAATATATGGACCGCTACGGCCTCGAAGAATACCTGCGGGCCTTCGAGGGCCACGAAGGCACAAGGTGCGAGGTCTGCTACCGGATGAGGCTCGAGGAGACGGCCATGAGGGCGAGGGCCGGGGGCTTCGACGCCTTTTCCACCACCCTCCTCGTGAGCCCCTACCAGGAGCCCGTGCTTCTGGTAGGGGCCTACTGCGGCTGCCTCTACTCAAAAGAGGAGAGGGAAAAAGCCAGGCCCGGCGCCACTGGGGCGCGCAGAGATCGATAAAGGGATGGACTTGGCAGACGGCATAGGCGGCACAGGCAAGGCCCTCATGATAATGGGAGCCGTGATATTCGTCCTCGGCGCGGTTCTCGCCCTTTCGGGCAAGGTGCCGTTCATAGGGAGGCTTCCCGGAGACATCCTCATCGAGAGGAAGAACTTTACGTTCTATTTCCCCATAGCCACGGGCATACTGATAAGCGCGGTCCTCACGCTTCTGTTCTGGCTCCTGGGCAGACGATGATAAAGAAATTAATTATCGCGATAATGGCGTTGATGCTCTTCGCCCCTCAGGCGGCCCTGGCCCAGAAGGTCAGGGTCCTCGTTATGGACGAGGGCTTCAGGCGCATCCCTGAGAAGGACGAAAAGCCGGAGCTCCTGGGGGGGCTCCCCGGGGAGCTGATAGTGGGGATGTCGGACTACAGGGGCGAAATCGAGGTCTGGCGCGGGAAAAACGGCCTCTACCTGATTAACGAACTCCCCCTGGAGGACTACGTGGAGGGTGTGGTCAAGGCCGAGACAGCCGACGACTGGGAAGAAGAGGCCCTGAAGGCGCAGGCGGTCATAGTAAGGACGTACGTCCTCAAAGAGATGATGAAAAAGAGGGAGGGGATATATCACGTTACCTCTTCGGTCATGCACCAGGTCTACAAGGGCCTTAACACAGACCCGAAGGTCACAAAGGCCGTGCGGGAAACGCGGGGCCAGGTGCTCACCTACGGCGGCGAGCCCATAATGGCCTTTTACCACTCCACCGGCGGAGGCAAGACGGAGCTTCCGGAAGCGGTCTTCGGGCAGAGCTATCCCTACCTGAAATCCGTGGAGGCCGAGGGAAAGCTCTCGCCCCTGAACGTATGGGCCCGCAGGATACCCCTCAAGGACATCGAGGAGGCCGTGGGAGTGGCGCACCTAAAGGACATCACCGTGTCCTCGCGCACCGCCACGGGGCGGGCCGACACGGTGACCCTCGTGGCCAACCCCGAAACGGTCACCCTCAAGGCCCAGGAGCTCAGGAAGCTCCTGGGGTGGAGGAGGCTGCCGAGCACAAACTTCACCCTGAGCGTAAAGGACGGCTACGCTGACTTCGAAGGCTCCGGCTACGGCCACGGCGTCGGCCTCTGCCAGTGGACGGCCCTCGAGATGGCCCGGGAGGGGATGGCCTACAAAGAGATACTCTCTTACTTCTACCCCGGCACCGAACTCGTAAATGACACTTTCGGCTTTTGATTTCGAGCTACCGGAATCCCGGATAGCCCTTAAGCCCGCCCCCGAAAGGGACGCCTCGCGGCTCATGGTCCTTTCCCCCCGCGGCGGGCCCCTGCACAGGAGCTTCCGCGACATAGGGGAGTTCCTCGTCGATGGGGACATGCTCCTCCTCAACCGGACGAAGGTGCTGCCGGCCAGGCTCCTTGGAAGAAAGCCCGACGGCTCCGTCCTGGACATTACGCTGGCCAGGGACCTGGGCGGCGGGCGGTGGGAGATACTCAGCCGGGGGAGGTATTCCGGGCCGGTGAAAATATCGCCGGAACTCCGGGCCGAGATAGAGGGCGGAAAAACGGCCAGGCTCAAGTGCACGGGAGACCTGGAAGAGATACTCTGGAGATCGGGCAGCATGCCCCTGCCCCCTTACATCAAGAGGCCCCCCGACGCCGAGGACAGGGAGAGGTACCAGACGGTCTACGCCCGCGACCCGGGCTCCATCGCGGCGCCCACGGCGGGGCTCCACTTCACCGAGGGGCTTCTGAGGGAGCTTGGGGAAAAGGGCGTCCTCGTAAGGTACCTCACCCTCCACGTGGGGCCGGGCACCTTCACTCCGATAAGGGCGGAAAGGCTGCAAGACCACGCCATGGCCCCGGAATACTTCGAGGTGGAAAGCGCCCTCCTCGAAGAGATACGCGCCCTCAGGGGCCGGCTCGTTACCGTTGGCACCACCTCGACGAGGGCGATAGAGGGCCTCTTGGGCGGCCGTTTCACGCCTTCGGAAAACGGCTCGGGCGAAGTCATAAAGGGCAGCACAGAAATCTTCATCTATCCCGGCTACCGCTTCCGGGCGGTGAAGGCCCTGGTGACGAATTTCCACCTGCCGCGCTCGACCCCCCTTATGCTGACGGCGGCCCTCGCCGGAAGGGAGAGGCTGCTCCGGTCATACGAGGAAGCGGTGCGGGAAGGTTATAGATTTTTCTCCTATGGTGATGCTATGCTTATACTATGAAATTGACGTTCGGCGACGTTGCCTTCAAGGGAAGGCTTCTCGCGATAATCGTCCTGACCGCCGTCTCCGGCGGAAGCTTCGTTCTGGGTTACATGGTGGGCACAATTACGACTCCAACAGAGCCCGGGTTGACCGTCGCCGAGCCCATCAATGAAGGGCCCACGGTCTCCGAGGAGCGGTTCGACATGGTCGAGGAGAAGCTGCCCCCGATAGACCTGCCCGAGGTAATCGAGCAGGCGCAGCCCGACGAGTCTCCTCCCCAGGCCTCCGAAAAGGCCCCCGAAGAGCCACGGCACGACAAAAAGCGGGCCGTTAAGAAAGCCTCGGCAGAGGTCTACAGCGTCCAGGCCGGTCTCTTCCAGGAGCGGAGATACGCCGAGAACCTGGCCCAGAAGCTCAGAGACAGGGGCTACTCCGCCTACATCGAAGACGCCGACGACGCCTACAAGGTCAAGGTCGGCAGATTCCCCACCAGGGACGGCGCCGAGACCCTCGCGGCGAAGCTCAAGGACGCCGAGGGCATCAACGGTTTCGTCACCGGTCCGCGCTAAAGGAGATTCCGCCACGATTACCGAAAAGATAGAGCTGGACGAGGAAAGAGAACTGCCCTTCCTTACGGGCGAGGCCCTGAAGAACCTGAAGCTCATAGAGGACACCTTGGGCGTGACCATAAGCTCCCGCGGCAACAAGGTCTTCGTGCAGGGCGAGGAGGCCACGGTGGAGCGCGCCAAGGAGCTCATCAACGAGCTCCGGGGCCTGAGCCGGAAGGGGCACGTTCTGAAGCCCGAGGACATCCGCTACGCCATAGGCAACATAAAGGCGGGCCACGAGGTCTCCATAGAGGAGCTCTATAACAGGGGCATCAGGGTCTCGACGAAGAAGGGCCTCGTGGTTCCCAAGACCTCCACGCAGGCCGAGTACGTCGAGGCCATTAGCCAGCACGACATCGTCATAGGCATAGGACCCGCGGGCACCGGAAAGCCCTACCTGGCCATGGCCATGGCGGTAAACGCACTGCTTACGAAGCAGGTCTCCAGGGTTGTCCTGGCGAGGCCCGCGGTGGAGGCCGGCGAGAGGCTGGGCTACCTTCCCGGGGACGTAGTGGAAAAGGTCACCCCGTACCTGCGCCCCCTCTACGACGCCCTCTACGACATGATGGCCCCCTCGGAGGCCAACCGGTACATCGAGCAGGGCATCATCGAGATAGCCCCCCTGGCCTTCATGAGGGGCCGGACCCTTAACGACTCGTTCGTCATACTGGACGAGGCCCAGAACACAACCTCCGAGCAGATGAAAATGTATCTGACGAGGCTGGGGTTCAAGTCCAAGACCGTGGTCACGGGCGACATAACCCAGATAGACCTCCCCATGGGGAAGATGTCGGGCCTCGTGGAGGCGAAGAACCTGCTGGGTGGAATCGAGGGCATAAAAATAGTATACTTCTCTGAGAGGGACGTGGTCCGGCACAGGCTCGTCAAGAAGATTGTGCAGGCCTACGAAAAACATGAAAGAAAGCAGCAGCAAGCAAGGAAGGAAAAGCCTGATAAGAAGGGCTGATCCCAAGGGCCTCGCCCTCCTCGGGGCGCTCGGCCTGGCAACTGCCTTTATCATACAGGGGAAGCTGGGCGTCGAGGAGCTGATCGGCGGATTTCTCATGGCCACCCTGCTCCTGGCCATCTTCTACCGCGACATCCTCAGGTATAAGCCTGACTACCTCGACAAGTTCCGGATGCTCGTCCTCCTGGGCCTACTCGTCATCCTCACCCTCGGGTCGGGATGGCTAGCCGGATACGCCATGAACGCCATATCCCTGGGCCTCGGCATCGACCTTATGGGGGCCGCGGCCTACGCCATGCCGCTGGCGGCGGGGGCCATGCTGGTGACCCTTCTGTTCGACTTCCACACGGCGATAGTCTTTTCCTTCACCATCAGCCTCCTGGCCGGCCTGTGGCAGGCCGAGGCGGCCATTGCCGCCTACGCCTTCGTGGGAAGCCTCATAGGGGCGTTCTCGGTGATAAGGTGCAAGAGGCGCTCGGCCCTGCTCGTGGGCGGGCTCTACGTGCTGGCGGCCAACATCGCCACGGTGGTTGTGCTAATGCTCTTCGGGGGAGAGTTCCTGACGCTCAAGACCCCGGTTGCCCTTATCATGGCGACAATCTCGGCCGTGGCCGTGGTGGCGATAGTCTCCTTATTCCTCCCGGTGTTGGAGAGCCTGTTCAAGATCACCACCGACATAAGCCTGCTCGAGCTCCTGGACCTCGAGCAGCCCCTCATGAAAAACCTCATGATCTCGGCCCCCGGCACCTACCACCACTCCATAATCGTGGGCAACCTGGTGGAGGCGGTCGCCGAGAGCGTGGGGGTGAACCCGCTCTTCGCCAGGGTCTGCGCCTACTACCACGATATCGGGAAGGTAAAGATGCCTGAGTACTTCATCGAAAACCAGCTCACGGGGGCCAGCAAACACGAGAAGCTCACGCCCCACATGTCCAGCATGATACTGGTCTCGCACGTCAAGGAGGGCGTGGAGCTCGCCCGGCAGCACAAGCTCCCCGAACCAGTGATAGACGTCTTGAGCCAGCACCACGGCACCACCCTCATAACCTACTTCTACGAGAAGGCCAAGGGGCTGCCCGAGGGCGCCGGGGAACTCTCGGAGTCCGAGTATCGCTACCCCGGCCCGAAACCCCAGAGCCGCGTTGCGGCCCTCATAATGATAGCCGACGCCGTGGAGGCGGCCTCTAGGGTGCTCACCGAACCCACCCCTTCGAGGATCTCCGCCCTTGTGGACAAGATAATAAACCACATATTCCTGGCCGGCCAGCTCGACGAGTGCGACCTGACCCTCAAGGACATTTACGAGATAAGGAAGCGCTTCACTTACATACTGACCAGCATTCTCCACAGGCGCGTGGAATACCCCGGCTTTGAATTCGAAGAGAAGAAACATGAAGGTCACGATAAGCAACAGGCAGAAGAAGGTAAGGTTAAACAGACGGCAGATAGAGCGTGACGCCCTGAAGGCCCTCGACCTCCTGGGGTTCGAGGGCGCCGAGCTCAGCCTCCTCTTCATAAACGGCGAGCGCATGCAGGCCCTGAACAAGGAATACCGTCGCGTGGACAGGGACACCGACGTCCTCTCCTTCCCCCTCTACGACTCCTACAAAGAGTTTCCCCCCGGGGAGGAGTTCCTCATGGGCGACATAGTGATAAACCCCCAGAGGGCCAGCGAGCAGGCCAAGGAGGCCGGGCACCCCATATTTTTCAGCCTCCACCAGCACCAGCACCGAAGAGGCCACCAGCACGATGCGCACCCAGTCGAGCAGGCTCACGGCCTCCACCCCGAAGAGTCGCTGCATCGGCCCGGAGTATGTGAAGAACAATTGTAGCGTCAAGACCACCCCTACGGCGACGAGGGCCGCGCGGTTGCCGAGCAGGCCCTCCCGCGAAAGCACCGAGGCCCGCAGGTAGCGCGTATTGAAGAGATAAAAGACCTCGAACATCACAAGCGTGTTGACGGCGGCGGCCCTCGACGCCTCAAGCGAAACCTCGTGGAACCTGTCCCAGAGGAAGAGGCCGAATATGCCCACAACGAGTATCAGAGAGACGAACCCTATCCTCCAGAGCAGGAAGAACGAAAGTATCGGCTCCTTCGGGTCCCGAGGGGGGCGCCTCATCACCGCCGCCTCAGGGGGCTCGAAGGCAAGGGAGAGGGCGAGGGTCACGGCGGTGACCATGTTCACCCAGAGTATCTGCACGGGGGTTATGGGCAGAAGGCGGCCCGAGAGTATGGCGGCCACTATCACGCCGGCCTCGCCGCCGTTTGTCGGCAGTATGAACGTGATAGCCTTCCTGATGTTGTCGTAGACGGTGCGGCCCTCCTCCACGGCGTGGGCTATGGAGGCGAAGTTGTCGTCGGCCAGCACCATCTCGGCGGACTCCTTGGAGACCTCCGTCCCCTTGACGCCCATCGCCACCCCCACGTCGGCGCGCTTCAGGGCCGGGGCGTCGTTTACACCGTCGCCGGTCATGGCCACCACCTCGCCGTTTGCCTGAAGGGCCTGGACGAGGCGGAGCTTGTGCTCAGGGCTGACCCGGGCGAAGACGTCCACCTTTCTGACGACCCCTCTCAGCCTGTCGTCGTCCATGGCCTCCAGCTCCCCACCCGTCACCGCCGTCACTCCGTCGCCGATGCCCATTTGAAGGCCTATGGCCCTTGCCGTCACGGCATGGTCGCCGGTAATCATCTTCACCTTGATCCCGGCGGAGCGGCACCGGGCCACCGCGCCGATGGCCTCGGGCCTTGGCGGATCCACCATGCCGCAGAGGCCAAGGAGCGTCATGCCGGCCTCGACGTCCGAGAACTTCAGTTCCTGCTTTCCGCCCTCCGTGGCCCTGAAGGCCACGGCTATGATGCGCTGGCCCTGGCCGCCCATGGACTCTATCCGGCTCCGCCAGTAGGCGTAGTCGATGGACTCGTCCTGGCCCGCTTCTCTCTGCCAGCCGCACATCTCGATAACCCTCTCGGGGGCCCCCTTAAGGTAAATGAAACTGTGTCCGGCGTGGTCGCGGTGCAGTGTGGCCATGAAGCGATGTTCCGACTCGAAGGGGATGACGTCCACTCGCGGGAACTCCCTGCCCGCGTGATAGGGGTCGATTCCGGCCTTCATGCCCAGGACTAGGAGAGCGCCCTCCGTGGGGTCGCCGCGGAGCTGCCAACTTCCCCCCACCTCGTCCACCTCGGCGTCGTTGCAGAGGGCGGCGGCCATGGCGAGCTCGGCAATACCCGGATATTCCCCTAACGAAACGTCTTCGCCATTAATGGAAAACCCGCCGTGGGGGTCGTAGCCCGAGCCGCTCACGTCAACGAGATGCCTGGCCGTGGCCACCGTCTGGACGGTCATCTCGTTCCGCGTGAGGGTCCCGGTCTTGTCAGAGCAGATGACGGTCACGGAGCCGAGGGTCTCCACCGCCGGGAGGCGGCGTATTATTGCCTTCCTGCGGGCCATGCGTTGGACCCCGATGGCCAGGGTGATGGTTATGATGGCCGGAAGCCCTTCGGGTATGGCGGCCACCGCCAGGCCCACCCCGGCAAGAAACATCTCTCTTGCGGAATAATCCCAGACCAGGATCCCGAAAGCGAAGGCAACGGCTGCAAGGCCGACAATGGCCACTGTGAGCCTGTGGCCGAACTCGGCCATCTGCCTGAGCAGTCTGGTTGTGAGGGGCCTCACCCCCGAGAGCATCTTGTTGATGCGGCCTATCTCGGTGCCGTCCCCGGTGCCCACGACAAAGCCCGTCGCCTGCCCGTAGGTCACAAGGGTGCCAGAGTAGGCCATGCACCTTCTGTCGCCCACAGTGGCGGCATCCTCCACGGGAGAGTCCGACTTCTCCACAGGAACCGACTCGCCGGTAAGGGCCGCCTCGTCCACGCGCAGGCCCTTCACCCTGAAAAGCCTGAGGTCCGCGGGCACCTTGTCGCCGGACTGGACGAAGACCACGTCGCCCGGCACCAGCTCAGCGGCGGGGACCACCAGGCGCCTGCCGCCCCTCAGGACGGACGCCTCGTGGGAGAGCATGGTGCGGATGGCCTCCAGGGCCCTCTCGGCCTTTCCCTCCTGGATGAAGCCTATGAAGGCGTTAACGAGAACCACGCCGACGATGACGCCGGCGTCGACGAAATGCCCCAGGAAGAACGTTACGGCACCCGCGGCCATGAGCACGTAGATAAGCACATTGCGGAACTGGGAAGCGAAGCGCTCGAGGGGGCCGCGCTTCTTGGGAGGGCTCAGGCGGTTGGCCCCGTAACGCGCGAGACGCCCCTGGGCCTCCTCGACCGAGAGGCCTTCCGCGGAGCTCAAGAGCCGGGAGGCGACTTCCTCGACCTCGAGGGAATGCCATGCCACCGGCCGCACCTGTGAACCCGAGTCACCCGCCATCTCCCGTGATTCTACCACAGTTGTTCCCGGGCGCTAAGCCCTTCCCGGTCGCCTCCGGGCAGAGAGATAGCCCCGGCGGTCGTGATAGCATGCCAGGAGAGCGACGGCTTGCGTGCGGCTTGCTGCCCCTGTTTCATGCTTCAACCTCCCGCTTTTGATAAACCGTCATAACAAAAAATCAGGGGGGACCGGCTTCCGTGCGCTTGTGGGTGCGTTTCACGAGAAAATATCCTACCGAGAGCGCAAGTATGACCGCGCCGATGCCAACGAGAGTGAGGCCCGAAAGTTCTTTCACATCGAGAATGACGACCTTGCGGGCTATGGCAACCATAGCGACCATGAGAACCACCTCGACATGGACTACTTGCTCTTCGAGGTAGACCTTTATCATCTCCAACAATTCGATGCCTATCAGGACCAGCAGGAAGAGGCCGAATATCTCAAGCAGCTCGGCGATCTCGAGAAGGACCAGCGGGGGCGTAATGATGTCCTTTGCGATGACCCATGCCAGCTCTACTGTGGAGAGCAACACGACGACAAGCATCAATGCCACAAGAGAAAGAATTATCACTCTTTCGATTTTTTTCGCAAGACCGAGCATGGCCATACCAATCGAAGTTCGACGTGTTTACATCTGTGGAAACTATATCACATGCCCGTGGCTTTGTGAATTAATCGAACAGACCGGTGATCAGCAAGCCTCGTTTAAAATCATTCCCGCAAGAAAGGAGAGGCCGGGCACCCCCTGAAGAAGGAGCTGAGGGTCCTCCTAGTACACGGCCTCGTGCACCTCATGGGCATGGACCACGAAAAGGGCGGCTATGAAGGCAAGAAGATGCGCCTCATGGAAAAGAGGCTCCTCACCGGGCTCGGAAAATAGGAAGCCCGCCGTTTTATTTTTGGGAGCGCACCTGCTTATTACGAGAATTTATTAATCTCCGGAGTGAAGATTTGCGGTTGAAACTTCGGGAAGAGGATTACAAAGCAATAGAATTAACAAGTTATCATACGCCAAGGCCTAATCGACCACCTGAAGGCGCTTTTCACTTAAATTATTAGCTTTGAAAGAACTAATCATTACAAGGCGGGCGGCAGTTATCGATTAAGTCCTGTTCGATATCCAACCTTGTGTCTTCATCCTGTTCCCCGTGAACACATATACAGTTGGCGCTATGCCTATCGAAACATGATTGCTTGCGATGATTGTCGAATCCTGCCGACAGATCTCCGGTTTCACCAATATAAACCACTCTGTGATATATGCCCTCGGTCTTCTGGGTGCGCTTGGTGACAAAATAGACCGCGCCATATTCCTTCTTGAAATTGTTTCCCCAAGAATAAGCTGAAAATACGTACCTCATGCCTGATGCTCCACAAAGTGTAATCTTACCGAGTCTTGCCATGAGCACACCTCTTATCGCAACGGCAGTAAAAATCCTATTTCCGCTTAAATACCTTCTTTATCTCGTCCATGGAGTAAAAGACCCGCGTGGGCCTACCGTGGGGGCAGTGTTCGGGGTCGTTGCAGGCGTCGAGGCCCTCAAGGAGCGTCCTAAGCTGCTCGGGGCCGAGGACCTTCCTGCCCCTTATGGAGGCGTGGCAGGCGATTCGCGCCGCCACAGACTCCCTCAGGGACCTGCCCGGCCTTCCGCCGTCGAGCATCTCCTGGGCGGCGTCGGCGAGTATGCCCCTCAGGTCGGACTCGTCGAGCTCCGCCGGGAGGGAGCGCACGACCACGGAGTCGTGCCCGAAATCCTCGACCTCCAGGCCGAACTCCCGGAGCATCTCCAGGTTTTCGAGCACGGCCATGTGCTCCTTGGGGCCGAGCTTTACCTGCCTGGGGAAGAGGAGCCGGCGGCTGTCGAGCCTCAGGCTGCCGAGAAACTTCTCGAAGAGTATTCGCTCGTGGGCCGCGTGGTGGTCAAGGAGCGTGAGGCCCCCCTTCTCCGGGAGGGCCACGAAGGTCTCGCCGAGGTACAAATGCGGAGTGCCGGCCCTGATGCCAAGGGGAAGGGGCTCGAAATCAGTATGCGCGTCGCCGCCCCCGGCCCTCTCCGCCAGGTATTCCGCCGTGGGCTGGGCCGCCTCCAGGGGCTGGGCCTCATCTGGTCCGCCCTCGTATTCTTCCAGGGCGGGCCTTCCCGCCCGCACGGCCTCCATGACGCCCCGCTTTATCATCCTGTAGATTGTCTCCTTGTCGGAAAACCTCACCTCCCGCTTCTGGGGATGGACGTTGAAGTCCGCGAGCCGGGGGTCGAGGTCAACGAAGACGAAGAACATGGGGTGCATCTCCCTGGGGAGCACGCCCTCCAGGGCGCTGTATATGGCGTGGGAGACCGAGGGCTCCCGCACGGGCCTCCGGTTTACGAAGACCATCTGGTGGGAGCGGGTGTTACGGAAGCTGCCCGGCCTCGAGACGAAGGCCCTGAGCCTCACTCCGGGAGCCTCTCGCTCAAGCTCCATCATCTCCTCCATGAACTCGCTACCGTATACCTCCCGGAGCCTCTCGCCAAGGCCCGCCGAGGCCGGGAGGCTCAAGGTGTCCTGGCCGTCCACCTTGAGGACGAACCTCACCCCGGGGTGAGAAAGGGCGAGCCTGGTGACGGAGTCCACTATGTGCATGAGCTCGGTGCTCGGGCGCTTGAGGAACTTTCTTCTCGCCGGGACGTTGAAGAAGAGGTCCCGCACCTCCACCGAGGTGCCCGGAGAGGGGGCCTCCCTCACCTCCCCCACGTCGCCGCCCACGGCCTCCACCCTCACGCCCAGGGGCTCGCCCCTCAGGGCCGTGGTGAGCGTGAGACGCGAGACCGAGGATATCGAGGGGAGGGCCTCGCCGCGGAAGCCCATGGTGGTTATGTTAAAGAGGTCATCCTCGCCGCCGAGCTTGCTGGTGGCGTGGCGCCGGAGGCAAAGGAGGGCGTCCTCGCGGTCCATGCCGGCCCCGTCGTCGAGGACGCGTATGAGCTTCACGCCCCCGCCCGAGACCTCCACCTCCACCGTGGCGGCCCCGGCGTCCAGGGAGTTCTCCATAAGCTCCCGTACCACTGAGGCCGGCCTTTCTATGACCTCCCCGGCGGCTATCTTGTTCTTCAGGGAATCCTCAAGGAGCCTTATTCGCGGCATGCTACATTTTAACGCGTAGGGCCGGGGGCGGGCAATCCCGTGCGCCCGGCGGCCGATAGATTGACGGCAGTTCTGCGGGATAGGCGCTGAAAATGAAGAAGGGGGCGGCAAAGAGCCGCCCCCCGTTATTGCAACTTTACGTCATTCTCCGAAGGCGCTCGTTGCGAGCGCAACCGTCACGGCCACGACGGGCGAATCGCCGTTTGCCGAGGGGAAGGTGAGCGAGTTGACCCGGGCGTGGGGGAAATGGGCGGGCACGAAGAGCATCCCTTCGGGCACCTCGTCCGTCACCCTCGCCTTGAGGAAGGCCTCTCCCCTGCGGCTCCTCACGCTCACGTAGTGCTCGTCCGCCACGCCGCAGCGCTCCGCGTCGGCGGGGTTAATCTGGATGTAGGCGTCCGAGACCACCGAGCCCAGGCTCTTGGATATGGTGGTGAGGCTCCCCGAGTGCTGCATGAGTATGCCGGTGACCATCCGGAGGGGGTATTCGTCGTCCGGCACTTCGCCGCCCTCCTGCGCGGCCGGAACGAACTGGACCTTGTAATCGGAGGTGGCAAATTTGAAGTCGATGCTCTTTTGTATCTCCTCTTGCACCTGGGCCAGGTCGCCCATGCCCATGTCCTTCTGCATGGCCCTGGCGAGGTTCCTGAATATCTTCCAGTCAGGCACCGAGGACCCCGTCTCGGGTATGCACTTGATGGCCTTCTGGGGTATCCCGGCGGAGCCCACCAGGGTGCCCTCCTTCTCGGACCAGCTTGCCGCCGGCAGCACCACGTCGGCCAGGGCCGCGGTCTCGGACATCATGATGTCCTGGACCACGAGGAACTCCAGCTTGTTTCCGATGAACTGCTCGACCCGCCTGGAGTCGGGGAAAGATATCACGGGGTTTTCGCCCATGACGTAAAGGGCGCGTATGGGCGTGGCCTCGTCGTAGACCATCCCGGCGAGGTCGAGGCCCTTCACATCGGCGGGCCTGTGGCCGGGGCCGAAGTCCGGCCTCACGCCGGCCTCGAACATCCCGATGGTGTTTGCGTACTCCGCGGGCATCTGCAGCGCCTCGGGCCCCGAGCCCGAAAGCGCCACGAGGTCCGCCGCGGCGAGGGCCGTGTTGAGGCCCTTGGAGTTTTCCGAGTCGTTGATGGTCAGGCAGAGGAGCCTGCTTGAGGCCCCGGCGAAGGCTCGCGCCACGCTCCTTATCGCGTCGGCTGAGACCCCCGTTATGGCCTCCGCCTTGTCGGGCCCGTATTGCTTGAGGGCCTCCTTGAGGGCGTCAAAGCCCGGAGCGCCCTCCCTCGCCCT
>JARRNG010000088.1:0-7185 GCA_037385265.1 Nitrospirota bacterium
GGCGCGGCCGGGGGACGGGCGGGCCAAAAAGGGCGTTTTGTCCGGCACTTAGAGGGCTGGAGCCCGTAAACAAGCCAGACAGGGTCTCGCCGCATCTAAGGGGCCGGAAATCAGAGAAGGCCGAATTCCTCGAGGGCGCGGCGGAATTCCTCGGCCCGGCTCCGCCAGTTGAACCCCCTGGCGTACTCCAGGCAGCGGGAGGACATCCTGGCGTAAAGCTCCGGGTCGCCCAGGATTCTGAGGACCTTAAGCGCGGCGTCGCCGGGGCCGGAGGCAAGGAGGCCCGTTTCGCCGTCCCTGATGGAGTCCCTGAGCCCGTGGACGTCGTAGCCCACGGCGGGGGTCCCCTGCGAGGCAGCCTCTATCACGTTTATGCCGAACCCTTCCCTCACGCCCGGCACTATGAGGAGGTGGGCGCGGCTGAGGAGGTCGAACTTCCTTCCCTCGTCGACCCAGCCGAAGAATGTCACCCCCTCGTCGCCCCGGGCCTCTTGCCTGACCTCTTTCTCCTGGGGCCCCGAGCCCACCATCCAGAGCCGCGCCTCCGGGCGCTCCGCCCTGACCGCGCGGAATATCTCGAGGGCCCCCAGGGGGTTCTTCGTGGGGGCGAACCTGCCAAGGAATATGAGGGTGGGCTCCCCCTCCTTCTCCGGCACCGAGTCGAGGGGCGCGTTTGAGAGGGCGTTCATGACTATCCTTGCGTCCCTGAACCCCAGCCCCAGGAGGTCCTGCCTCGTGGACTCCGAGACGGTTATGGCGGGCATCCTCCTGTAGAGCCTGAGGAGGAGCGGCTCCACCAGGTAGGGTATTATCCCCCCCACCGGCCCCAGCCCCCTGAACCAGAACTCCCTGTAGAGCTGGTGGATGAGGAGCATGCTCCGGGGGAGGAGAAAGCCGAAGAACCCCAGGCCGTTGAACTCGTCTATGATGAGCCCGAAACTATCCCTGTTTCGCCGGGCGTAGAGGAAGCCCTTGAAGTGCACCGTGAACTCGTTTCCGGCCCGCAGGTGGCGGACCCCGTCCACCGTCTCCTCGGCCGGGGCGCCCTGGAAGCGGCTTGAGAAGACCGTCACCTCGTGGCCCGCCCGGAGGAGGCCCTTCGATATCTCGTGGGTGTATATCTCCGCCCCCCCGCCGAGGGGGTTTTTGATGTCCCGCCTATTGAGGATGAGTATTCTTATTTCGCCGCTCTCCGGGGCCTGACTGCGGAGACGTTATCCGGCACTGCGCCCGCCCGAAAGCCCTTCCATCATCGCCCTGATTCCGGGGTCCCCGATCACCACGAAGCCCTCGTGCTTGAGGCTCTCCTTGTTGTAGGCGAGGGGGCTCCCCGCGAGGTCGGTCACCGAGCCCCCGGCCTCCTCGACCACGGCGTGTCCCGCCCCGGTGTCCCACTCCCACGTGGGGCCGAGCCTGGGGTAGATGTCGGCCCCGCCCTCGGCAACGAGGCAGAACTTTAGCGAGCTTCCCCTCGACACGCGCTCCCTCACCCTGAGGCCTCCCAGGAACACCTCGAGGCCCGGCGAGGCGTGCGACCGGCTCGCCACGGCCACCAGGCCCTCCTCGGGGGCCTCCCTCACGGCTATCCTCCCGGCCTCTCCGCCCTCACCGCGCCTGTAGGCGCCGAGCCCTCTTGCGGCATAGTACGTCGCGCCCCCCACGGGCACGTGCACCACACCCATGACGGGACGGCCCTCCTCGATGAGGGCGATGTTAACCGTGAACTCGCCGTTGCGGTTCACGAACTCCTTGGTGCCGTCCAGGGGGTCCACAAGGAAGAACGAGCGCCAGCCCCGCCTCGATTCGTAGGGGACGCCCTTGCCTTCCTCGGAAAGGACCGGGACCTCGGGGGCGGCCTCGGCCAGCCGGGCAGAGATTATCCGGTGCGAGCGCCTGTCGGCCTCGGTGAGGGGGGAGGAGTCGCTCTTATAGCTCACGCCGAAGTCCGAGCCGTATATGTCGAGCACCGCCCGGCCGGCCTCCAGGGCCATGGCGACGAGCTTTTCGAGGAGTATGCCGGGGTCCCTTCGCAAAATGGGGGCTCAGAGGAGGAGTATGAACTTCCTGGAGTCGAGGAACTTCAGTATCTTCTCCACCGACTCCTCCACCGGAAGCTCCTCGGTGTTTAGCACGAGGTCGGGCTTCTCGGGCTCCTCGTAGGGGGCCGAAACACCGGTGTAGTTCTTTATGACGCCCTCCCTGGCCTTCTTGTACTGCCCCTTGGGGTCGCGGTGCTCGCAGATTTCGGGGGAGCACTTCACGTAGAACTCGAAGAAGCTCTCGTCGCCCAGGATGTCCCTGACGTACTTCCTGTCCTCCCTGAAGGGCGAGACGAAGGCGGCGAGGACGACCACCCCGGCATCGACGAAGAGCTTCGACAGTTCGGCCACGCGCCGGAGGTTCTCCTTCCTGTCCTCGCGGCTGAAGCCCAGGTCGGAGTTCAGGCCGTGGCGGATGTTGTCGCCGTCGAGGACGTAGCTCCTGATGCCCCGGTCGAAGAGCTCCTTTTCGAGGGCGTGGGCTATGGTGGACTTGCCCGAGGCCGGAAGCCCCGTGAACCATATTAGGCAGCTCCTGTGGCGGTTCAGGCGGTGGCGGTCACGGTTCGTCACGTCCCCGCAGTGCCAAACTATGTTCTTGTCACCGGACAATGGTCTTCTCCATGGGTTTATCTTAACAGACCGAAGCCCGCCCCTTCTATTCGTTTTCCTCGAGGAACTCGGCGACCTTGTCGAGGACGAAGTCGCAGTCCCCGCGCCCCAGCCCCTGGTGCACGCCCACCAGGAGGCCCTGGAGGCCCATGAACTCGGCGTTGGGGAACTCGCCGCACTCGTGGCCCAGAAACGAAAAGCCCGGGCACTGCGTGGGCATCGACTGGAAGAGGTTCTTCGTCTCCACCCCGTTCTTCTCCAGGTGCTCCACGAGCTCGTCGCGGGTGAACTTGGCCGCCTCGGTCACTATCACGGGCAGGCCGTGGGGGCTTATCCTCTCGTGGGACTCCTCCCTGGTGGTGGAGAGGTAGGGCTGGAAGTTCTCGAACTCCTTGACGAGGTAAAGGAGGTTAGCCCGCCTCTTTTCGAGTATCTCCTCGAAGGCCTCGAGGCTCCCGAGCCCGACGGCGGCCTCCAGGTCGTTCATCCTGGCCGAGAAGCCCGCGCGGTCGAAGGCGAACCGCCTCTCGCCCATCTCCTTGGGCTTGACGCGCTTGTCGCAGGAGGCGTCGGGCGCGGCCCCCCTGAGCCTGCCGGCCCTGCCGTTTGCGCGGAGGGAGCGGAGTATCTCGGCGTAGTCCTCGTTGTTCGTGGCCACCACGCCTCCCTCGACGGTGTTTATCAGGTGCGCCGCCGAGGTGCTGAAGGCGGCCATGTGCCCCAGGGCGCCCGCGCTTCTTTCCTTGTACCTGGAGCCGTGGGCCTGGGCGGCGTCCTCGACGACCAGGAGGTCGTACTTGTCGGCCAGGGCCATGATGGGGTCCATGTCGGCGGGCTTGCCCATGACGTGCACGGGCGCCAGGGCCCGGGTCCTGTCGGTCACGGCGAGCTCCATCTTCGAGGGGTCTATGTTAAGGGTCTCGCGCTCTATGTCCACGAAGACGGGGGTGAAGCCCGCCTGGAGCACGGCGTTGCCCGTGGCCACGAAGGAAAGGGCCGGCACTATCACCTCGTCGCCCCGCCGGGCCCCGTAGTCGTAGAGCACGGCGAGGGCCAGGGCCAGGGCGTCGGTGCCGGAGCTTACGGCCACGGCCTCCCTGGTGCCCGCAAGCTCGGCGAACCTCTTTTCGAACTCCGCAACCAGCTCCCCGCCAAGGGGGTTTTCCGCCTCCAGGGCCTCCCTTATGAGCTCCTTCGCCCTCGGCGTCACCGAGCGCACAGCGTAGGGGATCTTCGTCATCTCTCTCTGTTCAGCGCCTCCTCAGGTATTGCGAAGGCCGGGCTTCCGCGAATTCAGCAGTCCCCGGTCCGCAGCGGTCCCTTCCCGTGCGCGGCGAAGGGATTTTTTATTATATAAAATTTTCCCCTCCTCACGCCTGTCCCGGCCCTACGCCGGGCGCCCCGTGCTAAAATACGTGGGCCGCAGAAGGCGCGGCGACCGCGAAAGGAGGGCCGCATGGACAGGGCAGCGGAGGCCATAAGGGAGTCCATAGAGCTTAAGCGCAAAGTCCTCGAGGACCGGGCGCTCATGGCCGAACTGGCCTTGGCGACGGAGGCGATAATAAAGACCCTCAAGGCCGGGGGCAAGGTCCTCCTCTGCGGAAACGGCGGCTCGGCCGCCGACGCCCAACACCTGGCCGCGGAGTTCTCGGGCAGGTTCTACTTCGACAGGCCGCCCCTTTTCGCCGAGGCCCTCCACGTAAACACCTCCTACCTCACCGCCGTGGCCAACGACTACTCCTTCGACGAGGTCTTCGCCCGCCAGGTTAGGGCCAAGGGCGCAAGGGGGGACGTCCTGGTGGGGCTTTCCACCTCGGGCAACTCGCCCAACGTGCTGAGGGCCCTGGACGAGGCCCGCGACCTGGGCATGACCACCGTGGGCCTCACGGGCGAGGGGGGCGGAAAGATGAAGGGCAGGTGCAACCACCTCATCGCCGTGCCCTCGAAGGACACGCCCCGCATCCAGGAGGTCCACATCACCCTGGGCCACGTTATCTGCGAGCTCGTGGAGGCGGCCCTCTTCGAAAGGAAATGAAGCGCCGCGCCCTCTTCCTCGACCGCGACGGCGTGGTAAACGAGGAGCGCGACTACGTCCACCGGGCCGAGGACGTGCACTTCACCGAGGGCGTCTTCGATGTCTGCCGGGCCTTCCAGGGGGCGGGCTACCTCATAGTCGTCATAACCAACCAGTCGGGCATAGGACGGGGCTATTACACCGAGGAGGACTTCCAGCGCCTGAACGAGTGGATGAAGGGGGAGTTCGCGGGGCGGGGCGTGACGGTGGACGGCATATACTTCTGCCCCCACCATCCCGAGGAGGGCGTGGGCCGGTACAGGACCTACTGCCAGTGCAGGAAACCCGCGCCGGGGATGCTCCTTGAGGCCTCGGACGACCTGGACATCGACCTCGAGGGCTCGGTGCTCGTGGGCGACAAGGAGTCGGACATCGAGGCCGGCTTGAGGGCGGGCGTGGGAAGGAACTATCTTTTCAGGACTAACTCCCAAGCGGAGGGCGAAAAGACAAGGGCAACGAAGACCCTCGAAAGCCTGGGCGATCTTCTTAAAGAGAGGGATCTCTTCGATAAATAGCCCGTCCCTCCCGCCATGACTGCGCCGGGGGCCCCGTGCTAAACTATAGCCCCAATGGAACTCAAACTCGCAACCGGAAAACCCATACCCCTAAAGGAAGGCGAAAGCATCCTCCACGCCCTCTGGCGGCAGGAGATATACCTCACCGCCTCCTGCGGGGGAAAGGGCACCTGCGGGAAGTGCAAGGTCCGGCTAAAAGAGGGTAAGCCCGAGGTCAGGTCCAGGGCCAAGCTCACGGAGGAGGAGATAGAGGGTGGCCTTGTGCTGGCCTGCCAGGCATACCCCCGGGGCGACGTCTCCATAGAGATACCAGAGGGCTCGAGGCTCGTCGTGGGGCAGAGGATAGCCGTCTCGGCCACCACCGACCTGGCCGCGTACCTCCCCGAAGGAAAGGGCATTAGCCCCCTGGTTAGCCGCCTGGACCTCAAGCTTCCTCCCCCCACGCTGGACGACAACATAAGCGACCTCGAGCGCCTGAGGAGGGCGCTTTCTGAAAGTGGCTTCGGGGGGATGCGCTTCTCGCAGGACTTCGTCTCCGGCATGGGCCGGGCGCTGAGGAAGGCCGGCTGGGACATCCACCTCGACTACGCAGGCGGGCCCGAGGCCGTCCGCGTATGCTCAAAGAAGGAGGGCGCGCGCTACGGCCTGGCCGTGGACATAGGAACCACCACGGTGGTGGTCTACATGGTGGACCTCTCCGACGGCGCCATAGTGGACGTGGGCCTCACCTATAACTCGCAGATGCGCTGGGGCGACGACGTGATAACCCGCATCGTCCACGCCACGGAGGGCGGGGGCCTGGAGGAGCTGAGGAAGGCCGTGGTCTCGGACATAAACGACCTCGCCTCGGTGCTCACCCGGAAGCACGGCATCGAGCGGGAGGCCGTGGAGTCGGCCTCGGTCTCGGGCAACACCACCATGACGCAGCTCTTCTGGGGCCTCGACCCCGGCACCATAAGGGAGGAGCCCTACATCCCCACCCTCAACGCCTACCCCCTGTGGCAGGCCCGGGGCGCGGCGCTCAAGATGCACCCCCGGGGGCCCGTCTACACCGTGCCCGCCGTGGCGAGCTACGTGGGGGGCGACATCGTCTCGGGCGTCCTGGTCTCCAGAATGGCCCGGAGCGATGAGCTCGCGCTCTTCATGGACATAGGCACAAACGGCGAGATAGCCCTGGGAAACCGGGAGTGGCTCGTCACCGCGGCGGCCTCGGCCGGCCCCTGCTTCGAGGGAAGCGGCATACGCCACGGCATGCGGGCCACCGACGGCGCCGTGGAGAAGGTTAAGATAGACCCCGAGAGCTACGAGCCCAGGGTATCTGTCATAGGCGGCGTGGAGCCCGCGGGCATATGCGGCTCGGGCATGATAGACGCCATATCGGAGATGTTCCTCACGGGGGTCATCGACCAGAAGGGGAAGCTCCGGAGGGGCATCGACACCTGGCGCGTGGTTGAGGGCACGGAGGGCCTCGAATACGTGATACATAAAAACGGCGGCGCCGTGGTATCGCTCACGGAGGTGGACATAGAGAACATCCTCCGGGCCAAGGCCGCCATATACGCCGCCGTAAGCCTCCTGGTGAGCGAGGTGGGCATGGGCATATCCGACATCCAGCGCGTCTACATCGCCGGGGGCTTCGGAAACTACATAGACATAGAGCGGGCCGTGGTGCTGGGGATGCTCCCGGACCTCCCGGTGGAGAGGTTCCAGTTCCTGGGGAACACCTCCGTGGCCGGGGCCTACCTGACGCTCCTTTCGGAGGACCTGAGGGCCGAGGCCGAGGACATAGCCTCGAAGATGACCTACATGGAGCTATCGGTTTCGGGCCGCTTCATGGACGAGTACATGTCGGCCATGTTCCTGCCCCACACCGACCTCGGGCGCTTCCCCACGGTGGAAAAGATACTTAGGAAGTAGGACGGGCCGGGCGATGCGGCCCGGCCCG
>JARRNG010000089.1:0-7117 GCA_037385265.1 Nitrospirota bacterium
GTCGCCGTCGAAGCTCACGCTCTCGATGGCGTTCTCGGCGTCGTCGCTGAGCGGGAACGAGTAGGCCAGCATGGGAGTGACGGTTATGTCCCCGGTGACCGGTATGCTCAGGGACGCCGAGAGCTCGCCGTTATAGAGGCCCGTGAACTCCGAGCCGTCCTCGCCGGGGCCCATGACCGTGTTTTCGAGGTCCACGCTGGCCGAGGCGCCCAGGTCCAGCGAGATGTCCTTGGGCAGCGGGATGGAATGGCCTATGGAGACCACGAGGAAGCCGCCGTCGCCCTCGTCGATGTCGTAATAGAGCGTTACCGAGGGCTGAAGCAGAACGTCGACGCTCGCGCCTACGTAAATCTCCTGGGTGTCGGGCACGCTGTCCAGGGCGTAGTAGATGTAGCCCGCCTCGAGGCCCACCTTTTCGGTCAGGTCGATGGAGTAGCTCAGCGTCAGGTCGGTCTCGGTTAGCTCCGAGCTGTCGCCGTCCCAGTTGGCCCAGAGGTTAGCGCCGAAGCCGCCGTAGCCCAGGCTTATCGAGGGCTGTATCACCCAGTCGTCGCTGAGCTTCTGGCCCCTCCACACATAGTTGCTCATCACGCTTACGTCGGCGCTGGCCGACTTCTCGACCTCCGCGTGGGCGGCCGCCACGAGGCCCACCAGGGCCAGGGCGGTCAATATCAAAGTCACGATGCTTCTTTTCATCTCTCCTCCTTTGGATATCAAAGTTTTTTTATTGTGCTTCCGAATTCGTCTCTCTTCGCGCCAAAGACTCCCCCCGTGCTGCCATCACCTCCTTCTCAAGGCCGTATTTTCTAATCTTGTATCCAATCATCCTTTCGGTTATGCCGAGCATCCTGGCGGCCTTCGCCTTGACCCATCCGCTCCTCCGGAGGGCCGCCTCTATCTCCGCCCTTTCAAGGGTCTCTATCTTCTCGGTGAGAGACGCCATGCGCCCTGCCCTCTGCTAAAGTTCCCCGGAGAGACCCAGGCCGACGGTCAGGAAACCGACGCCTGCTGCCACGAGGGGGCATTTCTCGGGGCTCTTGCCGCAGATGAGCTTCATGTAGAGCTCCTCCACCGGCATCCCGCGTCCGCAAATCCCATTTCCCGGCCTGAAGTGTTTGCAAGCCATTTCGCTTAGTCCCTCCTTCCAGAGCGTTTCTGAGGCTGTCCCCCAGGATAGCGAAAAACGTGCCAACTGGAAAGTCCTTGGAATAGTGGAGATTTTCCGCCGGGGAGGAAACACAAAAATGTAGAGGCAACATTTTTGTCCCGCCGGGTGTCCGACAAAATTGTCCGACAAAATTGTATGGCCTACATTTTTGTTAGTTGGTTATTTAGTTAAAGTCCTTATAAAGGCGTCGATATTTGTTTGGCATCGTTTGTGTATATAGGGAGGGCAAATCCTGATATATCGCCAGCGAAAGGGGAGGTTAGATTTATGAAAATGGTTACCGCCATCATCAAGCACTTCCAGCTCGATGAGGTAAGGCGCGCCCTCATGGACGTCGGGGTGAAGGGCATGACTATCGTGGACGTGAAGGGCTTCGGGAGGCAGAAGGGCCATACCGAGGTCTACAGGGGTGCGGAGTACGAGGTCGTGTTCCTGCCCAAGGTGAAGTTGGAAGTGGCGGTCCCGGACTCGTCCCTCGACAAGGTAGTGGAGACCCTGCGGGAGACGGCCAGGACCGGAGAGATCGGCGACGGAAAGATCTTCGTCTACAACCTCGAAAACGTCGTGAGAATAAGGACCGGAATGACCGGGGAGGAGGCGATATAGATGAAGGCTACCGGATTTCTTGCGAAGATGCTCGGCGCGGCGCTACTGCTTCTTGCCTCCTCAGGCGTCGCCTGCGCGGCCGAGGGGGGCGCCATAGACACGGGCGACACGGCATGGATACTGGCCTCGGCCGCCCTGGTCCTTCTGATGACTCCGGGGCTCGCCATGTTCTACGGCGGCATGGTAAGGAAGAAGAACGTCCTGGGCACCCTGATGCACAGCTTCATAGCCATAGCGGTGATAAGCGTGCAGTGGGTGCTGGTGGGCTACAGCCTCTCCTTCGGCCCGGACGCGGGGGGCTTCGTGGGCAGCCTCCAGTGGTTCGGCCTTAAGGGAGTGGGGCTTGAGCCTTCGAGCTACGCCCCCACCATACCCCACTTGGCCTTCGTCATATACCAGTGCATGTTCGCCGTCATCACCCCGGCCCTCATAAGCGGGGCCTTCGCCGAGAGGATGAAGTTTTCTGCCTACGTGCTGTTCATACTCCTCTGGAGCACCCTTATCTACGACCCCATAGCGCACTGGATATGGGGGAGCGGTGGATGGCTGCACGGGACCCTGGACTTCGCCGGCGGCCTGGTGGTGCACCTCAGCTCCGGCGTCTCCGCCCTGGTGGCCGCCCTCGTCATAGGAAGCAGGAGGGAATACCTCAAGGAGCCCATCCGCCCCCACAACCTCCCCATGACAGTCCTCGGCGCGGGCCTCCTGTGGTTCGGCTGGTTCGGCTTTAACGCCGGGAGCGCCCTGGCCTCGGGAAGCCTCAGCACCCTGGCCTTCGTGACGACGCACACCGCGGCGGCCACGGCCACGGTGGTCTGGGTAGTCGCAGAGTGGCTCCACCGCGGAAAGGCTACCATGTTCGGCGCCGCCACCGGGGCCATCGCCGGGCTCGCCACCATAACGCCCGCGGCGGGCTTCGTGAGCCCCTCCTCCGCCATGGTCATAGGCACCGCGGCGGCCCTCCTCTGCTACGGGGCCCTCAACATGAAGACCGTCCTCGGATACGACGACTCCCTCGACGCCTTCGGCGTTCACGGCATAGGCGGCCTCACTGGCACCCTGGGGGCGGGCCTCTTCGCATCCCTGGCCATCAACCCCGGGGGCGCCAACGGCCTTTTCCTCGGAAACGCCCATACCCTGCTGGTCCAAGTGAAGGCCATAGGGGCCGTGGCCCTGTATTCCGTGGTAGGCACCCTCGTAATACTAAAAGCCCTGGACTGGGCCGTGGGCCTCAGGGTCAAGGAGGAGAACGAAGTGGAGGGCCTCGACCTTAGCCAGCACAGCGAGGAGGGCTACTTCCTAAGTTAAGACGCAATAGATAACCTTACCCTCCATCCCCCTTCCGCCTACCTTCCCAGGTGGAAGGGGGATATCTTTACCTCACAATTTTGTCATACAAAAATGTCCCGCCTACAAAATTGTAAGGCCGCCTTCGAGCGGAATACTCCGTATTCAAAGGGTTTTCCGGGCTGGCACGGTTCGTGTAATAGGTAAGGCAAATCTTTGTGGGAGGTGACAAGCGATGAAGATGGTCTCGGCAGTCATCAAGCACTTCAGGCTCGATGACGTCAGACGAGCCCTCACGGACATCGGCGTGCAGGGCATGACCATAGTGGATGTGAAGGGTTTCGGAAGGCAGAAGGGACACCTGGAGTTCTACAGGGGAGCGGAATACGAGGTCGTGTTCCTGCCCAAGGTGAAGGTGGAGGTGGCGGTTCCCAACGAGAAGCTCGACGAGACCCTGAAGGCCATACAGGGGGCGGCGAAGACCGGAGAGATCGGAGACGGCAAGATCTTCGTCTACAGCCTGGACGCAATAATGAGGATAAGGACCGGAGAGACCGGAAAGGAGGCTATCTAAGATGATACGGAGAGTACTGCTCGGGCTCTGCGCCGTCCTCTTTCTGGCGGCGCCGGCCTTTGCTGCGGAAACCGCGGATATCAGCTCGGGAGACACGGCTTGGCTCCTGGTGTCCACGGCGCTGGTGATGCTGATGACGCCGGGGCTGGCTCTGTTTTACGCCGGTATGGTAAGAAGGAAGAACGTGCTTGGCACGATAATGCACAGCTTCATGATCCTCTGCGTGGTGAGCGTGGTGTGGGTGCTCTGGGGCTACACCCTGGCCTTCGGCCCCGACAAGGCCGGCCTGGTGGGCGGCCTGGAGTGGCTCGGCCTGAGGGGCGTGGGGCAGGAGGCCAACGGCACCGTGCCCCACTACGCGTTCATGATGTTCCAGGGCATGTTCGCCGTAATAACGCCCGCCCTCATAACGGGGGCCTTCGCCGAGCGCATAAAGTTCTCGGCCGTGATGGCTTTCACCGTGCTGTGGGTGACCTTCGTGTATTCGCCCATATGCCACTGGGTGTGGGGCGGCGGATGGATAGGCACGAAGATAGGCGCCCTGGACTTCGCAGGCGGCACGGTCGTGCATATAAACTCGGCCATGGCGGCCATAACGGCGGCCATCGTGGTGGGAAAGCGCAAGGGCTACATGAGCGAGGCCATACTTCCCCATAACCTGCCCATGACCATACTGGGGGCGGCCCTCCTGTGGTTCGGCTGGTTCGGCTTCAACGCCGGAAGCGCCCTGGCCTCTAACGGCCTTGCGTCGCTGGCCTTCGTGACGACCAACACGGCGGCGGCCTCGGCGGCCATAGGCTGGTCCCTGGCCGAGAGGTTCCACAGGGGCAAGCCCACGGCCCTGGGCGCGGTCTCCGGCGCGGTGGCCGGCCTTGTGGCCATAACCCCCGCGGCGGGCTTCGTAACGCCCCTGGCGGCCATAGCCATAGGCTTCGCCGCGGGCATATTCTGCTACGGGGCCGTAAGCCTGAAGCCCAAGATGGGCTACGACGACTCCCTCGACGTCCTGGGCATCCACGGCGTGGGCGGCATCTGGGGCGCCCTGGCCACGGGGATATTCGCCACGGTGGCGGTGAATCCCGCCGGCGCGAACGGCCTCCTGGCGGGCAACCCCTCGCTCCTGAAGGCGCAGGCGATTGCCATCGCGGCCACGATAGTCTACTCCGGCGTCGTGAGCCTCATAATCCTCAAGGCCATAGACCTGGTCATGGGGCTGAGGGTCGACGACGAGCAGGAGGTGCAGGGCCTCGACCTGAGCCAGCACGGCGAAAACGGCTACGACATGATATAACCCCCCTCCCCATAAAGATAGGGGGCGCCGCTAAGGCGCCCCCTATCTTTTTCTCGCAAGACGCCCTCGCCTCGCCTCACCTCGGCTCGAAGCACTCCACCTTCCGAAGCTTGTTTATCTCGAAGTGGCGCTTGTCGCACCAGACGCTGCCGGGCTCGGGCGTTCCCCCCTGGGGCTTTATGAACTTGGCCCACTTGCAGGCGTGGCACTGGCGCGAGGAGGCCCCGCCGGCGAGGGGCACGAAGCAGGGCATCTGCCTGGACCTGCCCATCTGCACCGTGCGCTTCGCGCACCAGACGGTGCCCGAAGATGTCCTCTGGCCTCCGGGCCCGGTGGGATGGCCGTGTTTGCACTTGCCGCAGGGGCCGGCGTTCATCGGCAACTGGCCCTAAAGGCCGGACCCCGGAAAAGCATCCCGCTCCACATGGTCTTCCTTCTCCCTGTAGCTCCTTATCAGGCCCTTCAGGTTAAGCCAGACGTCGTTGAAGCCGAAGGACTGCATCTCGGCCTCGGCGTCCTCGTAGCTCCAGCCCTCCACCTCCATCCGGTAGACGGCCACCACCACGCCCGTGCGGTCCTTGCCATAGGCGCAATGGATGTAGACGGGCCGGTTTTCGGGGTCCGATATCGCCTTCACGGCCCTTTCCACCGTCTCCCTGTTTATCCCCCTCACCAGTCCCATGCGGATGTGGACGCTCCTCATGCCCGCGGCCTCCACCGCCTCGGCCTCGGAGTTGCTCGAGCGGAGGTTGACCACGGTCCTCACGCCCATCTCCCTGAGCGTTGCGTAGCCCTCCTCCTCGGGCTGCGCCCCCCTCAGGATGTCCGGCGCCACCCAGCCCACGTTGTCGAGGCCCGGAAGCCCCACGACCCTCTGGGAGACCTCGGCCCCCGCCGGAAGGGTCAGGGCCCCGGCGTCGGCGCAGTGAGAGGGCTCGGACGACAGGCAGACTGCCAGGGCCAGGGCTATTGCGATGACTATGGCTTTTCTCATAACGGGGGACTTCGAAGTAATATAACCAAACGGGAGGGATAATTCTACCGCGTCGGGGGATGCGGCCTAATCGGCGGCCGCCTCCAGGCCGTAGCCCCTTATCATCCTGAGGTCGTCCTCGGCGGACCTTCCCGACACCGTAAGGCAATCGCCCGTGAGGAGGCCGTCGGCCCCGGCCATGATGACGAAGGAGTTCAGCTCCCCAAGGGTCTGGAGCCTTCCGCCGGCGACGCGTATCTCCCGGTCCGGAAGGAGCATCCTGTAGAGGCTTATTATCCTCAGGGCCTCCAGGGGGGCGAGGGGTTCGGCCCCTCCGAGGGGGGTGCCCTCCACGGGGACGAGGAAGTTGATGGGGACCGAGTCGGCCCCGAGCTCCCGGAGGGCCAGGGCCATGTCCACCCTGTCCTCCCACTCCTCGCCCAGGCCGAAGATTCCCCCCGAGCAGAGCGAAAGCCCCGCCCTCTTAACGGCCTCTATGGTCCTGAGCTTGTCGTCGTAGCCGTGGCTCCGGCAGACCTCCGGGAAGAACCTCCTTGAGGTCTCGAGGTTGTGGTGGAAGCGGTGGAGGCCTGCCTCCTTGAGGGCCAGTAGCTCTTCCTCGCCGAGGAGCCCGAGGGTGGCGCACGGAAGGAGGCCCTCCCGGCGCACAGCGGAGACCATCCCGGCAATCCTCACGAGCTCCTCTTTCGAGGGCGCCCTGCCGCTCGTCACTATGCAGAACCGCCGGGCGCCCCACCCCCTGGCCGCCCTGGCCCTTTCGACCACGTGGTCGAGCTCAACGAGGCCGTGGGTCTCCACGGGGGCCCTGGATATCCGCGATTGGGCGCAGTAGGAGCAGTCTTCCGGGCAGAGGCCGGTCTTTGCGCTCACGATGGAGCATAGGTCGACGGCCGGGGGCCTGAACCTCTCGCGGACCCTGGAGGCCGAGGCGAAGAGATCGAAGGCGTCGGCCCCTTCCATATCGGCGAGCGAAAGGGCCTCCTCCCTCGTCAGGACCTCTCCGTCGAGCACTTTTTCGGTGAGGGAACTAAGGGACATCTCGGTTATTTTGGGCGAGGAAGGAGTGGGTTGTCAACTTCCTCAGAAGAGAGGTTTACGGTCAGAAGTACCTGACCGAGAAGGTGTCGAACTCCCCGGCGTGGGGCTGCCACCTCACGTCGATGTTCGAGACCCGGGCCGCCGGCGGCCCCTCCCGGA
>JARRNG010000090.1:0-7949 GCA_037385265.1 Nitrospirota bacterium
TACAGGCACGCCCTCAGGAAATTCAACCCGATCCTTCCGAATCCGTTTATCGCCACCTTGAATGCCATCAGCTAAAACCTCCTTTGGTTTATTTTCAAAAAGATTCCAGGCTCTTCATCACGAAGCCGGTTCTGACCTTGGGATAGAAGTACGTCGACTTGGGCGGCATCCTGGTGCCGCCGAGGGCCACCCGCTCGATGTCGGAGACCGCCGTGGGGTTGAGGAAGAAGGCGGCGTCGTAGCGGCCAGCGTCCACCATGCCCATGGCATTTCCGGCGTCCATCTCGTACCCCCAGCTTGAGGCTCCGAGCAATTTGTCGAAGACCATCTCGTGGAGCACCACCACGTCGAGCTCGCGGACGGCCGGGTTCAGGCCCTCGAGGCCACCGCCCCGGTATAGGAGGCGGTAGAGCTTCCCCCCGTAGTAAAGTCCGAAGGTATGGATGCTTCCCGCGATGGCCCCCGTAACGTCGGCCCCGCGAGGGAGCTCCTCAACCTCAAAGTGCTTCTCCAGCTTCGCAATCATGTCGTCCGGCCCTTCGACGCTTACAAGCCTGTGGGTGGGCAGAATGGTGAGGCCGTCGTCCTGGGTGTTGGCGAAGAACATGAGCACGTAGTCGAAGGGTTCGTCGGGACCGGCCTCCGGAGTCCGGCGCCTCACGGTCTTCTGGAAGTCCAGGGCCGTCTCGTAGCGGTGATGCCCGTCGGCGATGAAGACGTCCCTGTCCTCGAGGTCGCCGCCTATTGCCTCCACGAGGGCCTCGTCCTCGACGATCCAGAAACTGTGGACTGCGCCCTCGGGGTCCTTGGCCTGGAGGTAGGGGGCCTGGCGAGTCGCCTTCTCGAGGGCCTTCGAGGCCGCCCTCTCGGGGCTCGAATAAAGGGAGAATATGGGGCTGGTGTTAGCCATCGCCGTCTCCAGCAGGGCGAGTCTGTCGTACTTGGGCTTCGAGTGGGTGTCCTCGTGGGGGTAGACGCCCTTTCCGAGATCCACCAGCCTGAGGGCCCCGAAAAACCCCGTCAAAGAGCTCCTGGCGCCCCTGTGTTCGTAGTCCATCCTGTAGGCGTAGAAGGCCGGCCTCTCGCTCCTCAGGAGAACCCCCCCGGCGAGCCATTCCCTGAGGTACCGGGCCGCCCTGGTATAGCGGTTCTCGGAGTCGGTGTCGCCCTCCAGGTCCTTGCCGAAGTCGATGCGCACCACGTTATAGGGGCTCCGGTCGTAGAGCTCCTCCTTCATCTCCGGAGTGATTACATCGTAGGGCGGCGCGACCACCTCGTCCCCGCTCACTCTTTCCCTGTTGTAATATATGCCTTTAAATGGAATAACCCGTGCCATGTCAGTTCGTCGAAAGCATTATATTAGCATGGTTCTGTAGGGAATTCAATTAGTTCGGGCCCAACGGAAAGCCGCCCTTGGCGGGCCCGGGAGGGGCCTGCCGGGGGCCGAGGGGATTTTCCACTTGCAACTTCTGCCCGGTAACTATAGACTAATAGATTAGTACTTGCTTGATGCCCGTTTGATGCATCGGCGATCAATTTGGTTTGTAAGGAGTATCAAATTCATGAAAGTTCTTTTCGTTTACCCCCAATATCCAAACACCTTCTGGAGCTTCAAGTACGCCCTGAAGTTCATCTCCAAGAAGGCCACCCTGCCCCCCCTGGGCCTCCTCACGGTGGCGTCGATGCTGCCGGAGGGCTGGGAGAAGAGGCTCGTGGACATGAACATAGAGCCCCTGGAGGACAGCACCCTCAAGTGGGCGGACTTCGTGTTCATAAGCGCAATGTCGGTGCAGAAGAAGTCCGCCGACGAGGTCATAAAGAGGTGCAACGCCCTGGGCGTTAAGGTAGTGGCCGGAGGGGCGCACTTCACCAGCAGTCCCGAGGACTACCCCAACGTGGACCACCTCGTGCTGAACGAGGCGGAGATAACCCTGCCCATGGTCCTAAAGGACCTGCAAACCGGCGGGGCCGGTCACATCTATACCTCCGGCGAATGGGGCGACATGGCCGAGACCCCCATTCCGGACTGGAGCCTCGTGAAGATGAAGCACTACGCCTCGGCCAACGTCCAGTACTCCAGGGGCTGCCCGTTCAACTGCGAATTCTGCAACATCACGGTCCTCTACGGCAGGAAGCCCCGCACCAAGGACGCCGGGCAGATAATAGCCGAGCTCGACAGCCTCTACGACCACGGCTGGCGTGGCGGCGTATTCTTCGTGGACGACAACTTCATCGGCAACCGGAGGAAGCTGAAGAAGGAGGTGCTGCCCGCCCTCATAAGCTGGATGGAGGGAAAGGGCTACCCCTTCCCCCTCAACACCGAGGCCTCCATAGACCTGGCGGACGACCCCGAGCTCATGGACCTCATGGTAAAGGCAGGCTTCGACACGGTCTTCATCGGCATAGAGACCCCCCACGAGGAGTCCCTCGAGGAGTGCCAGAAGAACCAGAACAAGAAGCGAAACATGATGGACTGCGTAAAGAGGATGCAGCGCGCCGGCCTGGAGGTACAGGCGGGGTTCATCGTGGGGTTCGACAGCGACCCGGCCAACATCTTCGAAAAGGTCATCAACTTCATCCAGGAAAGCGGCATAGCCACCGCCATGGTGGGCCTCCTGAACGCCCCAAAGGGCACGAGGCTCTTCCAGCGCCTCGTCAAGGAGGGGAGGCTCCTCAGGGACGTCACCGGCGACAACACCGACTACTCCATCAACTTCATCCCCAAGATGAACCAGGAGGCCCTGATCTCGGGCTACCAGAGGATTGTGGAGACCATCTACTCCCCAAAGCAGTACTATGCCCGGGTCATGAACTTCCTCCGCGAATACAAGAGGCCGCAGAAGAAGATGGCCACCCATGTCGACCTGAGCGGCATCAAGGCCCTCTTCCGCTCGATGGTGCTGCTGGGCATAGTGGGCAAGGAGAGGTTCCACTACTGGAAGCTGTTCTTCTGGTCTCTCTTTACGAGGCCGAAGCTCTTCCCCCTGGCCATCACGCTCGCGGTCTACGGTTTCCATTTCAGGAAGACCTTCCAGAGAATCCCCGCGTAAGGCAATCCCTCAAGGCCGGGTCCGCTCAAGGACCCGGCCTTTTTGCGCCCCCCGCGGATAGCCCGGCCCGGCGGGCCAAAAGCGGCGGAGGAGTGGAAGGGACCATGGGCCGGGGGAATTCCGGCCTGGGCATGTGCTAAAATAGTGAATCCGATTCAGAAAAGCGCAATTTTCAAGAGAGAAGGTGTGCCATGTTTAATCTCAAGGCCGTGGAAACCAAGAGCCTTTCGCCGGAGACGAAGTTCAAGTTCCGCTGCCACCCCGGCATCAGCTGTTTTACCAAGTGCTGCTCCAACATAGACATAATGCTCACTCCCTACGACGTCCTGAGGCTCAAGAACCGCCTGGGAATCACCTCGGCGGAGTTCCTCGACAAACACACGATGATGCGCATCGATGACAAGTCCTCGCACCCCTACGCGTACCTCAAGATGGAGGGCGAGGACCGCGTATGCCCCTTCCTCGGAAGCCTCGAGGAAGGCTGCACGGTCTACTCGGACCGGCCCGTAAGCTGCCGCTACTACCCCGTGGGGCAGGGCACCGTGAAGAAGCGCGAGGGCGAGGAGCTGGTTCACGAGGAGTTCTACTTCTTCGTCCGGGAGAACCACTGCAAGGGCTACGAGGAAGACACAGAATGGACCATCAGGTCGTGGCGCGAGGACCAGGACTCGGCGGGCTACGACGAGATGAACCGGGAGTGGAAGGAAGTCCTCATGCGCCGCAACCTCCCGGGCAAAAAGGGCCTGGACCAGAAGAAGCAGATGCAGTTCTTCATGGCGAGCTACGACCTCGACCGCTTCCGGAGCTACGTCTTCGACAGCCGCTTCCTCGACGTCTTCGACGTCCCGGAGGAGGAGGTGGAAAGGATGCGCACCGACGAGGTGGCGCTGATGAAGTTCGCCTTCCGCTACATCAAGTTCCTCATGATGATGGAGGAGACCCTGAAGCTCAAGAAGGGCGCGGAGCCCGGCGGCGAGCCTAACCCCGGGAAGTGACCCCGAGCTTTTCCTTTAACCAGGCCTCGACGGCCTCGTCTATGGGGTACATGTCCGAGTAGGCCTTGACCCCCTCGCGCCTCACGGCGGCCTCCAGGAGCTCAGGGGGGCAGTCCGTGACCTCGGCGAAGGTGGAGCTGGAGAGCCCCGCGTTCTTCATTATCATGAGCGTGGGTGCGCCCTTCCCCTTGTACCAGTCGATGTAGAACATGTAGCCCTCGGTCTCGCCCGCCAGGGCCCTGTCCTCGGGCTTGCCGACGAACCGGGGCTTGAACAGGGACTCCGGGGTGACGTCCCAGCGGAGATGTCTCATGAAGAGCCTGTGGCTTGCGAGCATAGCGGTGGTGACCTTTATCGTGTCGCCAAGGAGCATCTCTAGGCGTTCCCTCCCTGCCCCAGAGAGTCCTTGTACCGCTGTATCGCGTCGGCCTCGATCTCCGCGACCATCTCCTTCCTGGCCTCGGCGACCCTCTTGAGGGGGAGCTTCAGGGCATCGGCCACCTCCTCGAGGGACTTCTTCTTAAGGAAATGCATCTCGGCGATGAGCACCTTTAGGGCGTCGGAGGCTATGGCGCTTCTGAGCTTCTCGTCCTTCACCTCCACCCGGGAGGCGGCCTCGTCGAAGGGCGCGGAGTCCTCGACCACGGCCTTCTTTATCTTTTCCACCGCCTCTTCGTAGGCGCGGCTCTCTTCGGTGTCGTACCAGGCTTTCTTATTTTCATCCATGGTTTATTATAACCGCCCCCGGGGAGCTAAAACAAAGCGGGGGAGGGCCCAGAGCCCCTCCCCCGCCGGATGAATGGCTGCCCCGCCATCGCGGGGCAATAAAACGTGTGTTAGAAGAAAAGATTCTGGTTGATCAGGATACCCAGTGCGATGATAAGGGCATAGATGCACAGGGACTCGATCAGCGCCAGACCGATGATCAGGGTAGTGGTAATCTTTCCTGATACGCCCGGATTTCTTGCGACGCCTTCGCAGGCCTTGCTGAGACCCGAACCCATGCCGATGCCGGTTCCCAGGGCCGCGAAACCGATGGCCACGCCCGCGCCTATGGCCGCGAACGCCTGAACCGGTATGCCGCCCTCGACTGCCATGCCTTCCTCGGCGGCGAAGGCGAAGGGAGCGAGCATGCAGACAATGGCGAATGTGAGCAGAGCTATCGAGACGAATTTCTTCAAACCGGTATTCCTCCTTTCCACAGAGAGTCTATTCAGTGAGCTTCCTCTACCGCACCGGCAAGGTACATGGTAGTAAGAAGCGCGAACACAAGCGCCTGGACCACGCTGACCAGCACCCCCAGGGCGAGGACGGCCACCGGGATGAACCACGGCACCAGGAACCCCAGGACCAGGAGCAGGAAGTGCTTGGCTATCATGTTTCCGAAGAGCCTGACCGAAAGCGTCACCGGCCTGGCGAGGTGGGAGACGCTCTCCACGAAGAACATCAGCACCATGAGCGGGAGCGCAGCCAGCGACCTCATGGGGCCGAGGAAGTGCTTGATGTAGCCTATGCCGTGGACCTTCATGCCGTAGTAGTGGGTGGCGAGGAAGACGGGCACGGCCATGGAGGCGGTCATGTTTATGTTGCTCGTCGGGGAGTCGAACCCAGGGATGAGGCCCATGAAGTTGCACACGGCGATGTACATGAAGATGGTGGCGATAAGGGGGAAGAAGGGCCTGCCCCAGTGGTGCCCTATGGTCTCCTCCGCGAGGTCGAGCATGTATTTCGCCACGACCTCGATGAAGTTCTGGGTGCCCGTGGGCACGAGGGAAAGCGACTTCCTGACCATGAGGGACACGAGGATGAGCAGTATCGAGCCGAGCAAGGCGTACGAGACGAAATGGGGAACAACCGACGGGTCGATTATGAGATCCATGAGGTAAGGATGTTCGTGCATTAAGGGCCTCCTTTGGAAAAATCAGAGCTTATCATAATAAAGTCCCCTCCGAAAGGTCAAGATTTCAAGGGGATAAAAATACCTATAGATACATAAAGCGGGCTAATAAGATATATAAGACAACATATAAACAACGGCGGCGGAACAACGGCGGCTCGCGGGCAGACCCGCCCCGGAGCCTAAGCCCTCATCGTCATCACCCGGTCGCACCCTCCCCAGTCCCTGAGGGGCGCCTCGGCGGTAAGGCCGGCGGCACGGGCCATTTCCGTCACGGCGGGGGCGAGGGCCGCGCCCATCTCCACGATGACCAGACCGCCCGGAAGGAGATGCGCTCCGGCCCTGGGGATTATCTGCCTGTAGAAGTCCAGGCCATCGGGGCCCCCGTCAAGGGCCTCCCGGGGCTCCCAGTTCCGTATCTCGGGGGCAAGGCCGTCTATGTCGGAGGTGGCCACGTAGGGGGGGTTCGAAAGCACGGCGTCGAAGCGCTCCGCCGGGACTGGATCAAAAAGCGAACCGGCGAGGAAGTCCACGTTGCCAACGCCGTTGAGGGCGGCGTTTTCAAAGGCGTAGCGGAGGGCCTCCTTGGAGCTCTCGGTGGCCACGACCGCGGCGTTGGGGAGCTGCCGCGCCACGGCCAGGGCGACGCAGCCGCTTCCGGTGCAGAGCTCCATCACCCGGGGCCGGGCCCTGTCCGCAAGCCTGCGCACGGCCTCCTCCACGAGGAGCTCCGTCTCGGGCCGGGGGATGAGCACCCCGGGGCCCACGCGGATTCGGAGCCCGTAGAACTCCACCTCGCCCAGGATGTATTGGATGGGCTCGCGCCTCGCCCTCCGCGCAAGCATTTCATCGAGCCTTTTGGCCTCCTCATGGTCGAGAGGTGGATTGTCGCGGTAGAGGGCGACCCTCTCGAGGCCGAGACCCGCCGTGAGAAGGAGCTCGGCCTCCTTTTCGGCCGCCTCGACGCCGAAGGAGCCGAGCCGCTCGCAGGCGTAATGGTGCGCCTCCAGTGCCAGCATAGCCTAAGTATAGAGCCGCCTCGAAATGCGCCTGGAGGGCGTCGATTATCTCGTCGAGATGGCCCTCGAGGGCCTGTTCGAGCGTGTGGAGGGTCAGGCCTATGCGGTGGTCCGTGACCCTGTTCTGGGGGAAGTTGTAGGTCCGTATCCTCTCGCTCCGGTCGCCGGTGCCCACCTGGGTCTTCCGCTCGGCGGCCCGCTCCCGCTCCTTGGCCTCGAGCTCCAGTTCGTAGAGCTTGGCGCGGAGGACCTTCATGGCCTTCGCCTTATTCTTTAGCTGCGAGCGCTCGTCCTGGCACTGCACCACAATGCCCGTTGGCTCATGCACAATCCGCACGGCCGAGTAGGTGGTGTTTACGCCCTGGCCGCCGGGGCCCGAGGCGCAGAACGTGTCTATCCTCAGGTCCTTCTCGTCCACCTTCACGTCCACCTCCTCGGCCTCGGGCAGCACGGCCACGGTGGCCGCCGAGGTGTGTATCCTGCCGGAGGTCTCCGTCTCGGGAACCCGCTGCACCCTGTGGACGCCGCTTTCGTACTTCAGGCGGCTGAAGGCCCCCTTGCCCACCAGGGAGGCCACTATCTCCTTGAGGCCGCCAAGCCCCGTGGGGCTCGAGTCCAGCACCTCCACCTTCCACCGCTTGGCCTCGGCGTACTTTGAATACATCCTGAAGAGGTCGGCGGCGAAAAGGGCCGCCTCCTCGCCCCCGGTGCCGGCCCTTATCTCGAGGATGACGTTCTTTTCGTCCCTGGGGTCCTTTGGCACCAGGGCCACCATCAGGTCGTGCTCCAGGGCGGGCTTCCTCTTTCTGAGGTCCGCAAGCTCGGCCTCGGCCAGCTCCCTCATGTCCCTGTCCGAGGAGCGCAGAAGCTCCTCGGCGTCCTCGATCTCCTTGAGGACCTTCTTGTACTCGGCGATCTTCTCCACGAGGGGGGCGAGCTCGGCCTGCTCTTTCGAGAGGCGCTGGAATCTCTGGTAGTCTGAGACCAC
>JARRNG010000091.1:0-6788 GCA_037385265.1 Nitrospirota bacterium
TTTTATTTGACCATCAGCACGAATCTGTATTACCTTTGTAAACCCGGCAGGGGTGATTTGACTTTTCTGTGGGCGCTTAAAGAAAAATAACCGGACTGCCGAAGGTGTGTAACGTTAAGCATAATTCCAACAAGGAGGAGGAAAGAAATGCCTAGTTATGATTTTCAAGGCAAGCAGATAGAGGTCGACGACGACGGCTATCTCGTCAACCTCGACGACTGGTCAAAGGAGCTTGCCGCGCAATTTGCTAAAGATGATGGGATCGAGCTGACCGATGAGCACTGGGAGATAATCAATTTCCTCAGGGACTACTATCAGAAGTACCAGATCGCTCCCATGATCAAGATCCTGGTCAAGGAAATCGGCAAGGCCATGGGCAAGGAGAAAGGCAACACCAAGTACCTTTACCAGCTTTACCCTGCCGGCCCCGCGAAACAGGCCTGCAGATTCGCCGGTCTCCCGAAGCCGACCGGCTGCGTATAATAGGTTAACTCCGGCGAGGCGGAACGGGGAGGGAGAAAACCCGTTCCGCAGCCTCTTCAGGCTGCCGGAAGACAGAGGGGGGTAGAAAAGAGGCGCTTTGTTGACAGCCTCCGCCCGTAGAGGCATGGGCCCGCCCGTATTTTGAGGAGTAATCGGAATCCCTGTATGGAGCTTGTTAGTCTCCTTTCGGAAAGTAAAGAGGACATAATCGATGAGTGGTTTGACGCGGCTGTGCGCGCCTACCCTCCCGATACCGCAAGCTTTCTGAAAAGAAAGGCCAACAGGTTTGCAAACCCGGTGGGCTACAATTTCCTGCAGGCCATGGATGCATCCCTCGGGTACCTCACCGGCCAGAAGAAGGGCGAGGAGGTGCTGGACGCCCTGGAGGGCTTGGTCAAGATAAAGGCCGTCCAGGAATTCAGCGCTTCCCAGGCCCTGAAGTTCATATTCATCCTCAAGGACGTCTTAAGAAGGCGCGCCGGAGGACCTTCCGAGGAGCTCTTGGAAATCGAGTCCAGGGTAGACGAGCTCGCCCTCGTATGTTTTGACATCTATATGAGGAGCAAGAACAAGCTTAACGATCTGAGGGCCTCGGAGATGAGGAGGATGCATTACAGGCTCCTGGAGCGGGCAAACATAGCAACCAGAATAGACGAATCCGGGCGGAGCCCGGACGGGGGAAATGGCAGCTAAGGTAATGATAAAGGGGTAAGTCAGATGGGACTTTTCGTTTCGTTGATTGCAGTTTTGGTACTCGCTGGGATCGCCTGGGCGGGAGTCGCGGCGGTGGATCTCAGATACGTGTTCGGGGTGTTAATCCCGTACGCAGCCTTCGGCACCTTCGTAGTCGGCTTCGCGGTCAAGGTTCTCGGATGGGCCAAGGTGCCGGTGCCTTTCCGAATCCCCACTACCGGCGGTCAGATGAAGTCGGTCATCCCCGGCATCAAACATGCCAAGTACGACAACCCTGACACCACCGGGCAGGTAATAGGGAGGATGCTCCTGGAGATCCTCCTTTTCCGTTCCCTGTTCCGCAACACCAAGGCCGAGCTCAGGGATGGACCCAGGCTGGCATACGGGTCGGACAAATGGCTCTGGCTTGCGGGAATGGCCTTCCACTGGTCGTTCCTGATAATAGTGCTCAGACATTTGAGGTTCTTCTTCGTCGGCGTGCCGCTTTTCGTGCAGAAGATAGAAGGCCTCGACGGGTTCCTCCAGGTGGGGGCGCCGCTTCTTTACATCACCGACCTGGTGATAGTGGCAGCGGCGACCTACCTTTTCATAAGAAGGGTAGTGATTCCCCAGATGAAGTACATATCCTTGCCGGCGGACTACTTCCCGCTCTTCCTGATTCTGGGGATCGCGCTGACGGGCATTACCATGAGATATCTCACGAGGATTAACGTGGTGGGTATAAAAGAGCTGATGATAGGTCTCGTGACCCTCAACCCCACGATGCCCGAGGCTATCGGGCCGCTGTTCTTCGTGCACCTGTTCCTCGTGAGCGCCCTGCTTGTGTATTTCCCGTTTTCCAAGCTCATGCACATGGGCGGGGTCTTCATGAGCCCTACCAGGAACCTTGCTAACAACAACCGCAGGCAGCACCACGAAAATCCCTGGAACTACGAAGTCGAGGTCCACACTTACGACGAGTACGAGGACGAGTTCAGGGAGAAGATGAAGGAAGTCGGCCTGCCGGTGGAAAAGGAGTGATGGAATAGATGGGTACCAAGCCAGACGAACTGATACAGATGATCAACAACTTCCGGCCGCCCGAGACTGGGTGGATGGACACCCCCGCGGAATTACAGAAGGGCAACTACTGCTGGGGCGCGAAGGCCAAGGACCTCGAAGGAGTGGGCTTTCCAAACCCCAGGGAATGGAACCCCGGCGAGGAGGACTGGAAGCTTCCCGAGAACTGGAAGGAGATCTTCATAGAGGGCCTCAGGGAGCGTATCGACAAGTACCGCACCTTCAAGATCTTCATGGACATATGCGTGCGCTGCGGCGCCTGCGCCGACAAGTGCCACTTCTACCTTGGTTCGGGCGACCCCAAGAACATGCCCGTCCTGAGGGCGGAGCTCCTGAGATCCATATACCGCAGGGAGTTCAAGACCGCCGGCAAGATACTGGGCAGGCTCGCCGGGGCCAGGGACCTCACGATGGACGTCTTCAAGGAGATTTGGTACTACCTCTTCCAGTGCACGGAGTGCCGCCGCTGCTCGCTCTTCTGCCCCTACGGCATAGACACCGCCGAGGTAACGATCATCGGCAGGGAGCTCATGAACCTCCTGGGATGCGGCACCGCCTGGATAATGGGGCCCGTGAACAACTGCTACCACAAGGGCAACCACCTCGGCCTTGAGCCCCACGCCATCATGTCCAGCGTGGAGTACATGGTGGACGACATAGAGGAATACACGGGCATCAGGGTGGAGCCCTCTTTCAACCGCAAGGGGGCCGAGATACTGTTCGTGACTCCCTCGGGCGACCTCTTCGCCGACCCGGGTACCTTCACCTGCATGGGCTACATGCTCCTTTTCCACGAGCTGGGGCTCGACTACACCTGGAGCACCTACGCCTCCGAGGGCGGCAACTTCGGATTCTTCACCTCGAACGAGATGGCCAAGAGGCTCCACTACAAGATATTCGCCGAGGCCAAGAGGCTCGGAGTGAAGTGGATACTGGGGGGCGAGTGCGGCCACATGTGGAGGGTGCTGAACCAGTACCTCGACACGTGGCACGGTCCTCCGGACTTCCTCGAGGAGCCGGTCTCGCCCATAACGGGCACCAAGTTCGAAAACGCCAAGGAGCTCAAGCTGGTCCATGTTGTTGAGTTCACCGCGGACCTCATCAAGCACGGCAAGCTCAGCCTGGACCCCGGCAGGAACGACCACCTGACGGTCACCTATCACGACTCCTGCAACACCGCCAGGGGTATGGGCTTCCTCGACGAGCCACGATACGTCATAAAGAGCGTCTGTAACAACTTCTACGAGATGCCCGAAAACACAATACGCGAACAGACCTTCTGCTGCGGCTCCGGCTCAGGCCTCAACGCCTCGGAGAACATGGACCTCAGGATGAAGGGCGGCCTTCCCAGGGCTAACGCCGTAAAATACGTCCACGACAAGTACGGCGTCAACATCCTGGCCAACATCTGCGCCATCGACAGGGCGGCCCTCACCACTTCCATGGACTACTGGGTGCCCGGCGTGGCCGTCTCGGGGGTCCACGAGCTGGTGGCAAACGCGATGATATTCAAGGGTCAGGGCTCCAGGGCCACCGACCTGCGCGGGGAGGATATCCCGGGCTACGAGGAAGAGGAGGAGCCGGAAGAGCAGGAGAACATCGAGGCGCAGGAACCTGCTGAAGGGGCCGCCGAGGCCGCTGGCGCCGAGGGCGGCGAGGAGCCGGCCGGAGAGGAGGGACAGTAATGAAGCTCTACGACGGAGGAAAGATACTTTTGGGGCTTGTGATTTTCGTCGGGCTCTTCGTCTCCCCGTTCGTCTTCGGCATGGCCAAGCCGGGAAAGGCTCCGGACCCAAAGATAGACACGCCCGAGATCCAGTCACTCGCTGTAAAGAACTGCGTGGAGTCCAAGGACTTCATGAGGACATCCCACATGGTTCTTCTGAACCACTGGAGGGACCAGGCTCTTCGCGAGGGCGACAGGACCTACGTCAATTCCACGGGCAAAGAGTACACGATAAGCCTCCAGAATACCTGCATGAAGTGCCATTCGAACAAGAAGAGATTCTGCGACGAGTGCCACGGGTACATGGCCGTCAAACCGTACTGCTGGGACTGCCATCTGGCGCCTAAGGAAAAGGAAGGGGTATGAGTATGGATAGAAGACAGTTTCTGAAGATGGCCGGACTCGGTTCGCTCCTGGGGCTGGGAGGCTTTGGCTCGATGGAGATTCTGCGGCCGGGGTCTTTGGAGGCCTCAGAGGAGGCTGCGACTGCTGCCGGCGTAAAGAGGCTGGCCATGGCGATAGACATGAGCAAGTACGACGCCGCGGCCATAAAAAGGAGCATAAATGCCTGCCACAGCATACATAACGTCCCGGACATTCCCAACACCAAGGACGAGGTGAAGTGGATATGGACGATGGGCTACGACAACGCCTTTCCGGGCAAGGAGAACCCTTTCCTGAAGGAAAGCGTAGAGACGCAGCCCTTTCTCCTGCTCTGCAACCACTGCCAGTATCCCCCCTGCGTGAGGGTCTGCCCCACCAAGGCGACTTTCAAGAGGAAGAGCGACGGGCTCGTGGCGATGGACTACCACCGCTGCATAGGCTGCAGGTTCTGCATGGCCGCCTGCCCCTTCGGCGCCAGGAGCTTCAACTACAGGGACCCCAGGCCCTTCATACCGAAGGAGGACCCGAAGTACCCCACCCGCACCCGGGGCGTGGTGGAAAAGTGCAACTTCTGCGTCGAGCGCCTCGCCGAGGGGCTTCTGCCCAACTGCGTCGAGGCCCAGAAGGAAAACCCCGGGGCGGTGTACTTCGGGGACATCAACGACCGCAACTCCGAGGTCAGGAGGGTCGTACAGTCCAACTACACAATCAGGCGCAAGGTTGAGCTAGGCACCCAGCCCAACGTCTATTACATAATCGGAGGTATATAGGAATGCTCGAAAAAGCTCTGACCGGCAGCGCCCGGTACAAGACATGGATGCTCTTTTTGCTCGTGGTAATAGGGCTGGGGTTCCTGGCATACATCCGACAGTACCAGACAGGTCTGACGCTCACCGGCATGTCCAGGGACGTCTCCTGGGGCATATACATATCCCAATTCACTTTCCTGGTCGGAGTCGCCGCCTCGGCGGTCATGCTGGTGTTGCCGTATTACCTCCACGACTACAAGACGTTTTCCAAAGCGGTTATATTCGGCGAGTTCCTGGCCATCGCGTCGGTGACCATGTGCCTGCTGTTCATACTCGTGGACCTAGGCCAGCCCAGGAGGGTTCTGAACGTCCTCCTGCATCCCACCCCGAACTCGATACTTTTCTGGGACATGATAGTGCTTAACGTGTACCTGTTCCTGAACCTGCTCTGCGGCTGGGTCATGCTCGAGGCCGAGCGCAAGGACGTGCCGCCTCCCAAGTGGATAAAGCCCTTCGTCTATCTCTCCATTCCCTGGGCCATCAGCATCCACACGGTCACGGCGTTCCTCTATGCCGGCCTTCCCAGCAGGCACCTGTGGCTCACCGCCATAATGGCCCCCAGGTTCCTGTCCTCGGCCTTCGCAAGCGGTCCGGCTCTCCTCATCGTGCTGACCTTCATAGTCCGAAAGTACGCGAATTACGACGTCGGCAAAAAGGCCATAGACAAGCTTGCCACGATAGTTACCTATGCGGCGATCATAAACCTCTTCTTCGTGGGCATGGAGTTCTTCACTGCCTTCTACTCGAACATACCGGGCCACATGCACCCGTTGGTGTACCTGTTCTTCGGCCTCGAGGAGCACACCAACCTCGTGCCGTTCATGTGGCTGTCCCTGATCGGCTCCATAGTGGCCATATTGCTTTTACTTACGAGGAACCGCGAAAAGGAGTCCACGCTCGTTGTGGCCTGCGTAATCCTTTTCGTTGCGCTGTGGATAGACAAGGGCCTGGGGCTTGTTCTCGGCGGATTCGTCCCCAACCCCTTTGAGCAGGTGACCGAGTATACCCCGAGGGTGAACGAGATCATGGTTACCCTGGGCGTATGGGCCACGGGATTCTTCATACTCTCTGGCCTTTACAAGGTGGCGGTTTCCGTCAAGCAGCAGCCTGCCGCGTCCTCGAAGGAGGCGTAAGGCCGAAACCGGGCAAATGAACTTAATGAAGGGGTCCCGGACGAAGGGACCCCTTTTTACTTAATAAGGCATTCATAAGAAACCGAATAAAGGAGGTGAACGGAACATGTTCATGGTAAGCGTCAATGTCGATACCTGCGACGGATGCGAGGAGTGCGTCGGAATCTGCCCCAACGAGGTCTTCCAGATGACCGACGGCAAGTCCTCTGCCGACGCCGGCGGCGAGTGCGAGAACTGCGAGAGCTGCATCGGCGTCTGCCCCAGCGGATCGATCACGATTGCAGAGATGTAAGCCTCTTCAGCGCGAGGTACCGGAAGCGGGAAGACCAAGGTCTTCCCGCTTTTTCGTCGCTTGTCTTTCTTAAAGGATATACTATAAAATATCAAAAATTCCCCAGGAGGTATTCCCTTATGTATATGGTAACTGTAGATCCGGAGAAGTGCGAGGGCTGCGAGGAGTGCGTCAGCATCTGCCCCAACGAGGTCTTCCAGATGACCGAC
>JARRNG010000092.1:0-9157 GCA_037385265.1 Nitrospirota bacterium
ACCTCCGCCAGGTCCCTTATCATGCTCTCCACGTCCCTGCCCACGTAGCCCACCTCGGTGAACTTCGACGCCTCCACTTTGACGAAGGGGGCCTCGGCGAGGCGGGCGAGCCTCCTGGCCACCTCGGTCTTGCCCACGCCGGTGGGGCCTATGAGGATTATGTTCTTGGGGAGGACCTCGTCCCTAAGCTCCTCCGAGAGCCTCTGCCTGCGCCACCTGTTGCGGAGCGCGATGGCCACGGCCTTCTTGGCGTTCTTCTGCCCTATTATGAACTTGTCGAGCTCCTCGACTATCCTCCTGGGGGTGAGCTCTTCCATCAGCCAAGCTCCTCCATCGTCGTCTCGGTGTTGGTGTAGATGCATATGCCGGCGGCTATCCTCATCGCCTTCTCGGCGATGCTCCTGGCGTCGAGAGCGGTGTTTTCGTAAAGCGCCTCCGCCGCCGCCTGGGCGAAGGGCCCCCCGGAGCCTATCGCGGCGATGCCCCCTCCGGGCTCGATGACGTCCCCGTTTCCCGAGATTATGAAGGTGTGCTCGGTGTCCGCCACGATGAGAAGGGCCTCGAGCCTCCTGAGTATCCTGTCGGTCCTCCAGTCCTTGGCAAGCTCCACCGCGGCCCTGGTTAGGTTTCCCCGGTAGGTCTGTATCTTGCCCTCGAACTTCTCGAAGAGGGTGAAGGCGTCGGCGGTGGCCCCCGAAAAACCCGCCAGGACCTTGTCCTCGTAGAGCTTCCTCGTCTTCCTGGCGTTGTGCTTGAGCACCGTGTTGCCGAGCGTGACCTGCCCGTCGCCGACCATGGCGACCTTTCCGTCCCGCCTGACGCAAAGTATAGTGGTTCCCTTGAACATTATCGCTTATCCCTTTAAATTACAATGAAACTTCGATGAACTATATTATCAGAAAACACCGCGCCGCACAAGGACGCCGCGCGTTTGACCGACCTTTCATAAATGTGTTACTTTGCATTTATGGAAGGCACGAGCGCCGGAAGAGCTTTTCTTTCGGTCATTATACCGAATCGAAACGGCGCCAGGACCATAGGCAAGTGTCTGGATGCCCTCTTCGAAAGCCGTCACGACAACTTCGAGGTGATTATCGTCGACGACTCCTCGACGGACGATTCGGTGGAGATAATAGAACGCTACCCCTCGAGGCTCGTCACGCTCCCGGGGCACTCCGGGGCCGCCGCCGCCAGAAACGCCGGGGCCAGGGAGGCCCGCGGGGAGGTTCTCTTCTTCATCGACTCCGACTGCGTCGTCCTGAAAGACACCCTCGATATCGCCGTCCGCGCCTACTACGCGAGGCCCCAGTCGGTTACAGGCGGCACCTACAGCCCCATATCCCACGACAGGAAGTTCTTCAGCACCTTCCAGTCACTGTTTATAAATTACTCCGAGACGAAGCATCCCAATCCCGACTACGTGGCCACCCACGCCATGGTCATATCGAAGGAGCTCTTCGAGCAGAGCGGCGGCTTCGACGAGGACTTCATGCCCATACTCGAGGACGTGGAGTTCAGCCACAGGCTGAGGAGAGGGGGCGTGGAGCTCAGAATGGAGCCGACGCTGCAGGTGGAGCACATCTTTCACTACTCGTTCTGGGGCTCCCTGAGAAACGCCTTCAGGAAATCCTTCTACTGGACCATGTACTCGATGAGGAACAGGGACCTTTTCAGGGATTCCGGCACAGCCTCCGTGGAGCTCAAGTCGAATGTCTTCAGCTGGTTCGCTTGCGTGGTCTTTCTCGCTCTGTTCCTGGTGACGGGCCAGGGGGCGCTACTCGTCGCCCTGGCGGCCACGTGCTGCCTCAACCTGTTCGTCAACATGAATTTCATCCGCTCAATGGCGAGGGCGGCTGGGGTCGCCTTCACCCTCGGGGCCGTCCTTTACTACACGGCCCTCTACCCTCTTCCGGTGGCCGCCGGCGGCCTTCTCGGCGCCCTGAGGAGCTGAGGCGATGCACTCCCCCCTGAGGTTCGTCCCCGACATCTTCGTAAAGAGGCGCCCCGTTCACCTCACGGTCTTCCTCACCCGCCGGTGCAACGCCCGCTGCCCCTTCTGCTTCTACGCCGACGACGACGAGGAGGCCGCCTCCTCTGAGCTTTCGCTTGAGGAGCTGGAAAGGCTCGCCTCCTCCATGGGGCCGCTTCTGTGGCTCGCCTTTTCGGGGGGCGAGATCTTCCTCAGGAAGGACATCGCCGAGGTCAGCAGGGCCTTCTACGAGAGGAACTCCCCCTCCATCATGCTCTTTTCCACAAACGGCCTCATGCCCTGCCCCATAAGGGAGAAGACGGAGGAGATACTCAGGGCCTGTCCCCGGAGCGTGGTGGCCGTGAAGCTCTCCCTGGACGGCGTGGGCGAGCGCCACGACGCCCTCAGGGGCGTGCCCGGAAGCTTCGACAAGGTCCTAGAGACCTACGGCGCCCTCAAGGGGCTTCTGGACGCCTACGGCAATTTCGAGCTCGGCGTAAACACCGTCTTTTGCGCCGAGAACCAGGACGACATGGACGAGATAATCGAGTTCGTCCGGACCCTCGACGGGATAAAGACCCACACGGTCTCGCTCGTGAGGGGCAACACCCGCGAGGAGGGCATGAAGGACGTGGACCTGGACAAGTACCTCCGGACCATCGAGAAGCTCGAGGCGGACCTAAAGCGCGGCAGGGCCCCTATGTACAGGTTCAGGGGGGCGAGGCTCAAGGCCGCGCAGGACATCCTCCAGAGGAGGACCATCTACCGCACCGTGAGGGAAAACGCCTGCCAGCTCCCCTGCTACGCCGGGAGGCTCAACCTCGTGGTGACCGAGACGGGCGGCGTCTACCCCTGCGAGACCTTCGAGGAGGGCCTGCGCATGGGCAGCCTCAGGGAGCACGGGTGCGACATGAGGAAGGTCCTCGAAAGCCCCAGGGCCAGGGAAGTCGTCTCGCGTATCGAGAAGGGCTGCTTCTGCTCCCACGAGTGCTACACGATGACCAACATCCTCTTTAACCCCAGGATGTACCCGGCGCTTCTCAGGGAATACCTGGCGATATGATCAGTCCTCGCCCTGTGCGATGATGGCGTCTATCTCTTCGGCGGAATAAAGCCGCCCTTTCCCCACGCCGGGGCAATACGGCTTCACTTCCCTCTCCCACACTTCCCGCTTCATGTTCTCGGGCCAGAAGGGCCATGTGCGGCACTGCCGAGGCCTGGCCTCGTAGATGCCGCAGAGGTTATCCTTGAGGAAAAGGCAGTCCTTGTCGGCGCCCCTCAGGTGGTAGTCCCCGTCGGTCTTTTCCGTGTACCCCTTCGTGAACCTGAGGGTCGATATCCCCAGGAGTCTGGCTATGGCCCTGCGGTCCTCGAGCGTGACGTACACGTAGCCGTAGTCTCCCCGGGCCCGGCAGCACCTACCCGAGCCCTGGCACTCGAAGCGGATGCCGTTTTCATAGAACCTTTTCCCCCGCCGCATCATCTTACTTGAGGATGCGCTCCCAGAGCTTCGCGGCCAGTTCCGGGTCCGTCCTGCGAAGGACCTTGTACTCCTCCATCGCCAAAGCCCTGTCACCCTTCTTCAGGTAGACCATTCCCAGGGAATACCGGAGCTCGGTGTCTCCGGGCCTTAGCTCCAGGGCCCGCGTGAGGGCGTCTATGGAATCCTGGTACCTTGAGGTCGTGGCGTAGGCCTCGGCGAGGTCCTTGAGGTAGCCCACGTTGTTGGGCGTAAGCTCCACGGCCTTCTCGAAGCTCTCTACGGCCTCCCCGTCCCTGCCGGCCTTACTGTGCTCTATGCCCAGATCGTGCCAGCGCCTTGCCTCCTTCATGTCGCCCACGGCTGCGCAGGATACGAGGGAAATCACGAGGAACAAAAGTAAAGTCTTTCCTGCCATATCAGTCTCCTCTCCTGAAAAGCCCCGGCTTGGCCCAGAGCCAGAATAGCCCCACGATTCCCTTAAACGCCACCTGCACGTCGTGGGCCGTGCGGATGGCAAGCAGCCGCCTTAGCAGGAACTTCGGCCTCGAGTAGAAACGCCTGAAGGCCCTCTGCCTGAGCTCTGCCACCTGCTCCCTGCTCATGGTGTGGGGCGTGAAGGCTATGCCCTGGTAGGTGTAGTCCGAGAGCTGGTCGCTCACGGTGCCGTACTTCTCGAGGTTCTCATAGAGCTCCGTGCCGGGAAACGGCGTCAGGGCGTGGAAGTTGGCCACGTCGGGGTCGAGCTCGCAGGCGAACTCTATGGTCTGAAGCCCCTCCTCGAAGGTCTCCCCGGGAAGGCCGAACAAAAACGGCGTCAGCACCATGAGCCCCGCCTCCTTGGCGGCCCTCACGGCCTTCCTCGTCTGCTCCAGGGTGATGCCCTTGCGTATGGTGTTAAGGTTCTTCTGGACCCCGCTTTCGGCGCCAAAAAGTATGGCCCAGCACCCGGCGTCCCTGAAAGCCTCGAGAAGGGGCCTGTCCACCTGGTTCACGCAGGCCGAGGCGAACCAGGTGAAATCGAGGCCCCGGCGCTTTATCTCCCGGGCGAGGTCCATCGCCCTGTCGTAGTCGGCGGCGAGGGTGTCGTCGATGAACTTTATTTCCCTGTAGCCCTGGGCCAGCACGTGCTCTATTTCCGCGACGACGTTTTCCACGCTGCGGTAGCGTATGCCGCTTTTCCTGCTCTTGTCCATCTGGAAGCAGAAGATGCACCGCCGGTTACAGCCCCGCGAGGTAATCATCACCGCCACGGGCCTTCTGCGGTAGGTGGCCGGCGGTGGGGCGTAGTCCATAGCATCGCCCAGGAGCTCGCGGGCGGGGAAGGGAATGCTGTCGAGGTCCTCGATGAGCGGCCTGGGCGTGTTCTCCACAACGGCGCCGTCGTCCCTGTAGGCTATCCCCTCGACCCCGCGGAGGCTCTCGCCCCTTTCGAGCCTTTCGAGAAGCTCCGCCGCGGTTATCTCGCCCTCCCCGGTGATTACAGCGTCAATAAAGCGCCCGCCTTCCTCGAGGCAGCGGCCCCCCATGGCCACCGGATACGGCCCGCCGGCGAACACGAAGACCCCCTTTTGGAGTTTCTTTATGTCCCTGGCCGTGCGCTCGGCCTTGTCCCAGCCGAAGGTGGTGGAATAGAGCCCCACGGCGTCGGGTCCGAATTCCTCGACCTCTCGCATTATCTGGTCGTGGCGCAGGAAGGCGCCGTTTACGAACTTGACCTCGTGCCCGGCCCTAAGGAGGCTGGCGGCGACGTAGAGCGTGCCCAGGGGCTGCCAGTAGTTGATCTGAGAGCCCGCGGTCTTGGAAGAAAAGATCTCCTCGGGGACCCAGGCGGGCACCACAAGGGCGCACTTCACCTTTTTCCACCGCCGTTAAGGATGAGTTCCGCCGTCTCGAAGCCCGAGAGTATGGCGTGGTCCATGTTGTAGTACTGGAAGGTGCCCGAGCGTCCGGCTATATGCAGGTTGTCGAACCCGTCGAGCCAGGAATAAAGCCTTTCGCAGTGCTCCTCGAAACCCAGCTCGAAAAGAGGGTACGCCCCCGGGACCCTCACTACCTTGGTCCCCGTGACCTCGGCCTCCTTTATGAAGCCGAGGTTTTCGAGGCCCTTGGCGGTCGTCTTGGAGAGTTCTTCGTCCGAGGCGTTCCAGGTGTCGTCCCCCCTGAAGCAGAAGTATTCCACGACGAGGAGGGTCTTGCCAGTCGGGGCCATCTCGGCGGACCAGTTCTTGGGCTCGTGTATCCTGCCGAAGGGTATCTTCTTTTCGGGGATGTATATCCACGTCTGGTCTGTGACCCTGTCGCGCCCCACGATTACGGCCACCAGGAGGAGGTCGCGGTACCTGAGCCGTCCGGCCGCCTCAAGGACCTCCGGCGGCGGCGCGGGGTCCATCATCCTTACGAGCGCGGGCAGGGGAATGGTGGATATGATGTTCCCCGGCTCGACTACCTGTTCCCCCTCGGCGTGCCTCACGGTCACGGACCGCACCCTCCGGCCGTCGTGAGCTACCCTCACGGCGGGCGCGGAGGTGAGCACGGAATTGTCCTTGTCTATCTCTTCCCTCAGGCGCTCCGAGATCCTCCCTATGCCCCTGCGCGGATAGAGGAAGGTGTCGGCCAGGGTTGGTATCTCCCTGCCGCTGAACTTGAAAAACGCGTTCTTCAGGGCCTTCCCGAGCGAAAGCCCCCGTATGCGCGTCTTCACCCATTTCTCGCTTATCCTCTGGCAGTCGAGGCCCCAGACCTTTTCGCTGTACTCCTTGAAATAGATATTGAACATCGAGCGGCCGAAGTTCTTGACGACCCAGTCCTCCAGGGAGACGCACCGGCCGTTTCCCGCGAACGCCCTGAGCCTCTCCAGCGAGTAATCGGCCAGTATCCGCGCGACGGTCAGCATCCCCATGCCGGAGAGAGCGTTCCTCGGGGTGAGGGGATAGTCGAAAAACTTGTTACGGAGATATATCTTGCTCGAGCGGGAGACCGTTATCAGCTCCCCCTCCATGAGGAGCTTCACGATGAGCTCCACGCCCTTGTCCTTGGTTACGAACCTGTGGCCGCCCAGGTCGAACAGGAATTCTCCCGTCCGGACCGTTCTCGAAAGCCCTCCAACGTACGGAGCGGCCTCCACGACGCTCACCCTGCGGCACTCGTTGGTCAGGCGGTATCCGGCGGAGAGCCCCGCGAGGCCTCCTCCGAGGACCAGTGTGCCAGAGGGGGTGCTGACGTCTCTGGGGATAGGCGGATGCAAGCCCATACTTATATTATAGAAAAAATAACTCCCCCGTTTCCCCCAGCGTGCGAGCACAAGAAAACCGGGGCTGCGGCATGGCCGTTCGCCGTATCCCGGTGCCTGCTCGCCGGCGGGGGCGGCCTCTTCCTGCACGGCCTCCTTCGACTCGGTGCCGTATTCCGCCTTCTTGCACCCGAACAGGCCAAGCGTTAGGCCCATTACCAAAACAACCGCAAAGAACACCCTTAGCAAAATCCTCATCTAACTACCCCTCCTTCTGAGTGTTGTTTAACACCCTGAAATTATACATAGTTGCGTCTAATATTCAAGTCAGAATTCTCAGGTCAGTTAAAAAATTAATTATTATGCCGACTTCCGCACTCCTCAGCCGCAACGGCAGGAAGACCCGAATATTCTGACCTCAAGATATCCGTCCCTGTCGTGACACTCGGTGTCGTAACCCGACATCTTCGCGAAGGCCCTGATCTTCTTCACGAGCCCTTTGTTCGAAACGGCGACGTTGACGTACAATTGCCCGCCGCCCTGAGTTCTGAAAATCTCCCTTAGCCTGAGAATTATCTCCTTGTCGTCGCTGTTCCTTCCGTCAATATCCATTGCTTATTTTAACAGTTCTCAAGGGAGATATTGCCCGCAGGGCAAGAAAAAGCCGGAGGAGATTCGCACCTCCTCCGGCCTCAGGAATCGCTCTATCAGTCGAGGTCCAGGTCTCCCATGGGCTTTATGAACTTGAAGTAGACCATGGTCCAGTTGCCCAGTATTATGGCGATGGTAGCCGCGATGCTTCCGATGGCGAGGGTCGAAAACCCGGTGATGCCCTGACCCATGTTGCATCCAAGGGCCGTGGAAGCACCGAAACCCATCATGAGGCTGCCGCCGAAGACAACGAGAAGCTCCTTCGCGGGCGGCACCTTCCAGGAGAACTCCTGGAACCCCCGGGCGCTAAGGTAGGAGCCGATTGGCACTCCGAGAATGAAGAACACTCCCCACGTGGTCTTCACGAAGCCAAGCTCCCTCACCGGGAAGAACCGGGAGTGAGGCTCCCCGTTGAAGACAGTGTAGAAGAGCTCCCTCGTGGGTGTCGTAAAGGAGAGACCCCTGGCGAATCCGCCGAAGTACTCCGACGTCCAGAACGCCAGCACCGCTAACAGACCCACCAGAAGCCCGGTGAGGCACCAGTAGTAACCTTATTGTATGCCCAGGCTGAAGGGCTTGTCCTACTGGAAAAACGGCGATCACGCCCCACTTGACGGCCAAACTGTCCTCTAAGGGCAATAATTGCCAAAGACCCGGGAACCTCTGGCCGTTTACGGGCACGCTTATGCTCATCATCCAGCTGTTGAGGGGCTTCAGAAGGCCGTCGACGGTAGTGACGATTCCCGCGAAGAAGCCCATTATGGCGACAAAGGAGGCTATCTGCCCCTCGCCCGCCCTGTACCAGATGCCGCTTCCGCACCCGCCCGCCAAGACTATGCCAAGGCCGAAGACATAGCCACCGACTATCTGGGCAACGGGCAGGAAGGGCTGTCTTTTCAGGTGCAGGAAGCCCAAGTCGTTGAGCAAGTGGGCCCCCACAATCGTCACCATGAGGGCGATGGCATAGGCCCTGAGGAGGGTCATGTCCTTGATGAATATCGTGTCCCTGAAGGCGGTGTTCATGCAGAACCTTCCGCGCTGAAGAACCCACCCGAGCAGGATGCCCACGAGCAGGCCCGAGGCGATGAAGCCGAAGTCCATCTTATTCCTGACCGGTTTGGCCAGCTCCTTAGTGGACTCGATAGGAGCCGCGCCACCAGTCTTGTAGCCGGGTGTGGTCGCCTGAGCACCCGCTCCGCCCGCGGCAGGAGCTCCTCCGCCGTAGCCAGAGGTCTCCGTTTTGGCAGCCGCGCCGCCGTAACCGGAGGTTTGCGCCTGGCTGCCCGAGCTTCCGCCGTAACCGGAGGCTTCCGTTTTAGCGGCCGCGCCGCCGTAGCCCGAGGACTCCGCCTGGCCCCCGGTGCTCCCACCGTAACCCGGGGCCTGTCCGTACCCAGCCGTGCTCCCGCCGCCGGTTTCCTGGGCAAACGCCACGGACAAACCTAACGGAACAACCGCGAGAACCGCGACGAGGAGCGCACTAATCAACACAAGCTTGCTTCTTTCCATTTCTACCCCCCTTTTTACGTTGCCGCTTCTCTTGTCGTTGCGTATTGAGACTAAAATTGGCTTAAGTTAGCATAGAGAGACAATTTTGTCAATTATTCTTTATTTAGCTTATATACCTCTACAAACGGCCTATATCTGTAGAGGTCGGCGGAGACGTCGAACCGCCTCAAAAAACCGTATCCTCTCTCCTCCAACGTGTGCCTGGGCGCGGGCCCGGGCGTTATCAGAACTAGCAACTCGGCGGCCTCCTCTTCATCCGGAGCATAATAAGGCGGATTTACGTACTGCCAGGTGAACCGCAGGGGCGAGCCCGCAA
>JARRNG010000093.1:0-6754 GCA_037385265.1 Nitrospirota bacterium
CGTCAAGGCCCACGACGCATGACGACCCGGTCTATGAGGTCCACGGCGTAATCCACTATTGCGTGGCGAACATGCCCGGGGCCTATCCGAGAACATCGACCATCGCCCTCACAAACAGCACTTTGCCCTATATAAGGAGGCTCGCCTCCGGCGACCCCGAAAGCCTCTTCCGGGAAGACCCGGCCATCAGGAGCGCCGTAAATACCCGGAAAGGCTCCGTGGTTCATCCGGGAGTCGCCGCTTCCCTGGGCCTCCGGGCGGGGACGCTATGACGTGGCGGATATTTCTTCTTATAGTAATCCTCCTCGCCCCTTCGGCCTGGGCCGCGGATAAACCCGGAGCCGGAGAGGAGTATTTCATCTCCGGGATAGCCAACTACGAGGCCGAAGACTACGCCCAGGCCCTCACCGACCTGAGGGCGGCCTACGAGCTCCTGCCCTCTGCGGGCGACTACGCCCTGCTCTACATTGCAAAGACCTATATTCAGACCGGCAACGCCTCGAAAGCCCTTGAGAGCCTGAGCAGTCTCTACGAGACGTACCCCGACTCGCTCCTTGTCGAGGAAGCCCGCGGGCTGGAGGTCATGGCCTCCCTGAAGAGTGGCCGGCACGTAGCGCTTGGCCTGCTCAAGCGCTACGCCGACGACTACCCTTCGGACATGGAGATGAAATTCCACCTGGCAGGAATCCTCAAGGAGACGGGCCAAGCGGACGAGGCAAATCGGCTTTTCAAGGAGGTCTACGTGGAGGCCGGCCCTCGCTCGGGGGAAGCCAGGGCGGAGCTGGAGGACGGGGAGATCGGCGCCCTTGACCTCCTCGAGCGGGGCACGAACCTAATCAGGAAGACCCGATACAACGAGGCTGAAAAAACTTTACGGGCTGCGCTCGGGAGGAACGAAAGAGAGCTGACGGAGAAAATCATCGAACAATTGGCCCTCTCGCTATTCATGCAGAAGAAATACGACGAGGCTTCGGGTTTCTTCCTGGAGGTGAGCGACCTCTACAACGCCGCCCGTTCCTTCATGCGTTCGGGCCAGGAGGATGAATTCAAGAAGTCCACGGACACGCTCGTGGATGCGAGAGACCCGAAGGGAGCGAGGCTCATGATCGCCTACGCCAGAGAGCTCCGAAGGAGCGGAAAGGAAGACGAGGCGATCGAGCTTCTGGAGAGGATCCGGAAAATCTACCCCCAAGCGGCTGAGGAGGCGCTCTGGAACACCGGATGGATCCACTACAGGGAAGGAGACTTCGGCATAGCGCGCAAGACCTTCGCAAGGCTTTACAAAGACTACAGGGACCCCAAGTACCTCTACTGGCAGGCCAGGGCTTCGGAGAAAATTGGCAGAGACGCCCGGGGACTTTACAGGAAACTAAACGGCGACGGATTCTACGGCTACCTGGCCATTCTGAGGACGGACGGTACGGGCCCCTCGCCAAAAGACCCGGCGCCGAGCTCCCTGAGGCCGGCGAGAATGGAGAAGGTGGACCTCCTCGTCGACGCCGGCCTTAAGAGCTATGCCGTGAGGGAGTTAATCAGCCGGGCCGAAAATAATCGCGACACGGAGAGCCTCAGGGAGGTGGCCCTCAGGCTCATGGACCTCCAGGAATATAGGAGGGCAATGCTGGTCACCTCCACGCTGCCGGAGGAGGCGAGGCCCCTCGAGATACTCTACCCCCTTGCGTTCTGGCCCAAGGTGAGCTCCTCCGCCGACGACTATGGTATGGACCCCTACCTCCTGCTTTCCCTAATCAGGGAGGAGAGCCGCTTCGATCCCCGGGCGCTTTCTCCTGCCGGGGCGGTGGGGCTTATGCAGCTGATGCCGCAGACCGCAAGTACCACGGCGCGGGAACTCAGGATTCCGCTGGCAGGCCCCCGCTCCCTGAGGGACGCGGACCTCAACATCACCCTCGGCGCCCACTACCTGAGCATACTGCTTAAGCAGTTCGGTTCGGTCCCCGCCGCCCTGGCGGCCTATAACGCCGGAGGGAGCAGGGTCACGCAGTGGCTGTCGGAAAACGACTATGAGGCCAGCGACGAGTTCATAGAGGACATCCCCTTCGAGGAAACGAGGAACTACGTAAAGCGCATAGTCTCGAGTTATTTCCACTACAGGCTGACCCGGCCGCCCGCCGGAGGGTCGGAAATCAAAATCCTTTGAGGCGCCTGTTTAATTACAATGGCCGGCTGTGGTATCTTATCTGGGATGGGTAAGACTCCTCTTTTCGATGACGCGAAAAGCCCGGAACCCACTAAACCGAAAGGGGGCAGATTTTTGGACAGACTCAAGGACCTCGACGACAAGATTGCCGGAGCCGTCAACAGGGTGAAGACGCTGAAAGCCGAAAAGGCCGAGCTGCAAAAAAGGGTCAGCGAACTGGAACAGGCCCTCAGCGAAAAACAGGAGGAGATAGACAGGCTCGCCTCTGAGAAATCAGGCGTAAGGAGCCAGATAGAAAACCTACTGGACGAGCTAGAATCCATAGAAGAGAACTGACATGGCGAGCATCGACATAACCATCCTTGGGCAGAAGTACACCATCAAGGGTGACTACTCGGAAGAGCAGATGAAGGAGCTTTCCCGCTACATCGACGGAAAGATAAAGGAAGTCTGCGACAAATACCCGAACATCACGCCCATCAAGGCCCTCATCCTGGCGATGTTCAACGTCTCGGACGAGTTCCAGAGCCTAAAGCGCGAGCAGGACGACCTCGCAAAACACATAGAGGAAAAGGCAGATCTCCTGTCCGGTTTGCTGGATTAATAGCTCCGCCTGCCCCGGCCGGGGCTCTTCTTCGACACCTCATCCATTAGCGGCACCGGTGCGGGGCGCCGGCTACCCGCCCCACCCCATCTCCACGACCAGGCGCGCGAAGTCCAGCAGCCTTCCCGGAAGGACACCGATGACCAGGACCCCGAGCGTGGATAGCGTGAGGGCCACTCCCAGGGCCGGGGAAGCGGCCAGTTCGACCTCTCGCCTGGGCTCTCGCATGTACATGTACATCACGACCCTGAGGTAGAAGAAGGCCGATATGGCGCTGAATATCACGGCCAGCACGACCAGCCAGACGTAGCCAGCGTTTACCGCCGCCATGAAGAGGTAGAACTTGCCCACGAAGCCCGCCGTGGGAGGAATGCCGGTGAGGGAGAACATGAAAATAAGCATGAGGGCCGAGGCGAGGGGGTGCTGCTTCGCCAGCCCCTCGTAGTCCGATATGTTTTCGCCGCCGAAACCCTCCGTGCGGAGCATGATTATGATCGCGAAGGCCCCGATGTTCATGAAGGCGTATATTAGGAGGTAGCTCATCATGCTCGCCACGCCGGCCGCGCCACCGGCTATGAGCCCCAGGAGGGCGTAGCCCGCGTGGGCGATTGAGGAGTAGGCGAGCATTCTCTTTATGTTGGTCTGGGCGAGGGCCGCAATGTTCCCCACGGCCATAGTGAGAACGGCCATAGGGACCAGGACCATCGTCCACTGGGGCTGGAGCGACTGGAATGATATCAGGAAGACCCTGGCCAGTACTGCGAAACCAGCCGCCTTGGGGCCCACGGACATGAAAGCGGTAATAGAGGTGGGAGCGCCCTCGTAGACGTCGGGGGCCCACATGTGAAACGGCGCCGCGGCTATCTTGAAGCCGAAAGCTGCAACGAACAGAAGGAGCGAGAGGGTAAGGGCGGGATTGCCGGCAAGCCCGTTTGCTGAGATGTACGAGGCAACGCCCCTTATGTCGGTCGTTCCGGTGAGTCCGTAGACAAGCGATATCCCATAAAGCAAAAGGGCCGAGGCGAAGGCACCGAGGAGGAAATACTTGATGGCGGCCTCGTTTGACTTGACGGCGTGCCTGAGAAATCCGGCCAGCACGTAAGTGGAAAGGGCCATTAGCTCAAGGCCCAGATAAAGGACGATGAAGTCTCCGGCCGAGGCCATTATCATCATGCCGAGCGTGGAAAATAGCATCAGGCCGTAGTATTCGCCGAAGTTCACCTTCTCTATCTTCAGGTACCTAATCGAGATAAGTATCGAAAGCACAAGGCTCAAGAGGAAGATGAGCTTGAAGAACATGCTGTAGGCGTCGGCCAGGAACATGCCCCCGAAAGTGGAGCCGGAGGCGCCGAAAACCAGGAAGGCAACGATGGCAGCCGAAGCCACGCTAAACAAGGCGATGGTCTCTTTTCTTCGCACCACCATGTCGAGGATGAGAACAAGAAGGGCCAGGCCGGTCATAAATATTTCCGGCATGACGGGCCCGAGAGGCGGAAACTGCATCATCTGCGAACTCCCCCGTCAGTCTAAAGTTAAAACTATAGGCTGAAAGAGGATAATCAATTGGGTAATCCTTTGTCAATAATAAAATACTACTACCCAGGGGTGAGGGCTACATGAAGGATAGGCCCGCCCTGAAGAGGTTCCAATCGAGCTTTTCAACCCAGCGGACCGAGGCGAGCTGCTCCTGAGCCATCCCCTTGTGGCCCTTAATTTTCAGAAAAGAACCGGGCTCAAGTTCGAAAGAAGTATAGATGCACATGCCCGCGGGCCCCACGTCGGAGCACCGGGCGGTCAGGATGTCGAAGTCCTTGCCGTTTCCCCACTTTGTAATGAGGACATGAGACGCGCAGAAATCCCGCCTCTGTCTCCTCTTTTCCGCCGGCATGCCGATGCCTGATCCCCTCCTGGCCTGCGATTACTTATTCAGAGTCTAGGGAAATCGGAGGTCCTTGTCAATCAAAACGAGCGGCAACTCCCCGGGGACCAATAATTGCGGATTCGTCGATCTGTTGATCAGCTCTCTTTTTTGCTTCGTGCCCACGGAGGCTAAGCTGAAGACGAGGTATACCACTACCCCCAGGACCGCGAGGACTAAGAAGACCACGGGGTGCTTGTGCAGAAGTACCGCGGCAATGGCAACCCCGAGAGCCACAGCGGCGACCGGGTTGGCTTTGAGAAGATCCAGGACCCTGTAAACGTATTCCATTTTCGAGCCCCCTTTCATGGATCATAGGTCATGAAATCATATAAAATTTCAGCTCCACCAACCTCTGAGACCCCTCAGGCCCGCTCCCGCTCTCCTCGGGAGCGGACGAAGGCCCTCACGTAAAAGGGCATTACCCCCTCGAGAAGGTAGGCCTTGAAATCTTCGTCTATCCTGTCTTCCGGGATGGCCCACTCCTTGGCGGCCGAGATGAAGATGTCGTACTCGCTGCATCGGCTGCGTCTGGCCATCTCAAATAGGAGGTCCGAGTCCTCCTTCTTCCGCTTCCTGAGCCTCGCTTCGATGACGTAGAGGGAAGCCGCGAGAACGACTACCCAGACCGCCATCGCGACTATTACCTCAAGGGTCTTGCCTTCGAGCGGACCGCCCATGCCCGCAGCCTCCCGCCTATATTTTACCGTGATGGCGGAATTCTTACAGTCCCTGCTCAAAAGGTAAATGGGCTTGTGCGCGAGACGTAAAGGTTTATGGTGCCGGGGTCGGATTCGAACCGGCAAATTGCCTTGCCGGTGAATATTATATTCCGGCTTCAGGGACGGGCCGTTTCAGGGTGACAGCGTACCCAAATACAAATATATTGCTAATGTGCGCTAAAAAAGCAAATATGGCACATTAAAAGCAAATATCAGCCAAGTAAACATCCCGAAATAATGGTATTTTTTAAATAGAAGAGGATTTCTGTGGACGAAGATGGCCTGCTATACGATGACGATGCGCCTCCTCTTCGGATGAGGAAAGACGGCGGCGAAGGATTTGGAGCTTCAATCCCCTGCGGTCTTCGCCTAAAGGGCTGCTGGCGCGGTCTCCTTCGCAAGGGCGTGCTTATTACCTTCGCCCTTTTGCTCGCCGTTGCGACAGTTTTCCCCGGCTGGGTAGCTGAACCCGCCCCTGTGGAGCAGCGGTGGCCCTACGATGTCCATCCCACCACCTACTGCGTCGACTGTCACACGTCCGGAATACCCAAATAGCGGCATGTGGAGCCTATGTGGCTTACGGGGGACGTCAACGCAACTCAGTATGACTTTAAGATATCCTGGATACGGCCATAAAGGTGGGGCTGGTGCTCCGAACTGAGTTCTTGGTCAAATTTAACGCCGACTAAATAGATGTCGCGGATGTAGTTTGAGTTAATGATGGTTCCCCTTGCGCCTTCGGTCTTGACCTCGTCGCCAGACACCAGGAACCGGTTTTCGAGAGAAACCTTGACACCACTTTCCAGAGGCTCCGCGAGATAGAGCCCTGTCCCGCCGAGAGATATGGTCGAGACCATTCCCCTCCGAACCAGTGGAGGTTCGGCCCCCTCGATGAAAAGCTGCACATCTACTGAAAGTGGCACCCGCCTGTGTCGCCGTTGCTCCACGGAATCGATTATAACACACCCCCAATTTACAAGCCGACAGCAGCAGCCTCAGTATGATATGAGGATATCCTGTATGCGGCTGTAAAGGTCGGGCTGGTCCTTTGGGTCCAGTTCCCGGTCAAATTCAATTCCCACAAAATAGGTGTCGTGAATGTACTTGGAGTAAATGGCCGTCCCCCCAACCGTCTCCGTCTTAATCTCGCCACTAGCCACCAGGTAACTGAGTTCGAGCTTCACCTGGGCGCCGACATCCGGGGGCTGGGCAAGATAGAGTCCCGCTCCGCTAAGAGATATCTCTACGATCAATCCCCTCAGGATCAACGTACGAGCGCCCTCATCAACGAGGAGCCTCACATGGGCTGAAAGCGGCGCACGCTTATGTCTTCGCTTCTTCTCTATTTCAGG
>JARRNG010000094.1:0-6564 GCA_037385265.1 Nitrospirota bacterium
GTTATCTGCACGGCGTACTTGTGCATGTGGACCTTCTTGCCGATGACGTCGGCCGCCACGGTGACGTCCTGGGCGAAGTTCTTGGGCACGCCGCCTCCCACCATGAGGAGCCCGGTGTCCTTTACGGCCATCTTGACCTTCGTAAGCTCGAGGAAGTCCTTCACCGAGTCTATCGTGACCCTGGGCTCGCCCTCGTTCTTCCACTGGTGGTAGACAAGGCCAAAGCCGGCGCTGGAGTCGGAGAAGGCGGGGACGAAGATGGGGACGCCCTTTTCGTACGCCGCCCTCACGACCGAGTCGTCGCCCTTGCCTTTGTCGACCAGGTGCCGGCCCATGGCCTTTATGAACTCCCGCGAGGAGTAAGGCCCCGGCTCCATGGAGTCCGCTAACTCCTTGACGGTATGGTCGCAGATCCTGAGCTGGTCCTCGTCGATGTACGTGTCGTAAATCCTGTCGATGCCGAGCTTGACGAGCCTGGAGTCGTCGGAAAGGGGGCTGCCCTGGTAGTGCCTGAAACCGAGGGCCTCGAAGAAGTCCTGGTCCACGATTATCGCTCCGGTGGAGACTATTGCGTCCACCATGTTGTTGACCACCATCGTGTGGACTATCTTCTTCAGCCCCGCGCTGAAGAGCGAACCGGCAAGACACAGAATCACGGAGCATTTCTTGTCGGCCAGCATGGCGTCGTATATGCGGGCCGCCCTTGCCAGGTTCTTCGCCTGAAAGGCCGTGTTCGCGTACTGCTCCAAAATGGGCACGGCGTTGAACTTTGTGATGTCGATGTGCTCGACCTCGGACTTAAGCAAAGCCTTCTTCTTCATCTTCCCTCACCTTGTCTTCATTTGGACGTCACTAATTTGAACGTCACTATCTGAATTATACACAAAAACCCTTGAAAGTCAGCGCACTTCTGAGCCCTCCCAGGCCTGGGCCTGGGGCCGCTACTACCGCGGAGCCGCGGCGCTTAGGGCAAAAAAGGCATAACTAATTGATATTAATAGCCTTTTGGGCAGAGGCTGAGGAGTGAAAAGCATATAAGGGCCTTGTTTTTCAGGCACTTATAGCGGATTCCTCGATGGCGGGTCCGACGCCTTCCGAGTGAAAAAATCCCGCCAGTCTCAGGAGGCAATATAGAGGGCCGCCCAGAGGAAGAGGCCCGAGGCGGCGATGTACCTCTCCGCCCTGCTCAGGCGGTCGCTCTTGATGACGAAATAGATGCTCAAGGGAGAGGTCAGGAAGCACGCCGTGAGAAAGACCCACTTGGGAATCCGCTGCCTTCTCGGCCTGTCGGGGAACATCGAGCAGAAGGGACATTCTATCTCGCCTTCGAGGCGGTGGCCGCAACGGGCGCAGCGGGTTATGCCAAGTATTTCGTCAAGGTGTTCGTCGCCCATGGAAGTAGTATAACGCCTCGGCGGGACCGCCTCAAGCGTCTCCTCCCCCGGTGATGACCGCCCCACCCCCGTCTGTCAGCAATCACCCGCGCTTCTGCTTTCGGTTCGATCCCCTTCGGAGGCACCAAAAAAGGGGTTGCGCTTAAAAAAGCAACCCCTTCGTACGGACAGAATATTGTCGATGCCTATCTACCCTGAATTGTTCGTTTCCAAACTTCCGCTTGCCTCCCCCAGATAATGTTTTCTGCTTTCGGGCGTGATAGAGGGCCTATCTCTGTACTCTCAAGAAGAGACCGCTAATTGACAAGCTGGTGTTCGAGGGCATACCGGATTATGTCGGCATCACTTTGGAAGTCCATCTTTGCGATTATCCTGGCCTTATACGTGCTCACGGTCTTCGGGCTAAGTCTGAGCTCGTCCGCTATGCCGTATCGACTCTAAAGTTGCCGTCCGGGCTGGGGTCCCGGCGCGTTAGCCGATGACTGTCCTCTGGGGATATATACTACTTTAAGGGGCATTTGCCCAAGGCCGCATATGGTAACGGCCAGGGGGCGGTAGACAGTCTCGCAATTAAGGATAATCTGGCGGGAGCGTGTGGGAATCGAACCCACCCTGCCCGCTTTTGGCGGGCAACACCGGATTTGAAGTCCGGGAGGGACACCAGAACCCTATCCGCTCCCACGCCAGTTGTTCGTTGATTCTACTGCATTTTCGGAAGGCCGCGCAACCCTGAGCGGATGCCGACCTAACACTCCCGGGGCCGGCACTCCGGGCAAACGATGCCCGCGGGGCGGACGCGAAACCGCACCCGGCCTACTCTTCGCCCTTCGCCTCGTCCCAGAGGGCGTCCATCTCCTCCAGGGTCATCCCGCCGAGGTCCCTGCCGGCTTCCTCGGCCTTCATCTCTATGTGCCTGAAGCGGCGGATGAACTTGCTTATGGTGCGGCGGAGGGCGTCCTCGGGGTTTACGCCCACGAAGCGGGACACGTTCACCAGCACGAAGAATATGTCCCCCAACTCGTCCTCTATCTCGGCCCGGTCCTTCCCAGCCAGGGCCGCGCGGAACTCCCCGAGCTCCTCCTCGAGCTTGTCCATCACGTCCTCCACACGCTTCCAGTCGAAGCCCGCCCTTGCCGCCCGGGCCTGGAGGTGGTGGGCTCTTAGAAGGGAAGGCATCGCGCTTGGGACTCCCTCGAGGAGGGACCTCCGAAGCTTCCCCTCCTCCCTCTTCTTCACCTCCCACTGCTCAAGCACCTCTTCCGCCGTCTCGAGCTCCGCCCCGCCGCCGAAGACGTGGGGATGGCGGGAGCGCATCTTTTCGCTTATGCCTTCGATGACATCGTCAATATCGAACTCGCCCCTTTCGCGGGCTATCTCGGCATGGAAGATTATCTGAAAGAGGAGGTCCCCCAGCTCCTCCTTGATGCCTTCGGGGCGGCCCTCCTCGATGGCCTCAAGGACCTCGTAGGTCTCCTCCACGAGAAAGGGCTTGAGGGAATCCCTCGTCTGCTTCCTGTCCCAGGGGCAGCCCTTCCGCAGCCTGCGCATTATTTCCACGAGTTCATAGAACCCCATGCCCCTATATTAGCACGCGTGGGGCGGCGCCCCAGCCTCCGCCGCGCGCCCCGCCAGTCGCGCCCCGGGGAGTTTTTCTGTAAAATGTCCCCATGGGCAGCCTTTACATACACATCCCGTTCTGCCTCTCCAAGTGCACCTACTGCGACTTCCTCTCCATCCCCTTCGACGAGGGGCTGGCCAGAAGATACGTGGAGGCCCTGAAAAGGGAGATACGCCTCAGGGGCGGGCGCACCCTTAAAACCCTCTATGTCGGAGGCGGCACCCCCACGGTGCTTGGCGCCGACGCCCTCGGCGAGATCTTCAGGACTGTGGGCGAGTACTTCGAGATGTCTCCCGGTGCCGAGGTGACGGTGGAGGCCAACCCCGGCACGCTGGATGCGGAAAAGTCCAGGGCCCTGGCGGACTTCGGGGTGAACCGCCTAAGCATAGGCGTCCAGTCCTTCGACGACGCCGAGCTGCGCCTCCTGGGGCGCTGCCACACGGCCATGGAGGCCGTCAGGGCCGTCGAGTCCTCGGGCTTCCAGAACTTCTCCGTGGACCTCATATACGGCATCCCCGGCCAGAGCATGGAGAGCTGGCGCCGCACGGTGGAGCTGGCGCTCTGGGCGAAGCCCACGCACATATCGGCCTACGAGCTCACGGCGGAGCAGGGGACAAAGTTCTACGAAGAGCTGATGGGAGGAGCGCTTGAGATCCCCCCCGAGCCCCTCGTCGTGGAGATGTTCGAATACGCCGTGGAGGCCTTCGCACGGGGCGGCCTGGAGCACTACGAGATATCGAACTTCGCCCGCCGCGGCTTCGAGTGCCGCCACAACCTCAACTACTGGAAGAGGGGCGAGTACATCGGCCTGGGGGCCGGGGCCCACTCCTTCGAGGACGGGCGGCGCTCCCGGAACACGGGATACGTCTTCAAGTACATCGAGGCGCTCTCGAAGGGAATGCTGCCGGTGGAGGATTCCGCGGCCGTCACGGCGGACGAGGAGATAAAGGAGATAATATTCCTTGGGCTCCGGATGACCAGGGGGCTCAGCGTCAGGAAGATGGGTTTTCTCGCGGAAGCCGCTGAGGAGCTCATCGACGAAGGGCTCATGACAGTCGAGGACAACCGCTTGAAGCTGACACGGAAAGGCCTCCTCCTTTCAAACGCCGTGGTGGTGAGCCTGTTCGAGAAGCTGGGGCTCGAATGACCCTTCCTGTCGCGAGGTGGCGCACGCCGGAGTGCCCCTCCCCGCCCGCGGGCCGTTAACTACACTCCCAGGAGGGTCTGGAAGGTGTTATGATGGCCTTCCTCCTCCGCCAGTATCTGCTCGAAGAGCTGCCGGGTGGTAGAGTCGCCCTCCTCGCCGGTGTGTTTTATGGTCAAAAAAGACTACCTCAAAACGGCCGGGGGCGCAAGGCGCCTCACGCGCCGGACCAGAGCTTGCAGAAGGGGGTCTTTTCGTCGTACCTGCATGTCCTCAGCGCCGACCACTTCAGCGTCAGGGGCGCGATTATGGTGGTTACGAAGGCCATGAGCACCAGGGCCGAGAACTGTTCTTCCGTAAGAAGCGGCTCGCCTATGGCCCCCTGGGACATGAGTCTGTCGCTTAGCTTTATCACCACCGAGGCCACGACCAGCTCCACCGCCCCCCTGCCGTTCATCCCGAAGCCCACTATCATGCCCTCGCGCCAGTTCCGCCTGAAGACCATGTAGCCCAGTCCGCACCCCAGGAGCTTTCCGGCCACGGCCAGCAGTATCAGGGCCGCGGAGAAGACGACGAAGCCCCAGTCGGCGTAGAAGTGGAGGTGGAAGGAGAGCGATGCGAAGAATATCGGCACGAGGAAGCCGTAGCTTATGCCGTAGAAGCGGTCGCTCATGGCGTGGTAGATATCCGGCTCCATTATCTCCTTCCTTATGAACTGCCCGGCCAGGAAGGCCCCGATAATTATGTGCAGCCCCGCCAGCTCGGCGAAATACGCCATTATGAACGCCGCCACCAGGGCGAAGGTGAAGGCCTTGCCCTCCCTGTCGTGGAGCTTCCTGGTGAACCTGGGCAGGACGAATTGCCCAATGACTATCGTGGCGCCGAAGAAGGCGGCCACCTTGAGAAATATCCACGACACCTCGGCCAGCTGGAGGCTCCCGGTCCGGGCCAGCCCCAGGAGGGTGGAGAAGGCGATGAGGGCGAGGATGTCGTCGGCTATGGCCGCGCCGATTATGATGTGCCCGAGGTCGGTATGGTGTATCCTCATCGAATGGAGGATTATCGCCTGCACGGCTATGGCCGTGATGGAAACCCCCATGCCCACAAACAGGGACTGATAGACCGTGCCACCGAAGAGCCTGGCCGAGAAGTAACCCATGACGAAGGGAAGCACGAAGCCGCCGACGGCCACGGAGAGCGAGGGCCAGAAGTGCTGGAGCAGCTCCTTGGGGTCGAGCTCCAGCCCCGTGTGGAACATGACGAAGAATATCCCCAGCTCGGCTATGAGCTCTATGGAGGGCGAGGGGGCCACGAGGCCGAGCACGGCCGGCCCCAGAAGCACGCCGGCCAACAGCTCGCCCATCACGGCGGGCAGCCCAAGCCTCGTAAACACGTAGCCCAGGGTCCAGGCCGCAGCAAGGATGAGAAGGAGGCTGACTATCAGCTCGGGGGTGATCACCCTGAAAGTCTACATCAATAGCGCTGTGGCGGCAAGGCTAGCGGCTCAGGGGTAGATAGATGCTAATGGTCGTTCCCGTGCCGGGCGCGCTCTGGACGTCCACGAAGCCGCCCTGCTGGGTAACGGTGCCATAAACCATGGAGAGGCCAAGGCCCGTTCCCTTGCCCGGCTCCTTGGTGGTGAAGAAGGGCTCGAAGATCCTTCTCTTTGTCCTTTCGTCCATCCCCGTGCCGGTGTCCGAGACCGATATTACGGCGAAGGGCCCGCGCTGCCCGCCGTCGTAAAGCGCCCCTGCCGGCATCTTCCCGGGGTCGGCGCGTTCTGCCCTCACGGTGATCGCCCCCCCTTCGGGCATGGCGTCCCTTGCGTTTGTCACGAGGTTAAGGAGGGCGTGCTCCAGCGTCGTGGCGTCGGCCGTCACAGTAAGGCTCTCGGCGGGAAGCTCCAGCCGGAAATCCACCCCCTTTCCGGCCGCCACCCTCAGGAGGCCCTCGGCCTCGCCTACCACCTTGCCGACGTCAAGCGGTCTGGGGTTAATCTCCTTCTTCCTGCTGAAACTCAGGAGGTCGTCCACGAGCCTGGCCGCCTTGTCGCAGGAGGCGAGTATCTTCTCGGCGCTCTCCGCCTCCTGCGGGTTCGGGGCGGAGGACTTCAAGATATAAGCGTAATTGCGTATGGCGAAAAGCCTGTTGTTGAAGTCGTGGGCAATGCCTCCCGCCAGCTGACCCACGGCCTCCATCTTCTGGGACTGAAGGAGCTGGGCCTCGGCCCTCGTCCTCTGCGCGATCTCCTGTTCAAGTTCCTCGTTCGCCGCCACCAGCTCCGAGGTGCGCTCCGCCACGAGCTCCTCCAGGTGCTCCTGGTAGCGGCTCATCATTTCCTCGGCCCTCTTTCGCTCGGTGATGTCCTCGAAGACGACGCAGAAATGCCCCTTTCTCGGGCTGTAGGC
>JARRNG010000095.1:0-13128 GCA_037385265.1 Nitrospirota bacterium
GTCCTCGAGGTCAACACCATACCCGGTATGACCGAGACGAGCCTCCTTCCCAAGATAGCCTCCCTCGATGGACTCACCTTCGAGGCCCTGGTGGAGGAAATACTCAAAGACGCCGTGGAAAGGCGGGAGGTCATATAAGGTGGCAGCCAGGAAAAGAAGAAAGAGGAAATCGAGCAAACGCAACATGCCCAGGAGGGCGCGCCTGCTGAAGTTCGCGGCCCTGGGCGTGATTCTGCTTTCGGTCTTTCTGGGCGTCTGGCTCCTGGCAAAAAGCAGCCTCTTTGCGCTCAGGGACATCGACGTATACGGAAACAAGTATCTTTCCAAAGGCGAGGTGGTCCGGCTTATGGGGGTGATATACGGGGAGAATCTCATCTCCCTGCCCTCGGACGAAGTGGTGGCGATGCTCTCGGAGTCGAAGTGGGTGAGGGAGGTGAGCCTCAGGAAGGAATACCCCGGAAGGCTGGTGGTGAACATTGAGGAGGCCGTGCCCCAGGCGCTTCTTCAAATTCGGGGCGAGACCTATTTCGTGGACGGCGAGGGCAACGTGCTGGGCAAGCTCAATGACGACCCTGTCCAGTTCCTGCCCGTGATAGTGAGCGACTCGGCCAGGAACCCCCAGGCCTTCCGGGAGGCCGTGAACCTGGCGGGGGTGCTGAAGCAGAAGGGCCTGGCCACCGAGAGAAATCGCATCGAGATATCCGGCGTGGAGAAGGGGCCGGAAGAGCTCACCATGAACATCGACGGCCTTACGGCCAAGGTGGGGCAGGGAGACTACGAAGAGAAGCTCAGGCGCCTGTTTGAGCTTAGCGACGAGATAAGAAGGAGACACGTGCATGTCAAGTACGTGGACCTCAGGTTTTCAAACAGCGTGATAGTGAAGCCTTTCAAGGAGGCCCTGGAGTGAGCGCAAAGTACGTTGTCGGCCTTGACATAGGCACTACAAAGATATGCGCCATGGTGGCCAGGGTCGAGGCGGGCGCCCCCGAGATAATGGGCATCGGCCTCGCCGGCACGAGCGGCCTCAAGAAGGGCGTTGTTGTGGACATAGAGGTCACCACCGAGGCCATCAGGAAGGCCGTATCCGATGCCGAGGCCTCCTCGGGCGTCGAGATAAGGGCCGCCTACGTGGGGGTCGCCGGAAGCCACATCGATTGCCTCGAGAGCTACGGGGCCACGGGGATAAAGGGCGCCGAGGTCACGAGGGGCGACCTGGAAAGAGTGATGGACTCGGCTGCGGCCCTCTACCTCCCCCTCGACAGGGAGGTCCTGCACGTCCTACCCACTGACTTCGTAATCGACGGGCAGGGAGGCATAGTGCGCCCCCTGGGCATGGCCGGGGCGCGGCTGGAGGCCAACGTGAGGGTGATAACGGCCTCGCACTCGGCCGTGGAGAACATCGCCAAGTGCTGCCGGAAGGCGGGTGTGGACGTGGTGGCCACGGTGTTTCAGCCCATCGCCTCGTCCCACGCCGTTGCCCATGCTGAGGAGCTCGAGGCCGGCGTGGCCGTCGTCGACGTGGGCGGGGGCACCACGGACGTGGCCGTCTACAAGGAGGGGGGGCTCGTCCACGCCTCGGTGCTCCCGGTGGGAGGCAACCATATCACCAACGACATCGCCGTGGGCCTCAGGGTCTCTCAGGGGGAGGCCGAGAGGGTGAAGAAGGAGCACGGCTTCGTGGTCGGCGAGATAGACTCGGGAGAGCTCATAGACATAACGCTCATGAACGGAGAGCAGCGCCAGGTGCCCAGGCACTACCTGAAGGAGATAAGCAGGCCCCGGTGCGAAGAGACGCTAAGGATAATAAGCGGCGCCGTAGAGACCTCGGCGGACCTGAGCGGTCCGTCCTGCGTGGTGCTCACCGGCGGCACGGCGCTAATGGAGGGGCTGGACAGGGTCGCCGAGGCGATATTCGGCCTGCCGGTAAGGATAGGGACGCCGCACCGCGGCGTAGCCCCGCAACTGAGGGACAGACTCGCGAGCCCGGTCTACGCCACGGGCGTCGGCCTCGTCCTCTACGGCTGCGAGGCTGAGAGAAACTCGTACGACGGAGTAATCGACGGCATAGTCCGTAAGGTTAAAGGGAAAACCAGAAATCTCCTCGAAGTCAAGGGCTGGGGGATCCGCAGGAGGTTCCGCAGGGCCGAGGTTCGGGGATAAAAAACAAGGAGGGAGCATGTTTGAACTTGAGGATTTCGTGCAGGAGAGAACAGGGGGAAGCCCTGTGGCCAGGATCAAAGTCGTGGGCTTAGGAGGCGCCGGTGGAAACGTAATTAACAACATGATAGCGTCGAACCTGTCGGCCGTGGATTACCTGGCCGTGAACACGGACCTTCAGGTGCTGGAGTCGTCCATGGCCGATACCAAGATACAGATAGGCAGGAATGTCACCAGGGGCCTTGGCGCGGGCTCGAAGCCCGAGATCGGGCGCCAGGCGGCCCTCGAGGACAGGGATGCCCTGGCCGAGCACATCGCGGGCGCCGACATGGTCTTCATAACCGCCGGGATGGGCGGCGGGACCGGCACGGGAGCGGCCCCGGTAATGGCGGAGCTGGCCCAGGAGCAGGGCTCGCTTACCGTGGCGGTGGTGACGAGGCCCTTCTTCTACGAAGGCGGGAAAAGGAAGAAGAACGCCGCCGAGGGCATACAGGCCCTCCAGAAGCACGTGGACACCCTTATCGTGATACCTAACGACAGGATTGGCCTGGTGGCCGACAGGGGAACGCCCCTACTTGAGTCGTTCTCCATAGCCAACGAGGTGCTGAAGAACGCGGTGAAGGGCATCACGGACCTCATACTCGTGCCCGGACTCATTAACCTCGACTTCGCCGACGTCAGGACCGTCATGGAGGCCGCCGGAAGGAGCGTCATCGGCATGGGAGTGGGCAAGGGAGAAAACGCCGCCCACGACGCGGCCAAGAAGGCGATACTCAACCCGCTGCTGGAGAACACCTCCATCGACGGGGCGAGCGGAATACTAATTAACATAACCGGGGGCCTCGAGCTCTCCCTCGACGACGTCCACGAGGCCACGTCAAACATCTTCGACTCGGCCGACGAGGACGCAAACATCATAATGGGCGCAGTGGTGGACCCCGACCTCACGGACGAGGTGAGGGTGACCATCATAGCCACGGGCTTCGAGGAGGAGCCCCAGAAGGCGGAAATATCCAACGTAAAGAGATGGAGCCCCACGAAGTCAGCGCCGCAGCCCTCTGTCGACAAGCGCGGCATAGAGAGGATTCTGGCCAAGACGCTTTACGGATCGGGCTCGATGAACTACAGAGACTCGGGCGCCGAGGACCCCCTCGACATCCCCACGTTCCTGAGAAAGTACGAAGGGCAGGGAGAGCCCCGGGCCGAGGAAAAAGCAAAACAGGAAGTCCAATCTGCCAATCGGCAGTTCTAGCCTCCCTCCACACTGGCGGGGCCTCTTCCCCCGGAGGCCCCGCCCTCTCCTCCCTGGCAGTTAATCCTCAATACTGAGCTGAGGAGCGCAAATCGACAATGGGAGATCGTTAGATGGGATGAGGGAGGTCCGCGTCGCTTGCGGACCCCCCTGTCTTGGCATTAGATTTTCGTTACGTTTTCCGCTTTGGGGCCCTTAGGGCCTTCCACGATGTCAAAACTCACTGCCTGCCCTTCTGCAAGAGTCTTGAACCCCTCGCCCTGGATGGCGCTGAAATGGACGAATACGTCCTTGCCATCGTCCGTGGTAATGAACCCGAAGCCCTTGGACTCATTGAACCACTTGACAGTTCCTTGTGCCACGTCGGTGCTACCTCCTTGCTAAACATTATTTGAAGATCACGGGAGCTGTTTGCCTTACCCCCGGAACAGCACGGGGCGGGAGAAACAAGACTACCGAAGCTTCAGCTATATTTTAGTAAAACGCGCAACCGGGGTCAAGACTCTGGGGGCAGCTAAGCCTGCGCCGGGGCTCAGGGGCGCATGTCCTTAAGGAAAGGATATTGTTTCCTTACAGTTTTTGCGTAGGACGGGTCGAACTCGCAGAGGAGGAGCTCCTCCCCCTGCCCGGCCGAACACACGTCCTCTCCCAGGGGGCCGTAGACCGCCGAGCCGCCGGAGTATTCGAGCTGGTTACCGTCAGAGCCGGTGCGGTTTACTCCCGCAACAAAGCACTGGTTCTCTATCGCCCTGGCCCTGAGGAGGGCGTTCCAGTGCCCTGCACGCGAGGAGGGCCAGTTGGCTATCACGAAGACCAGGAGCGCCTCCCTGGCCACCCGCCGCAGGGCCTCGGGAAACCTCAGGTCGTAGCATATGAAGACGCTCGAGGGCACGCCGTCCAGCTCGAAGACCACGGGCCCCGCCCCGGCCTCGAAGTGCTCGTGCTCGCCGGCGATGCAGAAGGGGTGCATCTTGGTGTAGGAGGCCAGGAGCCGCCCGTCCCTTCCGTAGGCGTGCGCCACGTTGCGACTACCCCGGGTGCCGCCCTTTGCGGCGAAGCCGGCGATTACGTTCATAGAGCATTCCTCGGCGATGCCAGAAAGGAAAGCGGCGGTGTTGCCGTCCTCGGCCTCGGCGAGCGCGGCGGCGCCCATGGAAAATCCCGTGGAAAACATCTCGGGAAGCACGGCTACGTCGCAGCCCCCTTTCCCCGCGTGGCGAAGGAGCTCCCCGGCCTTCGCGAGATTTTCGCCCTTGGACTCCCAGGCGATATCCATCTGGAGGAGGGCCGCTTTCATCCCCTAAGGCTCCCTCCCGGCACGTCCTATCGGATAGTACCCAGGGCCGAATCTGAAGGGCAGCAGGAGCATCCCCCAGAGCCTCAGGCACTGGGCGACCTCGCGTATGTGGGAGAGGCCGATTGTCATGTCCAGATGGCCCCGGGCGGGCTGGGCCCGATAGGTGCCCAGGAGCCGGTCCCACCAGGGGAGGTTGAAGCCGAAGTTTGAGTTCGTCTCCCTGATGGCGACGGAGTGGTGGACCCGGTGCATGTCGGGCGTGACCACCAGGAGCCTCGCTATGCGGTCTATGCCCAGTGGGATTCGTATGTTCCCGTGGTTGAACATGGAGGTCCCGTTCAGGAGGACCTCGAAGGCCAGGACCGCCAGGACGGGCGGACCCAGGACGACCACTGCGCCGAGCTTCAGGATTGTGGACAGGACTATCTCCACGGGGTGGAACCGGAGGCCCGTGGTGACGTCGAAGTCCAGATCGGCGTGGTGCATCATGTGAAACCTCCAGAGCAAGGGCACGGCGTGGAACATCACGTGCTGAAGATATATGACGAAATCGAGCATCACAAAGCCCAGCACCACCGCAGGCCAGTAGGAAAGCCCCAGGTAGCCGAAGAGGCCAAAGCCTCCCTCCGAGGCGACGTCCTCGGGAAGGGCGGGGAAGGCAAGCCTTACAAGCGCCACGTACAGCGCCACTATGCCGAGGTTGCCCGCCCACCGGAGGAGCTTCGGATTCTTAAGCGCGCGGCGGGGCGCGGCGTACTCCCAGGAGGCTATGGCGGCGAGTATGCCGAAGAAGAAACCCAGCCTTATGAGTGCCGCTTCGCTCATATGTCCTACCTGAAATTATAGCCAATCCGCACCGGACATTCACGGAAGGAGGCCGAGAGGGCATGTGTTATTATCATATTATGACCCCCGGTATAGAGAAGGCATGGGAGGAGCTTAGGGGGCTTAAGCCCGCCGATGTGGAGAAAAGGTGCCTGGTGCGGTATGAAGGCGGAGCCTACGTCGTCAAGAGCCTGGGGATGGAATTCGCCATATATCCGGAAGACGAGAAAGTAGGGGGCGTAAGCCAAGAGGCGGAGGGCGTGGTCAGGCGCTACGGCTATTTCCTCAACCACTCGGCCCTCTGGTACCTGGTCATGGCCAAGGACATCCCCCTCACGGGGCGGTACGTAAAGCCGCAGAGCCTCCGGGGCGGCGAGATATTTTTCAGGGGCTCCCATGTTCTTCCGCTTGAGGGACTGGCAAGGCGGTACGCCGGCGACAAAGAGGGGTTTCTCGGGCGGGCCCAGGCGCTCGGGGGAAGTCCGCTTGAGGCTTTCGGGGACGCCGCTGCGGAGGTTTTTCCCCTTCCGCGCCTTCCGGTAACTCTCATACTGTGGCTTGGAGACGAGGAGTTCCCGCCGAGGGCCGACCTTCTCCTGGACTCCAGCTGCGAGCTTCAGCTTCCGCTGGATATAATCTGGTCGGCGGCGATGCTCTCGGTGCTCCCGATGCTATGAGCAGGAGGCTCGTAGAGAAGGCCCAAGAGCTTCTCTCCAAGGAAGAGGGCACGGTCTTCAAGGACCCTGGCGGCAGAATCTCCATCTGCCTGGTCTATCCCAACACCTACCACCTGGGGATGTCGAACCTCGGTTTTCAGGGGATCTACACCCTTCTGAATGACCGCGACGATGTCGAACCTCGGCTTTCAGGGGATATACACCCTTCTGAACGACCGCGACGACGTGGTCTGCGAAAGGGCCTTCCTGCCGGATTCCGAAGACATGGAGGAGTACGAAAGGACCGGCAGGGAGATATTCTCCCTCGAGTCGAAAAGGCCCCTGGGGCGTTTCGACATCGTGGCCTTCTCGGTCTCCTTCGAGAACGATTATGTGAACGTCCTCAGGATACTCGAGATGGCCAAAGTCCCCCTGGGGTCTCTCGAGAGGGACGCCCGCCACCCCCTGGTGATAATGGGCGGGGCCTGCGCCTTCGCTAACCCCGAGCCCCTGGCCGAGTTCGTGAACCTGTGCTTCGTAGGCGAGGCCGAGGAGATGCTGGGGGAGTTCGCCGACGCCTATGCCGCGTCAGGGTCGAAGGAGGACGCCGTAAGGAGGGCCATGGCCATCGAGGGCGTCTACGCCCCCGGCTACTACGAGGTCCGCTACGGCCCCGAAGGGCTCATATCCGAAAGGAGGGCCATGGAGGGCGCGCCGGAGACCATCAGAAGGCGATGTGTGGCGGACATATCGGCCCGGCCCCTTAGGGCCTCCATAATCACGCCAGAGACCGAGTTCCGGCGGATGTATCTCGTGGAGGCCATGAGGGGCTGCCCCCACAGCTGCGGCTTCTGCCTAGCCGGGCACGTCTATAACCCGCCGAGGCGAAAGCCGCTCGAGGCGATAAAGGAAGAGATAGAGGCCGCCCGAGGGCGAACCGGGAGGGTGGGCCTCATCGGCCCCTCCCTTACGGACTACCCCCACGCCGCGGATGTGCTTGCGATGGAGGGCGTGGACTTCTCCATAACGTCCCTGAGGGCCAGCCCCAGGAGCGCGGATATAGCGGCCCTCATGCAGGGCACAAAGAGCATATCCATCGCCCCGGAGGCCGGAACCGCCCGGCTCCGGAAAGTCGTAGGCAAGAACATTACCGAGGAGGACATCCTCGAGACCTCGAGGCTCATCCTCTCGGGCGGGGTGGAGAGGCTGAGGCTCTATTTCATGGTGGGGCTCCCCACGGAGACCGAGGAGGACATAGAGGGGATATCCGGGCTCGTTGCGAAAATCAGGGACCTCTCGCCCAGGGGAATGATTGTCCTTACGCTGAGCACTTTCGTGCCCAAGCCCTTCACGCCGTTCCAATGGCACCCGATGGAGGGGATGAAAGCCGTCAAGGAGCGGATTAGGCGCGTCAAGAAATCCCTGGGGAGGCTCAAGGCGGTAAAGGTCTTCCACGACGTCCCCAAGTACGCCTACCTGCAGGGCATGCTCGCGCGGGGCGACCGGCGCGTGGCCGGGGTCCTCAGGGCCATGCTCGGTGAGGGGGAATGGACCAGGGCCGCCCGCTCGGCCGGCGTGGACCCCGACTTCTACACAATGAGGGAGCGCAGCCTGGATGAGATATTGCCCTGGGATTTCGTGGATCAGGGAACGCCCAAGGCGCGACTCTGGGACAGGTACAGGTGCATGGTATTTGGGCAATGCAATTGATTGTGGGGTATAATCTTTTGAATGGCCACGAGGATTCTCATCGTCGAGGACGAGCCTAACATAGGCGACCTCGAGCGCCGCCGCCTCGAGAAGGCAGGTTTCGCCGTCTCCGTAGTGCTAACGGGCCGAGAGGCCATCGAGAGGCTTCGCGGCGACGACCTCCCGGACCTCCTCCTCATAGACGTAAGGCTCCCCGACATGTCCGGCATCGAAGTCCTCAGGGAGGCGAACCGTCTGGGCGTGAGAGTGCCTTCGGTCATAGTGACGGGGGCGGGAGACGAGAAAATCGCGGTCTCGGCGATGAAGCTCGGCGCCCTCGACTATGTAGTCAAGGACGCCCAGTCCATAAAGGCGCTGCCTGAGACGTGCTCCGAGGCCCTCGGCAAATTCCGCTTGAGCGAGGAAAACGTTCGGCTCGTGGAGGAGCTTAAGCGGGTCAACATCGAGCTCGTGGAGGCCAACAGGCGGCTGGGCGAGATATCGAGGGCCGACGAGCTCACGGGCGTATTGAACAGGCGCACCTTCTTCGAGCGCCTCTCCAACGAGTGCTCCACGGCTGAGCGCTACGAATTCCCCCTGAGCCTATGCCTCCTCGACATCGACCGCTTCAAGGAGATAAACGACACCCACGGCCATCCCGTGGGCGACGTCGTCCTCAGGCAGTTCGCCTTTATGCTCAAGGCAAGGCTGAGGGGCACCGACTTCATAGGGAGGCTGGGCGGGGAGGAGTTCGCCGTGGTGCTTCCGTGCACGCCCCTTGGCAGGGCCCTCCGCGTCTGTGACGAACTCAGGAGGCTTGTGGCCGAGGCTGAGTTCGGCGAGGAGGGAAGCTCCATAAGGGTCACCACCAGCGCCGGGGTGGCCGCTCTTGCAAAAGGGCTGGACTCGGAGGGCCTCGTAAGGATAGCCGACAAGGGTCTTTATAGGGCGAAAAACGAGGGCAGAAACCGGGTGGCCACCGTGCAGGAGGCTGTTTAGGGCGACTCCGAGACGAAGAGCCCGGTGGAGAGATACCTCTCTCCCCTGTCCGGGAGTATTACGGCGACGCGTTTTCCCTCGCCGAGCCTCTCCGAGACCTTGAGGGCCGCCCACATGGCCGCCCCCGAAGATATCCCGCAAAGGAGCCCCTCCTTGAGCGAAAGCTCCTTCGCCGTGGATGCGGCCTCTTTGTCGGTGACCGGGATGATTTCGTCGTAGATCTTCGTGTTGAGCACCCCGGGGAAGAACCCCGCCCCTATGCCGGCTATCTTGTGGGGCCCGGGCTTGCCGCCGGAAAGAACGGCAGAGGCCGCGGGCTCGACCGCCGCTATCCACACGTCTTCCTTTTCGCGCCGAAGAACGTCGCCCACGCCGGTTATGGTCCCGCCCGTGCCCACTCCGGCCACGAAGCCGTCGGGCACGCCGCCGAGGCAATCCAGGATCTCCGTGGCCGTGGTCCTTCTGTGCGCCTCGGGGTTGGCCGGGTTTTCGAACTGCTGGGGCATGAAGTACTCCGGGTGCTTCTTGAAGATATCCTCGGCCCCCTCGACTGCTCCCATCATGCCCTTGGCCCCCTCGGTGAGGACGAGCTCGGCCCCGTAGGCCTCAAGGAGCTGCCTGCGCTCCATGCTCATGGTCTCGGGCATGGTGAGGATGAGCCTGTAGCCTTTTACAGCTGCCACCATGGCAAGGCCAATCCCGGTGTTTCCGCTCGTGGGCTCTACGATTGTCCCTCCCGGCCCGAGAGCGCCCTCCCGCTCGGCGCTCTCTATCATGGAGAGGGCAATCCTGTCCTTCACGGAGCCGCCGGGGTTGTAGCCCTCGAGCTTGGCCCATATCTCGGCGCCGCCCTCCGGAACGAGGCGGTTTATGCGCACCAGGGGGGTGTTCCCTATGAGGCTCAGTATGTCCCTGTGAGAGAGCATGGTAGGGAAATTATAGCAGGAAGCCCGGCTTTTCGAAACGTGAAGCTCGCGGTAGCAGCTCTCCTATTACCCTGAGGTTCATCACTCGAACTGCCGAGGTCTTCAAAGGGCCGAGAGGGAAAATATCTTTGGACGAAGAACTTTTTAAATTCGGGCGGGAAAGCACGGCGAGGGCCTGTTCCAGCGCTATTCAGCATCTGGCGTAAACACAACCATAAATGGTATGCAGTTGCTGAAAAATAAGTGGAAAATGCTGGCTTGACCCTAAAGATATGGTAAAATTAATACTAATAATGGTAGTGAAAAAGCTCACCAAAGGTCCAGCGGAAGGCACGGCAGTGAATAGCAAGACGGCGACCGGCCCCGGCCTCTCGAGGCTCGCGGTCTACATATCCCTTTCGGGCTGGGTGATACTGACAGTATATCTGTTCACCTCCATCGAGCGCGAGGGGTTCAGCTTTCAGATCGTGAAGGAATTCATCTCCACGGAACAGCAAGGCATCAGGTTCCGCGCCCTCATGCTCTTTGGCCCCCTTATCACCTCCGTCCTCGGATACTTCCTGAACGAAAAGGCCAAGGCCGAAAAGACACTCCTGCGCGTAAACAGGGCGCTAAAGACCATCTCGGCATGCAATCTGGTGATGGTGCGGGCGAAGGAGGAGGCCCAGCTGCTGGGGGACATCTGTAAGACCATTGTCGCGACGGGGGGATATAGGCTTGCATGGGTAGGTTACACCGAGCAGGGCGGGTCGTCAGAAAAGGTCCGCGCCGTGGCACACTTCGCAAGCGGCTACGATAACAAGGAGGATATCGAAATCATCCGGGCCGACAACGAAAGCGGGCACGCGCCCACCGCCAAGGCAATGCTGACGCTCAAGCCCGCCATCGAGAAGGATGTCAGGCACGCACTCAGGTCCGATTCCGGAGCGGTATGGCCTCTTAAGCACGGGCATGCATCCTCCATTTCCCTCCCTTTGTCCGATGATGGGAAGCCGCTGGGCATTCTGAATATCTACTCCGACGCCCCAAACGCCTTCGACGAGGAGGAGGTCAGGCTGCTCACCGAGCTGGCCGATGACCTGGCGTATGGGATTATGGCCCTTCGGACACGGGAAAATCACAGAAAGGCCCAGGAGAAGCTCAGGGAAAGCCAGCGGAGCCTCTCCACCTTAATAAGCAACCTTCCGGGCATGGCCTACCGCCGCCGTCACGACAGCGAATGCACAATGGAGTTCGTAAGCGAAGGCTGTTACGAGCTGACAGGATACCTCCCGCAGGAGATAGTCGGCAACGCCGAGATTTCCTATAAGCGGATTGTCCACCCCGACCACCGGGACTCCATAAGGCAGGACGTGCAGCTTGCGCTTCGGGACAGGAAGCCCTTCAAGCTCCTCTACCGCATCACCGACAAGTTGGGAAGGGAAAAGTGGGTTTGGGAACAGGGGCAGGGTGTATTTTCCTCGAAGGGGGAATTGATGGCCGTCGAGGGCCTTATCACGGACATAACCGAGCGGAAGCGGGCGGAGGAAAGAATAGAGCACCACCTCGAGCAGGTTAAAGCTCTGAGGACCATCGACATGGCCATAAGCTCCAGTCTGGACCTGCGCGTAACTCTTGACGTTCTGTTGGAGCAGTTGATTAACCGGCTCAGCGTGAACGCTGCCGCGGTGCTTCTCCTGGATACTAACACCATGCGCCTCAAGTACTCGGCCGGCAAGGGTTTTAAGACGGAGAGGATCAAAAACGCCAACCTGAGGTTGGGTGAGGGCTATGCCGGGATCGCCGCAAAAGAGCGGAAATACATCGTAATCCCCGACCTGTCCAAATCGAAATATAAGACCACGTTTAGGAAGTATGATTTCTCCCAGTCGTTTCTGAACCAGGAAGAGGGCTTTAAGGCTTATTACGCCACGTCTCTTATCGTTAAAGGGCGGGTTAAGGGCGTCTTGGAGGTGTTCCGCTGCTCTACGTTCGAGCCCGATTCGGAATGGCTCGATTTTCTTGAAGCCCTGGCCGGACAGGCGGCGATCGCCATCGACAACGCCTCCCTCTTCGACGACCTTCAGCGCTCTCACGAGGAGCTGATACTGGCCTACGACACGACCATAGAGGGCTGGTCCAAGGCCCTGGACTACAGGGACAGGGAGACCGGGAATCACTCGCAGCGCGTTACCGAGATGACCCTGAAGATAGCCGCGGAGATGGGGATGAAAGAAAACGAGCTCACCCATATACGGCGCGGCGCGCTTCTTCACGACATAGGCAAGCTGGGTGTTCCCGACCGCATACTCTTCAAGGTGGGAGGCCTCACGGACGAGGATTGGGCTGTAATGAAAAGACACCCGGAAATTGCCTATGAACTCCTTTCCCCCATTCCCTACCTTCGTCCCGCCCTCGATATCCCGTACTGCCACCACGAGAAGTGGGACGGCACGGGCTACCCGCGGGGACTCAAGGAGGAGCAGATTCCACTTTCGGCTCGGATCTTCGCAGTCGTTGACGTGTGGGACGCCCTGGGCTCGGACAGGCCGTATCGTTCCGCATGGCCCCAGGACAGGATTGAGAGGCACATTCGCTCGCTTTCGGGCACTCACTTCGACCCGAAGGTAGTGGACATGTTTCTTAAGTTGAAAGGGTAGGGCTCTGCTGCGCCTGGACATATAATCTCTTGGCGCTCCGCCGAACCAGACTATCATATTGCCGGTATGGGAGGGCGGGGATCGAAGGCCCCCGCCCCATAGACCTAAAATCTCCCTTTCATGAAACGGCTTGATTCCGGGCTCAGTCCGCATAATCGCTATAAGTGCGTCGCCCGCGCCTTAGGCACATTCAGAGCGAGGAGGGCGCATCGGCATGGACACGTTTCGTTTCGACCTACCGCACGACTTGGAGGAGGCCGTAAGGGCGGGCAAGAAGACCATCGACGTGAGGGTCAACATCCAGCCCTTCGCAGACGTGAAAAAGGGCGATATAATCTCTTACCACCACACGGAAGTGCGGGTCAGCCATATCCGAGCGTATCCCGGCCTGGGCGACCTGGTGGCCTACGAGGATCACGCCAGGATAATCCCCTGGGCCAAGGACAAGAACGAGGCCCTCCAGAGCCTTATGGAGGAGATGCTCGAAAGGAAGCCCGCCCACGGGGTGCTGGCCATAGAGTTCGAGCCGCCGACCCAGAACTGATTAGGGCCGGGAGCGAGGGGCCTTTTCAGGAGCCCTTGAAGATAAAGAGAACTATCTCCACCGCTATAAGTATGACTATGACCAACTCGAGCACCTCGAGGCGTCTGTTCTGAATCTCCTGGTAGAGCATGGTGTAGACGCGGG
>JARRNG010000096.1:0-6336 GCA_037385265.1 Nitrospirota bacterium
GGAGCCTGGCGAGGTTTTCAACAGGGGAGCTCTCCAGCGGGACGTGGCCACCATAACCGACATGTACGGCGAAAGAGGTTACGCCACGGCCAACGTGGTGCCCGATGTCGTGCCCGACGAGGCTACCAGGAAAGTCGCCGTGGACCTGCGAATACAAGAGGGCGAAATTTACACCATCGGCAAAATCTCCATATCGGGAAACCAGAGGACAAGGGACAGGGTCATAAGGAGGGAGATCAGGCTCGACGAGGGGGATACCTATAACAGCAAGCTCCTGAAGAGGAGTTACCAGAGGATCTCCAACACGAACTATTTCGAGGACGTGAAGTTCCTGCCCAGGTTCAGCCACAAGGAGAAAAAGGTGGACCTGGACGTAGACGTCAAGGATAGAAAGACGGGCTCCATTTCGCTGGGCGCGGGATACAGTTCCATCGACAAGCTGGTGGGCATGATAGAGTTCACCCAGGGCAATTTCCGCGGAATGGGGCAGACCCTGAAGGTCAAGGCGGAACTCGGCTCAATCTCTAACGACTACAGCATCTCCTTCGTGGAGCCATGGCTCTTCGGGAGGCCCATCTCCTTCAGCGCCAGCGTGTACAACACCGAACGGGAGTTCGTGGACTATGACCGCCGGGCCACGGGTTTCAGCGTCGGCCTCGGGAAGGAGATTGCGGAGTACTGGAGGGCGAACTTGGTCTATAACCTCGAGGAGGCGGAGATTACCAATGTGGGCGCAGGGGCTTCGAATATCATCCAGTCGCAGGTCGGAAAGCGGTTGACCAGCAGCATCTCGCCAAGCATAATAAGGGACACCAGGGACAGCTTCCTGGATCCGAGCAGGGGATCGAGAACCAGCCTCGTAGTGAGCGTCGCCGGTCTGGGGGGCGACAACAAGTTCGTCAAGAGCGTCTTGGACTCCCAGTGGTTTTTCCCGATCACTGCCAAAACGACCCTGTCCATAAGGGGTCGGTACGGCTACGCCACGGGATTCGGCGGCGAGGAGGTGCCGCTCTACGAGAGGTTCTATGTCGGCGGCATACACACGATCAGGGGACTCGGTTTCGGCGAGGGCGGTCCGAGGGACGAGACCGGCGAGGTCATCGGCGGCCTGAAGATGGCTGTCCTGAACACGGATTTTGTCTTCCCCCTGGTACAGAGCATCAACCTGAAGGGGGTTGTTTTCGCGGACGTGGGCTCCGCCTACGACAAAAGCCTGGACGACCTTCGATACACCGCCGGGGCAGGGATAAGGTGGATATCGCCCGTGGGTCCAATCAGGATCGAGTGGGGTTACAACATAGACCCGAAGCCGGACGAGTCCCAGAGCAGGGTGGAGTTCGCGCTGGGGACGTTTTTCTGATGCCTCGGGGGGCAGCAGGGAAGAATCCAAAATCAAGAAGGAGCGAAAGGAAGCCGTTATGAGAAGAATACTCACCATGATTTTCGTTTTGGCGCTGTCCACGAGCGCCTTTGCCCAGGATGGCGTAAAGATAGGGTTTATTGACATGCAGGCGGCCCTCAACAAGTCAGAGGCCGGCAAGGTGGCCAAGAAGGAACTCGAGGACGCTGTAAAGGAGAGGCAGGACAAAGTCAGCGAAAAGATGGCCATTAGGGATAAGCTCGTGGCAGAGCTTGACAAGCAGTCCGTCGTCCTTTCGGAGGACGCCCGCAAGCAGAAGCAGGCGGAACTCGAGAAACTCAGCCGCGAGATCCAGCGCATGGTGGAGGACTCCAATACGGACCTCCAGAAGCGGCAGCGGGAACTGGAGGCGGAGATAGTCAGGGACCTGGACTCCATCATCACCACGATAGGCAAGCAGGGGAGCTATACCCTCATATTGCCCGCCGAGGTAATCCTCTACTCCAAGGACGGCCTCGACATCACGGATCAGGTTATCGAGAGGCACAACGCTCTCTACAAGTCCAAACAGGGAGAGGGCGTAAAGGGCTCGGGGAAATAACCGGGGAGCAAATCCGTTCGTGAAAGTGGCTGATTTAGCGAAGCTTCTGGGAGGCGAACTCAGGGGCGAGCCGGACCGGGAAATCGTCGGGGCGGCCGGCCTCGAGGACGCCGGCGAGGGCCACGCAAGTTTCGTGGCCGACAAGAAGGGCCTGCCCCTGGCGGCGAAGAGCCGTGCCTCCTGCTTCATAGTGGGCGAGTTCATGGAAGGCCTCGACGCTCCCCAGATCAGGGTCGAAAACCCGCAGCTGGGCTTCGCCCGGCTGCTGGGGCTCCTCTACGAGGCGAAACGCCCTCCGGCGGGAGTTCACGAGCTGGCCTTCGTGGCCGAGGGCGCCGAGGTGTCTCCTGACGCCTCCGTGGGGGCCTTCGCCTATATCTCCGCCGGCGTGGCCGTCGGGGCCGGGACCGCGGTTTACCCCGGGGTCTTCGTGGGGGAGGGGACCACGATAGGCCGGGATTGCCTTTTGTACCCCAACGTGGTGGTCAGGGAGGGCGTGAAGGTCGGCGACCGCGTGACCATCCACCCCTGCGCGGTGATAGGGGCGGACGGCTTCGGATACTTCCAGCACAAGGGGATGCACGCCAAGATGCCCCAGGTGGGGGGCGTGGAGATAGGCGACGACGTGGAGATAGGCGCCTGCACGACCATCGACAGGGCGACGACGGGCAACACTGTGATAGGCAGGGGCACGAAGATAGACAACCTGGTGCAGGTGGCCCACAACGTCAGGATCGGAGAGCACTCGATCGTCGTCTCGCAGGCGGGCATCGCCGGAAGCTGCAGGATAGGGACCGGCGTCATGATCGGCGGCCAGGTGGGGCTAGCGGACCACCTGACGATAGATGACGGCGTGGTGCTGGCCGCCCGCTCGGGCGTGATGAACGACCTGAAGAAGGGAGTCTACGCAGGGGCCCCTGCGGTTCCGAGAAGGGATTTCATGAGGGCCACGAGCTATTTCTTCAAGCTGCCGGAGCTCGCCGCCAAGATAAAGGCTCTGGAAGAGAAGCTTGCCAATATCGAAAGGAGTCGCGGAGATGATTGATGTTAACGAGCTCAAGAACTACATTCCCCACAGGTTCCCCTTCCTCCTCGTCGACAGGGTCCTGGAGGTGGAGAAGTCCAAGAGGGTCGTGGGGATAAAGAACGTCAGCGCAAACGAGCACTTCTTCGAGGGGCATTTCCCCGGCAACCCGATCATGCCCGGGGTGCTCATCATCGAGGCCCTGGCCCAGACAGCGGGGATACTCACCAACGTCTCGGCCGACAAGAAGTTCAAGGGCGTCTATTTCATGAGCATCGAGAAGGCCAAGTTCAGGAAGCCCGTGGTTCCGGGGGACCAGTTGAGGCTCGAGGTGGAGCTTGTAAAGCAGAGGAACACGGTTCTGAAGTTCTCGGGGCTTGCGAAAGTGGACGGCAAGGTGGTCGCCGAGGCGGAATTCACGGCCATGATGACCGACATGGAGGAATGATGGCGACCGAGGTACATCCCACCGCGATAGTGCACGAAGGCGTGGAGCTCGGCGAGGGCGTCTCGGTAGGACCCTATTGCGTGCTTGGCAAAGGGGTCAAGATAGGCAACGGCACGAGGCTTCTCTCCCACGTCTGCGTGGAGGGCCGCGCCGAGATGGGCGAGGGCTGCACCATCTTCCCCTATGTCTCCATCGGCTTCGCCCCCCAGGACGTGAAATACAAGAACGAGGACACCTCCGTGCGGATAGGCAATAACAACGTGATCCGCGAGTACGTCTCCATACACCGGGCTTCCGTCGGAGGCAATGGAGTCACCCTCATCGGCGACAACAACTTCCTCATGAACTACGTCCACGTGGCGCACGACTGTCATATACATAACAGCGTGGTGGTGGCAAACAGCGTGGCCTTCGCCGGCCACGTGGAGGTGGAGGACTACGCCTTCATAGGCGGCTTCACCGGCGTCCACCAGCACGCCCGCATCGGGGCCTATGCCATGGTGGCCGCCATCACCCGCCTTTCCATGGACGTGCCCCCCTACGTCATGGTCAAGGGGACCGAGAAGGCCCGCCTCTTCGGCCTCAACGTGGTGGGCCTCAAGAGGCGCGGCTTCAGCGAGGAGACCATAGGGGAGCTCAAGGCCGCATACAAGCTGCTCTTCAGGGACAAGCTCTCGCTCAAGGACGCCATGAGGAAGATCCAGGAGGAGCTGCCCTACACCGACGAGATAAAGCGCCTCATCGAGTTCATCCAGCAGAACAAGCGCGGCATCTGCCGGTAGATGAAGAGCCTGGGACTCATCGCCGGCCAGGGCGAGATGCCCCGGGCCATAGCCCTCGAGGCCAAGAGGCAGGGCTACCGCGTGGTGGTGGCCGCCCTCAGGGGGCTGGCGGACGAATCCATAGTGCATCACGCCGACGCGACCGAGTGGTTCAAGGCCGGCAAGCTGGGCGCCATCATAAACTTCCTCAAGGCCCAGGGGGCCGGGGAGGTTCTTTTCGCGGGCAAGTTCCCCAAGGACCTTATCGTGAGGGGCGCTCTGTCGCCCGACCCCAGGCTCCTCAGGTTCCTCTTCCGCCTCAGGGACAGGGGCGACGACACCATCCTTAACTCCGTGGCCGGGGAGCTCAGCCGCGACGGCATAAGTCTCCTGGACATGCGCGACTTCTGCCGCGGGATGCTCGTCCCCGAAGGGCCCCTCACCCGCAGGAAGCCTAACAATGACGAATGGCGGGACATAAGCTACGGGTTCCGGATAGCCAAGGGCGTAGGCAGGCTCGAGATAGGCCAGACCGTGGTGGTCAAGGACCGGGCCGTGATGGCCGTGGAGGCCGTGGAGGGCACCGACGAGACCATCCTGAGGGGCGGCGGGCTCGCCGGGGGAGGCGCCGTGGTGGTCAAGGTGAGCAGGCCGGACCAGGACATGAGGATGGACCTCCCGGTGGTGGGCCTCGCCACGCTGGACTCGATGGTCAGGGCGGAGGTGAGGGCGCTCGCCCTGGAGGCCGGATCGAGCATCATCATCGAAAGGGACGAGCTCGTCAGGAAGGCCGACGAGGCCGGCATCGCCATAGCGGGGGTCACCGAGGCCTCGCTGAAGGAGAGAGACTAAGCCCTCCCGGCTCAGGAATGGGCTTCGGGGAGAACTACCTCGTGCACAATGCGCTTCCTGAGGGCTGGCTCCTTGGCCGTTATCTCCAGGGCGGAGAGGAACGCGCCCGTCGCCTCGTCCAGCTGGCCCTTGTCGCCGTAGTGGAACATGGCCAGGGGCTCTCCCTCCTTGACGTAGTCCCCGGACTTCCTTATCAGGATGATGCCCGCGGCCGGGTCTATGGTATCCTCGGCGTGGGTCCTTCCGGCGCCCAGGAGCATCGAGGCCCTGCCCACGGCCTCGGCGTCGATCCTCTTTACGTACCCCTCCGACTCGCTCAGCACCTGCCGGGTCTCCTTAGCCTGGGGGAGCTCCGCCGGCCTGAAGACGGCCTCGGGGTCGCCGTGCTGGGCGTCCACGAACTCGACGAACTTCTTGAAGGCGTCGCCCTTCTCTATGAAGTCCATGGCCTCCTCGAGGTACTTCTTCTTTGTCTGCGAGCCCATCTCCCTCACGGGCATGTCCTCGCTCAGCGCATCGGCCATGCTCAGCATCCAGGCCGCAAGCGACATGGTGACCTCCTTCAGGTCCTGGGCCCAGGTGCCGCGCAGGGCGCTCAGGCACTCCTTTATCTCCAGGGCGTTGCCCACGGTCTTGCCCAGTGGCTCGTCCATGTCGGTGATGAGGGCCATGGTCTTAACGCCCATGGAGCTGCCTATGTTCACCATCGTCCTTGCCAGGGCCCTGGCGCTTTCCAGGTCCTTCATGAAGGCGCCGCTTCCGACCTTAACATCGAGCACCAGGCCCTCGGCGCCCTCGGCCAGCTTCTTCGACATTATGCTCGCCGCGATTAGGGGGATAGACTCCACCGTGGCGGTGGCGTCCCTGAGGGCGTAGAGCTTCCTGTCGGCCGGGGCGAGTTCACGGGTCTGGCCCATGATGCTGAAGCCCACCTCCTTGAGGTTGCGCTTGAACTCCTCCACCGAGAGGTCGGTCCTGAGGCCGGGGATGCTTTCGAGCTTGTCCAGGGTTCCCCCGGTGTGCCCCAGCCCCCTGCCGCTTATCATGGGCACCTTCACGCCCATGGCCGCAATGAGGGGGGCGAGGATAATGCTCGTCTTGTCGCCCACCCCTCCGGTGGAGTGCTTGTCCACCTTGGTGCCCGAGACGTCGGCGAGGTCCAGCACCTGGCCCGAGCGCATCATGGCCTCCGTGAGATGGACGGTCTCGGCGTCGTCCATGCCCTTAAGGCAGACGGCCATGAGGAAGGCGCTGGCCTGGTAGTCCGGTATCTCGCCCTTTACAACGCCG
>JARRNG010000097.1:0-8707 GCA_037385265.1 Nitrospirota bacterium
CCGACGGGGTCGCCGCGGGGCTTTCGGGCGAGGTGGACATCGTGGCCTCCGTCTCTGACATCGTGGAGGTCCCCCAGGAATACGAAAAGGCAATAGAAAACGCCCTCCGCGAGGCCGCGAGCGGCATCGTCCTGAGGGGGCGCGACGAAGTCCTAAGGGCCGTGGCCGCTGCGAAGGACAAGGATCTCGGCCGCACGGCGTTCATAAGCGCCTCCGGAGGGGGTCCGCTCAGCGGTTCCCAGCTTCCGGAGGGGGCCATGGCCAGGGCCTCGGACATGGTCGGCATAAACGGGGAATACAGGGGGCTCATCGAGCGCCTCCTCGGAAACGTCTTCGTCGTGAGGGACATAGAGACCGCCCTGGGCATGGAGGCCGGCGGGGCGACACTCGTCACCCTCGAGGGCGAGACCGTGGAGCCCTCGGGGGCCGTGGTGGCCGGAAAGGCCAGGGGCATACTGGCCCTCAAGAGGCAGATAAGGGAGCTCGAGGAGGAGACCGAGGGGCGGAGGGCCACAGTCTCCTCCCTGGAGGCGCGCACCGAGGAGGCCAGGGCCTCAATCAGGGAAAACGAGGAGGCCCGCCAGGAGGCCTCGAGGCGTCACGTGGAGGTCGAAAGGGAGCTCTCGCTTCTTAGGCTCAGGGCCGAGAAGCAGGCCGAGGAGATAGAGCGCGGCCAGAGGAAGCTCGAGGTCGTGCGGATGGAGGAGGAGCAGGCCTCCGGGGAGCGCCGGCAGCTCGAGGCCCTCATAGGCGAGAAGGCCTCCGCCATAGCGGCCCTGGAGGAGGAGAAGGCCCGCACCGAACGGGCCATCGCCGAGATACAGGGCGAGATCTCCTCCCGTCGGGCGGGGCACGAGCAGAAGAGGGCCGAGTCGGTGGACCTGAGGCTTGAGCTAAGCTCCATCGGCGAGAGGATGAACTCCCTGAGGAACGAGGCGGCCTCGGTGAGGGGCCTCATGGAGGAATTGGCGCGCAAGGGCGAGGCCCTCCGCGGGGAGATGGCCGGCGTGGAGGAGCGCATCCGGCAGGGCGAGGAAGAGGCGCGGGCGAGGGAAGATGAGCTCAGGGGAGAGGTCGTGAAGGCCGCGGAGCTCGAGGGCAGGATATCGGCCGAGAGGGAGGCCGCCTCGTCGGAGGCCGAGGAGGTGCGCTCCGCGGAGCAGGGCCTCAGGGCCCTCAGGTCCGAGATAGAGGGGATGACGCAGGGCCTCTCGGAGCTCGAGGTCCGGAAGGCCGAGCACAGGCTGAGGCTCGAAAACCTCGTGGAGCGCATTCGCGGCGCCTACTCGGCCGAGCTCGCCGAGGTGGAGGAGGAGCCCCTCGAGGAGGGCGACCCGGAGAGGCGCGCGGAGCTCAAGGACAAGATAGAGAAGCTCGGCCCCGTGAGCCTGGGCTCCATCGAGGAGTACGAGGAGCTCAAGGAGCGCTACGACTTTCTCCACAAGCAGCAGCAGGACCTGGAGCTCTCGATAGCCGAGCTCGAGGAGGCCATCTCGAGGATAAACTCCACCACGAGGAAGAAGCTCCGGGAGGCCTACGAGGCCCTCAGGGGGAAGTTCGCCGAGGTCTTCGTCACCCTCTTCGGCGGCGGGAAGGCCGAGCTGGTGCTCACGGACGAGCGGAACATCCTGGAGACGGGAATAGACATAGTGGCCCAGCCGCCGGGGAAGAAGCTCCAGAACATCACGCTCCTTTCGGGGGGCGAGAAGTCGCTTACGGCCCTGGCGCTCCTCTTTGCGAGCTTCCTCATAAAGCCCACGCCCATCTGCATTCTCGACGAGGCCGACGCCGCGCTGGACGAGTCGAACACCTTCAAGTTCTCCGAGATGATAAAGGAGCTCTCCAGGGAGATACAGTTCGTCGTAGTCACGCACAACAGGCTCACCATGGAGGCCTCGGATTTCATCTACGGCATAACCATGGAGGAGCCGGGGGTTTCCAAGGCCATCTCAATGCAGCTTGCCGAATCGTAGATGAACATCCGCCGCCAGACGGAACAGATAGAGGACCGGACCCTCCACCCCAGGGCCTGCAGGAGCGCCCAGAGCCGCGGCAGGCAGAGGCCCGAGAGGCAGGGCGACCTCAGGACGTGCTTCCAGCACGACCGCGACCGGGTGATACACTCCAAGGCCTTCAGGCGCCTCAAGCGCAAGACCCAGGTCTTCCTGGCCCCCAGGGGCGACCACTACCGCACGCGCCTCACCCATGTGCTCGAGGTGAGCCAGATAGCCCGCACCATCGCCCGGGCCCTCAGGCTCAACGAGGACCTCACCGAGGCCATAGCCCTGGCCCACGACCTGGGCCACACGCCCTTCGGGCACGCCGGAGAGGCCGTCCTCAGGGATATACACCCCGGGGGCTTCGAGCACTACCAGCAGAGCCTCCGGGTGGTGGACTTCCTCGAAAGGGACGGAAAGGGCCTCAACCTCACCGAGGAGGTCAGGGACGGAATAATAAAGCACTCCAAGGGCGGAAAGGGCTCCATATTGTCCAAATCGCCGGGCGTCAGGGCCCTCACTCTCGAGGCCGAGGTGGTTCGGGTATCGGACATTATTGCTTATCTTAACCACGACCTCGACGACGCGAGGCGCGCCGGGGTGCTCAGGCCAAGCGATGTGCCCAGGGACGTCCGGAGCGCCCTGGGGAGCTCGCACTCCAAGCGCATAGACACGATGGTGAGGGACCTCGTGGGGAAGAGCCTCGAGGCGGACCTCGCGGAGCTCAGGATGAGCAAGGAGGTCATGGAGGCCACCCACGCCCTCAGGGATTTTCTCTGGCAGCGGGTCTACGAGGGCGAGCGCACGAAGAAGGAGTTCGTGAAGGCCAGGAAGCTCCTCACGGACCTCTACGGCTACTACATGGAGCACCCCGGGGAGGTCTTCCGCAACATACCCGCCGAGAAGAAGCCCAACAAGCAGCGGAGCGTCTGCGACTTCATCGCGGGTATGACCGACCATTACGCAATAATGACCTATGAGCGGCTGTTCATGCCCCAGGACTGGATGGTCATGTAAGGCGGAGACCCGTAAAGGTAGCAATGTCGGCTTAGAATTTCATGTTGAATTGGCCTCAACTTACCGCTATAATGTTCTCGGGTGGCCGTGGACAGGAGAAGAGAGAAAAGGCATCAGAAGATTGTGCTCGTCCGCTACAGCGACGAACGCCAAGCGGAGGCCAAACAATCGGGCTTTTTCAAGTTCGCCATCACCACCAATATCAGCGACAGCGGCCTGGCCTTCCGGAGCCTTCAGCCCTTCGATGTTGGAACCCCCCTTACGTTCCTAAGCGATGACATGTGGGAGTCCTCCCGGAAGGGCGATATCAGGTGGTGCTCCGAGGCCGTCCCCGGCGTCTATATCTGCGGCGTAGCCCTGCACTGAGCCGTCCCGTCCGGGCCTTCCGAAACCCCTCTCCTCTCGGCTTGATTCAGCCGTTCAGCGCGGCATTTTAGGGCCCCCGGAGACCGCCTTTTCCGGCTCTCCGGCCGCCGGGGCGCCCGGGGCCCACGCATGGATTGTTTTTCTTCATAAATCAAAGGGTTACCTCCTTCCAGGACTGGCGGAAAGCGCCCCGGATATGTTATTATGTATAGTTTGTTAACCAAGCCATAGTAAGGAGCGAGCCGTCAAGATGACCAACCTGCCAATAAGCATAGAAGAAGAGATGAGGGCCTCGTACCTCGATTACGCCATGAGCGTGATCATCGGCAGGGCGCTGCCGGACGTGAAGGACGGCCTGAAGCCCGTGCAGCGCAGGATACTCTACGCCATGTACCGCGAGGGCCTCACGCCGGGCAGGCGATACTCAAAGAGCGCCGGCGTGGTGGGCGAGGTCCTGAAGAAATACCACCCCCACGGCGACTCCGCCGTCTACGACGCCATGGTGAGGCTCGCCCAGGGCTTCAACCTCCGCCACCCCCTCGTGGACGGCCAGGGCAACTTCGGCTCCATAGACGGCGACCCCGCCGCGGCCTACCGCTACACGGAGGCCAGGCTCGCCAAGATAGCCGAGGAGCTCCTCTCGGACATCGACAAGGACACCGTGGACTTCGCCGACAACTTCGACGGCACCACCCAGGAGCCGGTGGTGCTCCCCTCGCGCATACCCAACCTCCTCGTAAACGGGGCCGCCGGCATCGCCGTGGGCATGGCCACGAACATCCCCCCTCACAACCTCGGCGAGGTCGTGGACGCCCTGATAATGCTCCTTGAGGACCCCAGGGCCAAGCTCGAGGAGCTCATGCAGGTCGTGGGCGGGCCCGACTTCCCCACGGGCGGCGTCATCCACGGCGTCAGGGGTATCCAGGAGGCGTACAGAAACGGCCGCGGCATCGTCAAGGTGCGCGCCAGGGCCCGCATCGAGGTGGACGCCAAGGGGGGCCAGACGATAATAGTCACGGAGCTCCCCTACCAGGTGAACAAGTCGGCCCTCATAAAGAAGATGGCCGAGCTGGTGAGGGCCAAGCGCATCGCCGGCATCTCGGAGATAAGGGACGAGAGCGACCGCGACGGCATAAGGGTGGTCATAGAGCTCAAGCGCGGCGAGGTTGCCCAGGTGGTCCTCAACAACCTCTACAAGCACACCCAGATGGAGCACACCTTCGGCATAAACATGGTCACACTGGTGGACAACCAGCCCCACGTGCTTGGCCTGAGGAGGATTCTGAGCTACTTCATCGCCCACCGGAGGGACGTGGTGGTGCGGAGGACACGCTTCGAGCTTGCGAAGGCCGAGGCCAGGGCGCACATCCTCGAGGGGCTCAAGAAGGCCCTGGACCACCTGGACGAGGTTATCGCCCTCATAAGGGGCTCCGAGAGCCCCGAGGAGGCCAAGCGGGGCCTCATGGGCGGCTACGGCCTCTCGGAGGCCCAGAGCCAGGCCATCCTGGACATGAAGCTCCAGCGCCTCACGGGCCTGGAGCGCGGCAAGATAGTCTCGGAGTACAAGGAGACCCTCAAGGAGATAGAGAGGCTCAAGGCCATCCTGGGAAGCGAGGCCCTGGTCACGCAGATAATACGGGACGAGCTACTGGAGGTGAAGGGAAAGTACGCCGACGAGCGCAGGACCGAGATAACCGCCGAGACGGACGAGATAACCCTCGAGGACATGATAACCGAGGAGGACATGGTCATCACCGTCTCCCACAACGGCTATATAAAACGCAACCCCCTGAGCGCCTACCGCAGCCAGCACCGCGGGGGCAAGGGCCTCACGGGCATGCAGACCCGCGAGGAGGACTTCGTCGAGGCCCTCTTCATAGGCTCCACTCACGACTACATGCTCTTCTTCACGAACAAGGGCCGCGTCTACTGGCAGAAGATATACCAGATACCCGAGGCGGGGCGCGCCGCAAAGGGCAAGGCAATAGTGAACCTGCTCCCGCTTTCGGAGGGCGAGAAGCTCGCCACGGCGCTCCCCATAAAGAGCTTCGAGGAGGGAAACCTGGTCTTCTTCACCCGGAAGGGCATAGTGAAGAAGACGGCCCTCAAGGAATACTCCCGCCCCCGGGCCACGGGCATCATAGCCATGACGCTCGATGAGGGCGACGAGCTCATCTGCGTGCGCATAACCGACGGAACGAGCGACCTCATCATAGGCACCCGGAAGGGACAGAGCATCCGCTTCAACGAGGAGGACGTGAGATCCATAGGCCGGGCCGGAAAGGGCGTGATAGGCATAAGGCTCACCAAGGACGACGAGGTCGTCTCGGCCGACGTGGCCCGGGACCGCACCGTGCTCCTTACGATAACCGAGAGGGGCCAGGGCAAGCGCACCAAGATAGAGAACTACCCCGTCCAGGGGCGCGGCGGAAAGGGCGTCATCTCCATAAAGCTCACCGAGCGCGGCGGGAAGGCCGTGGGCCTCATACAGGTGAGCGACGACGACGAGGTGGTGATGATGTCAAACGCCGGAAAGGTTATAAGGATGCGGGCCGGCGACATCTCGCTCCTGGGGCGTGCCACCCAGGGCGTGAAGCTCATGGACGTGAACCACGAGGACCGCGTGGTGAGCATCGGCCGCGTGGCCGAGAGGGATTGAGGCCAGCAGCCGCCGGAGCAGCGGTCGTTGTTTTAGCGATGGGCGGGCCGGGGGCGACACGGAAGGAAGAGCAAGGTGAGGAGAGGCATGCTGGTTGACGTGAGCATAGACGGCGAGGGCATCGACATCGACGTGGCGGACCCCTTCCGCTACGACCTCGAGGAGATGTACGGCCGGATCAAGGGCTTCGCGGACTCAAGGGGCGTGGACCTCGAGGGCGCCGACGTAAAGGGTCTCATCCCGGCGGGGCCGAGGTGGCCATCAAGATCTTCCCGGACTTCTGATAACCCTCCCCTCCCTTGAGGGGAGGGGGTTTTAACAGGATGCTGAAAAAGTATTTTGAACGTCTTTGCGAGCGCAGCGAAGCAATCTCGCCTTTCGGTAAATCAATGGCTTGTGAGATTGCTTCGTCGCAGTCGCTCCTCGCAATGACCGACCTGAAAACGGGCTTTTTCAGCAACCTGCTATAAGCGCCAAAGGAAAAGGAGTGGTCAAGTTATGATGCGGTTTTGCGACCTGGCGTGCAAGCACGCCAGCTTCCCCAAGGACGACTCGGTGGACGGCTCCCGCTCCTGCCGGACCTTCATCGCCCTCTACTGCAAGAAGAAAAAGACCCTCGTCCACAAGAACCTCCCCTGCAAGGAGAAGGTGGAGAGGAAGTAGGGGCGAAGCCTTATTATCCCGCCTTAACTGTTGCATCCTATCGATAGCCTATAGGGCTTTATGAAAGACGAAAATGTGCTCATGCATGATTAGGAGAAAATTGTGCTCAATTGATTTCTTTACCCAGAAACCTGTCGCTTTGCAGTTATGTTGAACCTTGATTATGTCTTCTTTCAGAATAAAGCCCGCGTTGAGGAAGCAATTCATTATTTTATAGGCAAGAGGAACATAATATTTATTTCTTCTTGTGTCGCCCATCAAGACGGCACAGTATTTTCTGGGCCGTAGTACTCTATGGCATTCTCTCGCGACGGCCTCCATCTCAAGGCTGAAATCGCTAATCGAATGGATGTTGGAGAGGTCGCCCTTGATGGCTCCTTGGGAGTATTTGATTATATCTGCATATGGAGGATGCGTCAGAACGAAATCTATCGAAGCATCCTCAATGAAACTGAGGTTTCTTGCATCTCCTAAGTATAGCTCCTGTTCCGGCGCGGAAAGACACTCGAACGCCAAATTCTTCCTGCTAGTGTCGATAGATTCGGGGTTGATATCAATTCCGATGCCTCGCCGCCCCGTCAGTTTGCACTCTATCAGACTCGTTCCGCCGCCTACCATCGGGTCGAGAACAGTGTCTCCCTCAGCGGAATACCTTAGGATAAGGTTCCTAACTACCTGGGGCGACCAGTTCCCTCTGTAAGTGGACTTGTGAGTCGCCCATTTGCCTCGCCTGGGAAAAGACCATACAGTTGTGGATTCAACTTGGAAGTCTTCTGGTTGTAGTCGCCTGATAGCCAAAGACACCTTCTTGGATTCTCTTGAAGGTGATCTTTGATCGATAGCCGATGAAATGTAAAGAGACTATATGTAATAAGAAAAAGGCTATATTAAAGGGAGGTTACGGGTGTCCCGATGGTTACTTCCAGAGTTTGCGATAGATGCCGCGCTCAAGAAATTCTATCAGTCCCAAATCCCTGAGCTGTTGCAACTGTTGTCTGATCTTGGCTTTTACGAATTTATTTTCAGGATGAAGCTTGCTCAGCCTTTCCTCGTACTCATAAACGTCCTTCAGTTTAAAGATATCAAGGTCGATTTCGTTCAGTACATCAAATACATCTTTCTCCCAGCCCTTGAGGTTCTTCTGAATCGATTCGGTTCCGCCTTCATATCGATCATGTTCCTCGGCAACTTTACTAAGCAACGTTTCTTCGGCCACTGCAAAACGGCGTCCTATTTCCTTTGGTATGGCAGCGAGTATGGCCGATGCGGTATCAATGATTTCAGACGTAATATCTCCCGTGAGGTCTTTGTCGTCAAAAATCTTCTTGAAGTCTAGTGCAATCTTGACAGATAGTTTTTCGTCCTCGATCAAAATGCCATATTCATAATTATTGAAAAGGCCGCCAGGGGTAAGATTCGCGGATGTGACCACCGCTCGTTTGTCGTCGAAAACGAATATTTTCGCGTGCAGCCGATGGTAGTTCCGGATACTGGCATCTTGATGTAACAGGAGGCTTAACGCTTCAAGGTCGGAAGCCCCTCGGTGGAAATTAGCGAGCTTGAAAGAACTCAGGAAATCGATTCTCGCCTCGGCTCGGACGTTCTGCGCAATCAAGGAGGCCACGTCTGTTTTGATGAAAGGGCTGGCGAGGCGGACATGTCTTTTAGTGCTGCCTAGCAGGCGGACAAAATCCTTCTCCCACGGGGATTTCAGTATCTTGAAGTTGGACAATTAACCTCACTAATAATCTAAATGGTTCAATAATTAGATCATAAAGGGGGGTTTAAAGTCTATAGTTTGCTGTAGAAGGAACAAGCGCGATGTCCAGTGGGGGGGAACCGGACATCGCGCTCACAAATAGCTCATTATGGCCGGAGACTACCGCGCGAACTCGCGCTCCACAGTCTCCTTAATCTCGGCCATAATGAGCGATTTGTGAGCGCGATGTCCGGTTCCCCCCCACTGGACATCGCGCTTGTTCCTTCTACAGCCAACTATAGACTT
>JARRNG010000098.1:0-6092 GCA_037385265.1 Nitrospirota bacterium
GACGTCAAGGGGCCCATCATGGGCGAGCTCTCCGACAAGTTCGGCCTCCTCTTCGACAAGCTCAAGGTCGGCAGCACGGCGGCGATAGTCGAAAAGACCATCACCAACAGGCCGGTGCGAAAGGCCCTCCCCGAAGAGGCCAGAAACATACTCTCGTAGGAAATTAGTTTTCCCAAAGGGGGGTTCGCCGGAAAGCGGAACCCCCTTTTCGCTTGCGTTCCCCCCGCCGCTCTGATTCAAATCATACCGCCCGGAAGGACGAAAATTATAAACTAATAATAGTGGAAAAAACGGACCGCACGTACCTGAAGAAAATACGCTACGCCTTCCAATGGGGGCTCTTTGCCCTCGTGGTGTACGGCGGCTGGAGGTTCTACCTCTTTACGGAGCACTTCCTCTCGGGAACGCCCCTGGTGCGAAGGCCCCCGCTTGTGGAGGGCTTCCTCCCCATCGGCAGCCTCATGTCGCTCAAGTTCTGGATCATCACCGGCACCTTCGACCCCGTGCACCCGGCGGGCCTGGCGATATTCCTCGGAGCGATAGTAGGCTCGCTCACCCTCAAGAAGAGCTTCTGCGGGTGGATCTGCCCGGTGGGCACCCTTTCGGAGGCGCTCTACAAGGCCGGCGGAAAGGTCTTCGGAAGAAATTTCAACATACACCCCTATCTCGACATACCGCTCAGGTCCCTGAAGTACATCCTCATGGCGCTATTCCTCTATGTCGTCATCTTCCAGATGGCGGGCTGGATGATACTCGCCTTCATCATCTCGCCCTACTGGAAGGTGGCCGACGTAAAGATGCTCCGTTTCTTCACGGACATGGGCACCTACACCGCCGTGACCCTCGTGGCCCTAGTGGCGCTTTCGATACCCTTCAGAAACTTCTGGTGCCGCTACCTCTGCCCCTACGGGGCCTTCGTGGGCCTCCTGAGCTACGCCAGCCCCTGGAAGATAACCCGGAACGACGAGGCCTGCATCCACTGCCACAGGTGCACGAAGAACTGCCCCTCTCTTCTCAAGGTTGAGAGTACGGAAAGGGTCAAGTCCCCGGAGTGCACGGGCTGCCTCACCTGTGTCGCGAATTGCCCCTCCAAGGGGGCCCTCGAGGTGGCCACGCCAAAGAGAAGAGTGCTTAAGCCCGTCGTCTTCGCGGCCCTCGTGGCTGTGGTCTTCTTCGGCATCATAGGCGCGGCGAAGCTCACCGGCCACTGGCAGACCGCCATAGGCTACGAGGAGTACAAGCAGCTGATACTGCGGGAGAAGAGCCTGGAACACCCCTGAGAACGCCGCCCCGCTTTGAGCTCTCGGGGCCAGATAATCCCGCGCCCCCTCCGGGCAGGCCTACTTGAGTATCTCTCTTACCTTGGCGTATATGGCCGCGCTCGATATCCCCTCGTAGTCGAGGAGCTCCGCGGGCTTTCCGCTCTTGGGAATCTTGGTCACGGCGAGAGAATGAATCGGGGCTTTAGTGTCCTCTTCCAGGGCCAGCCTCACGGCGTCTCCCAGGCCGCCCTCCCTCACGTGGTCCTCCACAGTCACGAGGGCCCCGGTCTCAGCGGCGGCCTCCCTCAAGGTCTCCGCATCCACCGGCTTTAGGCTGTAGAGGTCCACCACGCGGATGCTTATGCCGTCCTTCAGAAGGTCCTCGTAGGCCCTCAGGGCCTCAAAGATGGTTATGCCCGCCGTCACGACCGTGACGGCGTCGTTTCCGCTTCTTCTGAGCACCTTGCTCTCCCCGATGGGGAAGTCGTCGTCGGGTCCATAGAGTATTGGCGTCTTTCCCCTGGTCGTCCTGATGTAGGCTAGGCCTTGGCGCCTGGCCATCTCCTCTACGAGCCTCTCGGTCGAATAGGCGTCGCAGGGGTAAAGGACGGCGCAGGGCTGGAGCGTGCGGAACATCGCGAGGTCCTCGAGCCCCATCTGCGAGGGGCCGTCCTCGCCGATGGACACCCCGGCGTGAGAGCCCGAGAACTTGATGTTGGCCTCGGAGTACTGGCTCATCCGGATCTGGTCGAAGGCGCGGGTCATGAAGGCCGCGAAAGTGGACACGAAGGGCACCTTGCCCCTCCTGGCAAGCCCGATGGCCGAGCCCACCATGTTCTGCTCGGCAATGTACATCTCGAAGAACCGCTCCGGATAGGCGTCACCGAACTCTTCGGCGTGGGTGGAGTTGCTGACCTCCCCGTCCAGGGCCACGATGTCGGGATAGGCCGGGTAGATCCTCTTGAGGGCGTTTCCGTAGGCGGCGCGGGTGGCCACGGGCTTGTCCGCCGGATAGTCGGGTCCCTCCACCTTTTCAGGCGCCCTCCGGGCGGGCCTCCTGTCCTCGGGCCTCGATATATCTCCCCTGACGCCCTTGTCTATCTCTCCAAACTCCTTTATGGCCCGCTGGGCGTCTTCCTTCGAAAGCGCCTTGCCATGGAAGCCGTTCTTGTCCTCCAGGAAGGAGACGCCCTTGCCCTTGATGGTCCTGGCTATTATCATGGCCGGCGTGCCCTCGGTCTTGACGGCCTCCCCGTAGGCGGAAAGGACCTCCGGGATCGAGTGGCCGTCCTCCACGGTTATCGTCTTCCACCCGAAGGCCGACACTCGCCTTTCGTAGGCCCCGATGTCGTGGCCGTACATCGTCTCGCCGCGCTGGCCCAGGCGGTTGACGTCTATGACGCCCACGAGATTGTCGAGCCCGTAGTGGGCCGCAATCTGGATGGACTCCCACTGGGAGCCCTCGGCCATCTCGCTGTCGCCGAGGAGGACGAAGGTGCGGTATGGCAGTACGTCGAGCTTGGCGTTGAGGGCCATTCCCACCCCCACCGAGAGGCCCTGGCCGAGGGAGCCCGTTGCGGCCTCGGTGTACTTGAAGGCGAGCGAGGGATGGCCCTCCAGGGGGCTTCCGAACTTCCTGTAGGTAAGGAGCTCCTCCTCGGTGAGCCTTCCCGCCGCGGCCCAGAGCGAGTAAAAGAGGGGCGTGGCGTGCCCCTTCGAAAATATAAGCCTGTCGTTGTTCGGATGCCCAGGGTCATCCGGGTCGAACCTGAAAGTCCCCCCGAAGAGAAGCGAGACCATCAGCTCCACCGCCGAAAGCGCCGAGGTGGGATGGCCCGAGCCGGCCTCGGAGGTGGAGACTATGGCGTAGTAGCGGATGAGTCTTGCGATCCTCTCCAGTCTTTCGGTGCCACTCATGCTAGGAACACTCTATCACCTTTTTGTCAGTTGTCAAGGGTCCCTCCCGCGGCCTCCGAAGCCATTTTTGCTTGATATTTTCGGTCATATGAGTTAGTCTATATTTCCTTAAAATCTGTCAACCATCGGAAAATATTATACCCTCGGAGGCACGTATGGCAAAGGCTGCTGCAAAGAAGAAAGGCGGAGCGAAGAGAAAGAAGAAATACGTCTACTTTTTCGGTGACGGCAAGGCTGACGGCCGGGCCGGCATGAAAAATCTGCTGGGCGGCAAGGGCGCCAACATTGCGGAGATGGTCAACCTAGGCATCCCGGTGCCACCGGGATTCACCATCACCACGGATGTCTGCACCGAGTACTACGAAAACAACCGGCGTTACCCTGCAGCTCTTACGGAACAGGTGAACAAGGCCCTGGCCAGGGTCGAAAAGATAATGGGCAAGAAGTTCGGCGACCCCAACGATCCGCTTCTCTTTTCCGTCCGCTCCGGCGCGAGGAGCTCCATGCCTGGCATGATGGAGACTGTCCTTAACGTCGGCCTCACGACAAAGACCATTCCGGGCCTCATAAAGAAGACCGGCAACCCCCGCTTCGTCTACGACGCCTACAGGCGCCTGATGATGATGTACTCCGACGTCGTCATGGAGAAGGCCGCGGGCATCGAGCCCAAGACGGACCACGACGCTGTGCGCCACAAGCTCGAGCATGAGATGGAGAGGGTCAAGAAAAGGAAGGGCTATAAGAGCGACATAGACCTCACCACCGAGGACCTCAAGACCCTCTGCTCCAGGTTCAAGAAGATTATCAAGAATACCCTCGGCAAGGAATTCCCCGACGACCACATGAAGCAGCTCTGGGGAGGCATTGGCGCGGTCTTCCAGTCGTGGATGGGCAAGCGCGCGGTCTCCTACAGAAAGATCGAGGGCATACCCGAGCACTGGGGCACGGCGGTGAACGTGCAGACAATGGTGTTCGGAAACACCGGCGACAGCTCCGCAACGGGCGTGGCATTCACCCGAAACCCCGCCACGGGAGAGCACATGTTCTTCGGCGAGTGGCTTCCCAACGCGCAGGGAGAAGACGTGGTGGCCGGCATAAGGACTCCCAACCCAGTCAACGAGGCCGGAAAGACCGCCGACACCAGGCGTCTGCCTTCGCTCGAGAAAAAGATGCCGGCGCTCTATAAGCAGCTTCACGCCATCGAAAGGAAGCTCGAGCGCCACTACACCGACATGCAGGACATCGAGTTCACGATAGAAGACGGCAGGCTCTGGATGCTCCAGACCCGCGTGGGGAAGCGAAACGGACAGGCGGCCATCCGCATGGCCGTGGAGATGGCCAAGGAGAGGCTCATCTCCAAGGAGACCGCGCTTATGAGGGTAAGGCCCGGCCAGATAGACGAGCTCCTGCACCCGAGCGTCGACCCCGTTGCCGAGAAGAAGGCCAAACAGCTGGCCAAGGGTCTTCCCGCAGGACCGGGCGGCGCCATGGGCCAGGTGGTATTCACGGCCGACGATGCCGAGGCATGGGCAAAGAAAGGCCTCAAGGTCATACTCGTCAGGAACGAGACCTCTCCCGAGGACGTCCACGGCATGCACGCCGCCCAGGCCATCCTTACGGCCAGGGGAGGCATGACCAGCCACGCCGCTCTGGTCGCGAGGGGCTGGGGCAAGTGCTGCATAGTCGGCTGTTCGGACCTCGAGATAGACCTCAAGAAGAAGGTCATCAACGTAAACGGCAACGTCCTGAGGGAAGGCGATTGGATAACCCTTAACGGCACCGCTGGCCGCGTCTACGAAGACAAGCTCGACCTGATGCCCGCCGACCCCGAACATAACGAGTGGTACAAGGAACTCATGAAATGGGCCGACCAGGTCCGCAAGATTGGAGTCCGCACTAACGCCGACACGCCGCACGAGTCGGCCCTGGCGCGCACCTTCGGAGCCGAGGGCATAGGCCTCTGCCGCACGGAACACATGTTTTTCGAGGCGGACAGGATAAAAGCCGTCCGCGAGATGATACTTGCGGATACCGAGGAAGGCAGGAGAAAGGCCATAGCGAAGCTTCTGCCATACCAGAGGAACGACTTCAAGGGCATTTTCAAGGCCATGGAGGGGCTGCCCGTCACCATCAGGCTGCTCGACCCACCCCTCCACGAGTTCCTTCCCCACGACGACAAGGAACTCAAAGAGCTTGCAAAACAGATGAAGGTGCCGTTCAAGAAGCTCAAGGCGCGCAATGATGCCCTCCACGAGTTCAACCCCATGCTGGGCCACAGGGGATGCAGGCTCGGCATAACCTACCCCGAGATATATGAGATGCAGGCCCGGGCGATAATGGAGGCCGCCTGCGAGCTGATCAAGAGGAAGGTCAAGGTGATACCCGAGATAATGATCCCCCTCGTGGGCCACGTAAACGAGCTCAAGTTAATGCGCGAGGTCGTGGTGAAGGTGGCGGACGAAGTCCAGAAGAAGAGCAAGGTCAAGGTGCGTTATACGGTGGGCACGATGATAGAGCTCCCGCGCGCGGCGGTGACGGCCGACGAGATAGCCACGCAGGCCGACTTCTACTCCTTCGGGACCAACGACCTGACGCAGACCACGTTCGGCCTCTCCAGGGACGACGCCGGCAGGTTCCTGCCCTATTACGTGGAGAAGGGCATCCTCGATAACGACCCCTTCATAACGATAGACCAGACGGGCACGGGCCTGCTCGTAAAGATGGCCGTGGAAAAGGGCCGGAAAACGAAGAAGAACCTGAAGATGGGAATCTGCGGGGAGCACGGCGGCGACCCCGCATCGGTTGAGTTTTGCTATAACGTGGGCCTCGACTACGTGAGCTGCTCTCCCTTCAGGGTACCCATAGCGAGGCTGGCGGGGGCCCACGCGACGCTGAAGAAGAGGGGCGCTTAGC
>JARRNG010000099.1:0-8031 GCA_037385265.1 Nitrospirota bacterium
CAAGCTAAGCGCCGCCTCTAAGCCGCTCCTCCAAAGAGCGAACCGCCTTTTCGTTGACCCTGATATCCGCCCCATCCCTGAGCTTCGCGACGTAGTCGTCCATGAGGGTGCCAAACTTGTCCTGCATGTAGGCGTTGAACACAGCTCCCTTTATCTCCTCGAACTTTGGAATCTCACCCTCTTCTTTGTCCTGCATGCGTATTATGAGGAAAGAGGAACCCGTGCTTATTATTGGGCTTATCTGGCCCAGCTCCAGGGAGTCCAGATAATCCCAGAACTCGGCCGGTAGCTGGCCCTTCCTCTTCCATCCGAGGTTGCCGCCAAACTCCCTGTTGGCGTCCGTGGACCTGTTTTTCGCAACCCACGAGAAGTCCGCACCCCCCTTCAGTTCCTCTAGAACGGCCTCGGCGTCCTCCTCGCTCTTCACAGTGATCTGCTGCAACTTGTATCGAGGAGCCTTGACGAAGTCTTCCTTGTGCTCGGAGTAATAATCCTTCAGGATTCCATCGGAAACCATGATCTGGGGCAATATCACCTTTTTGATGAAGGCGTCCTTTAGTAGCTGCTTCTTGTAGCTATCGAGCATTTCCTTAAGTTCAGGAGCCTGCTCGTAATGCCTGCTCAGGGCCTCGTGGTTCACGACCTTGAAGCTTATCCAGTTGTCCAGGAGACCCTCCTTCGTCTTATCGAACCTTGCCGCCGAGGCCAGGTCACCCACAGTGAGCTTGTTGCCATAGACCTCCGCGACGATCCTGTCATCAGCTTTTAACTTATCCATCTCCTCTTCAGTACGATCCTTGAAATCGACAGACGAGAGGACATCCTCGTAGATATGCAACTGGCCTTCCAAGGCGGCCTTCTCGCGGAGGTCCATAACGTAGTCGTCTTCGCGCTTCTTCTGCTTGGCCTCTAGAGCACCCTTTTCGATCCTCTTCCTGACGTGCTCCTTCTCCAGGTCCTTCAAATCCGGTTCTTTCTGGCTTACGAGCTCAACGATGTAATACTGTTCGCCCGACTGGATGACGCCTCTCCTGTCGCCGGGCTCCATGCCGAGGACAGCTTCCTCTATTTCGGGCGTCTTTTCCAGGGCGTTGAGGGTGAGGACTATCTGGTGGGGATTCGTATCCTCCTCCTCCTCCATCTTGGTCTTGATATCCGCCTCTTCCTCTTTCCCTCGCACGGAATACTCCGAGGCGACCTCCTCGAAATCCGCGCCCTCCTTGAGCTTAGCCAAGGCCTCCTCTGCCCTCTCCTCCGAATCCGTAACAATATAGTCAAGGGTAAACAAGTTGAAGTTCTCGTTGAAGTAGTCGACGACGTCCTCCTCCGTCAGCTCCGTCTTCGCCAGGACCTCCTCGTCGTGGAGCTTCACCACTGACTCCCTGAGGATGTAATCGTCGATGGCCTTCTTGAACTCCGGGGTCTTGTCCAGCCCCATGATGCGGGCTTCCTGGACCAACAGGATGTTGTTTATAACGTTCTGCACGTAATCCGAAACGTCGATGGCCCCCGCTCCGGCGAGGTCCTCCCTCCTGTGGGACACCTGGAGCTGATACAGCACATCGCCCTCAGTCACCGGCTCGCCGTTGACCCAGGCCAACACTTCCGCTGTCTGCGCCTTCTGGGAGACCGAGGCGCAGCCCAATAGCAAAAGAACAAACACAGTGGAACAGCAGAAAAACAGCCTCCATAGATTCATCCCGCCCCTGTCGGCCCCTTCCGTCGCTCTCATTAACGCCACTTTAAATTCTCCATCCTTTTCATCAGTTTCGAGATAACCTGGTAGGCGGTCTCGTCTGCGGGCCATATCCGATCCCATGAATTTAATATTATACGTTTTTTGCCGACCATGAGCAAACTGTCGTACCACAGCATGCGTTTCTCCCTGGCATCAAGGAGCCTCACGGTCATCTCCACCTCGGGGGGTGTGGTGGCGCGCTGCCTCTCGGGGTAGCTCTCAAGAGTCCCCAGCAGGAAGCCATCGGAATTCAGCTCCCCCGAGAGCAACTCAAGGGTCTTGTAATGCAGTTATCGATTTTTTGATTTTAGGGAGCTTTACATTTGCTACATTATATCTACTTTCTCTAGCGTCTAGATCTTTTTTCCCGCATTCACAGCCTCGGAATTATTCTTGAAAGGCATCACCGCAATCTTGTAAGTCTGCTCCCTATGCACGGGAGGAGGTCCGGGGCTGAGTGAGCCGAGGAGGCGGTCCACAACCTCCGGAATCAGGCGGTCCATCGTCTTTATCTCTCCCAGGCGCAGGAGGCCGGCAAACTCGGTCCCCTTGGCGGAGTTGAAACCCGCCCAGAGTATCCGGCCCGTGCGGGTGTCTATCAAGCGCGCCGTGAGCCCTATCTGGGGGCTGTCTTCCTCAGTGTAGCTGACGACGCACCCCACGAAAACGGCTTTCACCCCCAGTTCGTCCCCGAACTCGCGGGCCACGTCGGCGGACACGTAGGAAGTGTCCCTCTGCCGGTCTCGGAAAAGTATCCTGTCGACGTCCGCCTCGTCGGCCAGTATCATCCCCATCTCGGCCAGACGGTCCTTTACGGCCGGCATCACCGCCCTCGGCGCCTCCATATCCTCCGAGAGGTTGCCAAAGGGGAAAACCGCGATCTTCATGCCCGGACCCGTCCCCGCAGAGACGGCTACGGGGACCAAGAGACTGGCGCAAAACGCAAAGAACATTAGCAGGCGCACATATGCCAGGGTGCACGGCCGGGGCGTAAATTGGACATTTTCTGCCCGTAAAGAGCGCGCACGGCTTGTTCTGCCTTGATTTCCCCTACGCATCTCGTCTCCTGATGAGCGCCCGCATCGTTTCCGAACAGGCCGAGGGGGCTCCGGGTCCATAGAGGCACCCCTAGGATATGCCTCCCGTCAGGTGCTCAGTACTCGAAAAGGGTTTGAATGGAGTCCCTTACCACCTTCAGCAAGGCCTCGCTGAGGGTATCCGTCCTGGCGCCGAAGTGCCTGGCCGTGAAACCTGCCCTGCCACCGGTCTTAGTGACTGACCATACAATCCCGCCCGTGGTCGTCTCGGCCATTATTATGGTGATGGTCACCTCGGGCTCGGAAATGTTTCGTTCCCTGATGATATCGTACTTCTCGACGGCCCCGTACATGACGGCCTGGACATTGAGGGCCTTGCCCAGTGCTATAATCTGCTTTTCGCTCAGGGTGGAAACGGATTTTATCCCCAGGGAATTCATGCCGGCTACGGCCTCGCCGGGAACCACCACCTCCACGAGCTCCGTGGCCAGAAGCTCGTTGATTACCAGATGCCTTACGACGTCCCCGGCGTTTCTATCCTGTGTCAGGTTGTCGAAGGGAAGGACTGCCACCGTCTTTACGTATGAAAAGTCGAAATTCGGGTTGATGAAGGACGCCTCGTACTCCTTCAGGGAGCCCCGGCACCCCAGGGTCATGAGCATCAGGCACAGCGAGCCTATGATGGCTAATTTCCTCATACGCTAAAATACTGGATAAAATAACACATTTATCGCCTCTTTGACAACTTCCTGCACGGCTTCGTTGAGGGTTCTGCCCTCGGCGCCGAAGTGCCTGCTCGCGAAAGTGGCCCCTCCAGTGGCGTGCCAGACGGACCAGACTATCTCTCCCGAGGACACTTCCCAGAGGAGCAGGGTAATGGAGACGTCGGGATAACTGACTCTTGCCCCCTTCCTCATCGCGTACGACCCCACGGAGCCTGTCATCACGTAATCGGCGCCCAGCCTCGTACCAATCTCCTGTATGTCTTTTACAGTGAGGCTGCGAAGAGATTGCAGGTCCATATCGACCATAACCCTTATGACCTCGCCCGGCTCAACCACATCCACGCCCTTGGACAGGAGTTCGGCGATTATCGCCATCCTGAACCTTTCTCCCGAGTTCTTGTCGCCCGCCAGGGGGTCCAGCGGCAATACCGCCACCTTCTTTATTGTTCGGGCATTAAACCCATGGAGCTTGTAGAACGTCGGTCTCGTGCCCCCGCAGCCGACCATAAACAAGAATAGGGCCCCGAGGAGAAGGGCGAGAAAACCGGCAGGCAGCCTCCAGCCCCTTCCTTTCCTGCCGGTAACGCCAGCTTCCAGTGCCTTGCGGCCTGAGGCGGCGCGCCCGGGGCCGTGGCGAAAAGCTCGATTGGAGATGTCGGTTTTCATATTATCACTATATTATTATAAATTAAGTATTCAGAATCTTCCATTTAAATTGACGGTGACCCCTCTGCTTTCAGTCTCGACCTCTCTAAGCGCCCGGGTATAAGTCGCCGTGACCCTGACGTCCAAGAACTTCGCTACATCCCATTTTACGGAGGCGGTCACCGAGTCGATGTTCTCAGGCCCGGGAGAGACGTTTTTGTGCTGGTAGCTCCCCAAAATCCTTATGACGGGCCACGGTTGCCAGCTGACCGAAACCCCTTCTGTGGTCGTGGTGTCATCGTCGGTGTCCCTTATCCTGAAGTTGCCTGAGAAGTTAATCAGCCTGGCGGGCCGGTACGTGACGATCACGGTGCCGTTCCTAGCGGAGGAGGAGTCCTTTTCGGAGTCCTTTTCCGTCGAGGCCCATTCGAGGCCAAAGGTCGCATGTGTGATCAGCGCTTCGGTAATCCGTGCGTCTATCGTGCCCCTTATGAACTCGGAGTTGGCTCTACCGCCCGTTTCATGATTCTTAGAATCGATGTATCCGACGTCGGTAGTCATCCTGACCTCACTGTACAACTTGGTCCCCAGGGTCATAAGCAGGGAGTGGTTAGTTGACCGCTTGGTTCCGAAGGAGAAGCTGTCGGTCCTTATCGCCGATAAATGTGCGTCAAGGGTGGGAAGAGGGGTTGCGTCAAAAGAGACCAGATAGGTATTCGCAGCTGTATCGGTAAGACCATCGCTGTCAAAAAACTCGCTTCTATTGATGCGGAATGTGGTGGTGAGCATATCGAGAGTCCTCCAGATGACCGCGGGACCGAAGGACCTCCTCACCGTAACCCTCGTGTCTTCCTCCACTCCCAGGTCCTTGGAGAACAAGTTTTTGAAGATGCCCGTGACGGGATTCAGAAACGACGTGGGGTTCGAGTCAGACCGGTAGATGTTGTAATGCAGTACTATCTTCACCTTTTTCCACCGGTTCAGGCCCAGGCGAAGGTCGATCCCCTGCGCGAAGAAGTCATTCACAGTCGTGGACTCCCCGGCGGTGACCAGCTCCTCTCCCTGCGCCTCTATCTCCGTCACGAAAACGTCCTGCAGGCCCGTCTGGCTGACGGGCACCTCGTTGATAACCTTGTAGAAGCGGACTCCCTGCTGAGGCGAGGTGAACACTATCTCATAAAGGTATATGCTGGGGTTGTCGACGTCGGGGTTGATGTCCGTCACCTCCGAGGGCGGATGGAGTATCACCTCCTGTACATTCACCGGGTCCCAATCCGTCCCGATCGGCTCTGGCGGGTTGGTTTCGCTGCTGAAAGCGCTCCAGTCGGCCAGGGCGGGAGGGTCTTTCAGGATGGTGCCGACGGGGACGAAAACATAGACGAAGATCCTGTCCACGGTCTTGTTCTCTTCGGAGATATCCAGCTCTATCCCTATATTGTGGAACTCCTCGGTCCCTATGTTTATGGTGTTTATCGGCGTTTCGTAATCCAAGTTGGTCAGGTCCGGCTCTTCCTGAAGCTCACGCACATCGCGCACAAATACGTCGCGGGCATGGAGGCCCACCCTGGGTATTCGCTTGAACAGCACCAGGCCGGTCTCCCCCACCGTCGAGGTCGATTCAGTCCTCCCGAGGTTACCCCGGTATGCGACTGCCAAGTCAATGGATCTATCCCAAAAATCCTCGTCGTACCTGACGTTGTAGGCACCCGCATAGGAGTCTTCTACAAACTGCCTGACCAAGGCCAGCGGGGTGTCGGTCTCCGTCCTGGTGTAGCTGAGTGTGTAAAGCGCCGAGAGTGCCTCGGTCTTGTAATGATAGGACGAGCTGGCTGAGTATTTCGTGGAAGTCGTATCCGTCTTCGCCACGGGAAGGTGGTCGAAGGTAGTGGACCTGTCGTATTCTAGGTAAAGGGTTGGGAAGTCTCTGGTGACGACGTCCAGGCGGGCGTAGTAAAAGTCTCGGGAGGTCCTGCTCTCATCCACCAAGCGGGCGGTGTTCCAGTTTTCCCTACGGACGTATCCCGAGGTAAGGCGGAAGTAGGGGTTGTCAAGAGTAAAGTCCAGCCCCGCCGTTCCACTCCTCCTGAAGATATTCCTCGTCAGTCCCTCGGACTCGGTGGTCTGGTCGAAGAGGCTGGCGCTCAGGGAAAACCGGTAGGAGAGCATGGGGGTGAGTACTCTGCTCAGGCCAAGGAAGTAGTTCTGGCTTAGCCTGTCGGAGGTTGAGATTTTTTCCCCTTCCTCAAACGATTCCCCTCTGCTGTAAGTCAGGTTCGCTCTGCCGCTATAAGCAAAGGCGGAAGAAACCAAGAGTGGAAAAACAATTACAAAGACAAACCATCGCAACAGAAAACCTCCCAGCTTCATTCATTAGGCATTAGAATTCCGGAAAAATCGCAATGCCGTACGGTCCCCTACCGACTGGCAAGACCTTCTCCCGCCTCCTTGTAGCCTTGTCTATCACCATCACGCTGTCGGAGTCCCTGTCCGCCACATAAATTTTCCTTTCCTCGGGGTCAAGAATGAACCACCGAGGTGAATCCCCCGCCGGCATGGTGCCCATTATGGGCGTCACGGCCAGCCTCTCCGGTGCCAGCGACTCCGAGGGCGGCCGGATGATCATTATTTCCCCCTCTTTCTCCTTCAGGAGGTAAAGCCTCTCAAGGGAGGGGTCGGCTATGACCCCGATGACGGAGTTTCCGACATCGTTTATGGCGCTTACGGCGCCTGAAAAGTTGTTTCTGGCTATCTCGATCATGTCTATTACGGACAGCTTGTCCGAATCGTAGTTGGCCACGTACACCTTGGCCCTTGCAGGGTCCACGGTAAGCGCCACCGGCCCCCACTCGACTTCCACGGTGGAGACCTCCTCCACCCGCCCGCTCCGGTTGTCCACCCTCAGCACCGAGACGTCCCGCGAAAGGATGTTCGCCACATAGACGTTGAAGAAGCCCTCCCGGTAGCTCCTCACCAAGTTGATCTCCTCAAAGCTGAGAAAAGGGGAATTGACGACATCCTCCACCGGGGGGTCCACGGCCACCGCGATGGGACCGCGGCCGACCTTTACGCCCTCGAGCTCGTCGTAGGTCGCGGCATCCAGCACGGAGACGTTGTCGGAGCCGTGGTTGGCCACGAAGATGACCTCGCTCTCATCCTCCAGCTTGGCCACGGCTATGCCCTCGGGATCCCTGCCGAACCTCACCGGTATCTCACTTTCGACCCTGTTAGTGCTGGGGTCTATAATGGAAATGCTGCCCGAACCCATATTGGCCACGTAGACCCTCTGGTTATCTCTTGAGAGGCTCGTCGCTATCCCCCTGGGCCTTCTGCCAGCCTTCACCGTGCCCACCACCTCGTCGGACTGCCTGTTTATCACCGTTACGTTGTCGGAATCCTCGTTGGAGACGAAAATAAGCAGGTTCACAAGCCCGGGACTCTCCTCCTTCACGGCCAGCGCGGGGCTGAACATGTATCCCTCGGCTATGGAGGCGTCCGGCTCCCATTCCAGAAACAGCGTGACGTTCTGCCCCACCTCTATCTGAACGTTCACGGGGAGCTCTGTGACCTCCGGGGGCAGCGCCAGGTCGGCCACCCTGCCCTCTCTCTTGATAGAGGCCTTCTTGAATTCAACCTGAAGGCTCGTGTACTTGCCCTCGGGGAGGTATGTCTCACCCAGAAGCTCCTGCCTCCCCACCATCGAAGGAGAGGATATCTCAACGGGGCCACCAACCACCTCCCTGCGCGTGCCGTCCTCCTTCTCGATGTATATGGCATCAAGGACGATCGAGATATCGAGGGATGCCTTGTCCGGCCCGTTCATGTATAGGGTGAACTGGCCCTGGTTAGCCCCGGGGGAGGGCTCCTTCTTCTCCTGCACCGTCGTACA